>CADDZO010000069.1 GCA_902812395.1 bacterium | reverse complement strand
GCTCCTGCTTGCAGTGCTCGACCGCCGCCACCGGCAGCGCCAACCCGGCCACCTGGGGCCACACCGTAGTCCAGGCGGTCGAGCACTGCAAGCAGGAGCGGACCAGTACCTCCCGCGGAATCGGTGGCTGCGTGAGCGCAATCGCTCGCACCCACGGCGTCAGCCAGCGGGCCAGCCACGTCCCCGCGGGCAACGTCCCCAGCCCGACTCCAGCCGGCCACGGCGCCGGTTCCCAGCGGCAGGCCGGCGGGAGCGGGTCCAGCGGGTCCACGCACCGGCAGGGCCACGGTCAGACCAGCGGTCAGACCAACGCCCAGGACCACGGACAGGGGCACGGCCACAGCCGGCCCTCGCCCACGCCGACGTCGTAGACCCGGTTCATCCCCCACCGTGCTTCGGGGCGCCCGGACTACGGTCCGGACGCCCCTCTCCGTCTCTGCGACCAGTCAGAATCCAGATATGAGAGGAGCGACGGCGGGGCGAGCAGTCGGCCTGCAGGACAAGTACGAGCTGACCGAGGGTACGGCGTTCATGACCGGGGTCCAGGCCCTGGTGCGCCTGCCCATGGAGCAGGCCCGGCGGGACCGAGCGGCGGGGCTTCGGACCGGGGTCTTCATCAGCGGCTACCCGGGCTCCCCGCTCGGCGGCTACGACCTGGAGCTGGCCCGGGCCCGGCGCTGGCTGGAGCCGCTCGGGGTGCGCTTCGTCCCCGGCCTCAACGAGGAGCTGGCCGCGGCCAGCGTCTGGGGAAGCCAGATGACCGGCATTCTCGGTTCCTCCCTGGACGGGGTGGTCGGGATCTGGTACGGCAAGAGCCCGGGGGTGGACCGCTGCCTGGACGTGTTCCGACATGCGAACCTAGGCGGAGGCCCGGCCGGGTCGGCCCTGCTGGCGCTCGCCGCAGACGACCCTCAGGCCAAGAGTTCCACCTTGCCCAACCAGAGCGAGTGGGACTTCGTCGCCTGCGGTATGCCCGTGTTGGCTCCGGCGACGGTGGCCGAGCTGTTGGAGCTGGGGCTGCACGGGATCGCGCTCTCCCGCTGCACCGGGCTGTGGGTGGGACTGAAGTGCGTCACCAACCTCTGCGACGGCGGGGCCGCGGTCGATCTCCACCCCGAGCGCCCTCGGATCGTGGTCCCCGACCTGGACGGATT
This sequence comes from bacterium, assembly GCA_902812395.1. Classification (GTDB taxonomy): domain Bacteria; phylum Chloroflexota; class Dormibacteria; order Dormibacterales; family Dormibacteraceae; genus CADDZO01. Next base: position 15,734 of record CADDZO010000069.1, on the reverse strand, counting down.
CCGCAAGCCAGAGAGCTTCGTGTTCTTCGCCCCCGGGTCGGTCGAGTTGGAGCGCCACCTGTTCGAAGAACGCTTGCCGGCCGCCCTCGCCTACGCGCGGGCCAACCGCCTGAATCGGATCGCGGTTCGGGGGGAGCGGGATCGGGTCGGGATCGCCGCCGCTGGCAAGGCCTACACTGACGTGGTCCAGGCCTTGCGCGACCTGGGTCTGGATGGTCCGGCTCTCTCCGCCTTGGGCGTCCGCCTCTTCCAGGTGGGCATGGTGTACCCGCTCGATCCGGCGATGGCGCGGGAGTTCGCCCGGGGTCTGGAGCAGGTGGTGGTCGTGGAGGAGAAGCGGGACCTGGTCGAGTCCCAGCTCCGCAACGCGCTCTACGACGCTCCCGACCGCCCCCTGGTCCTGGGCAAGCACGATGCGGAGGGCCAGGTCTGGTTTCCGTACCACGGCGAGCTGGACCAGGACGCGGTGGCGGAGCGATTGGGGCCCTGGCTGCTGGGGCTGGGGGCGGGGGAGGTGGCACGCAGGCGGCTGGAGGAGATCGCCCGTGTGCGGGAGCGGCCCTATGCCGCCTTCGCCCGCCGAATGCCCAACTACTGTCCCGGCTGCCCTCACAGCCGCTCCACGGTAGCCGTGGACGGGGAGCCGGTGGGAGGCGGAATCGGCTGCCACGGGATGGCGCCGATGATGACCCAGCCCGAGCGCCAGACCATCAACGCCGCTCCAATGGGCGCCGAGGGGGCCGCCTTCATCGGCGCCGCACCGTTCGTGGATGCCACCCACTTCACGCAGAACGTGGGTGACGGGACGTTCTTCCACTCCGCCTCGCAGTCGGTGCGGGCCTGCGTCGCGGCCGGGATCGACATCACCTTCAAGCTCCTGTACAACCGGCACGTGGCCATGACCGGTGGACAGGAGCCGACCGGCGGCTCGGACCTGGTCTCCCTGGCCCGCTCACTGGAGGCCGAGGGGGTTCGGCGCACCATCGTGGTCTCCGAGCAGCCGGAGGCAATCCGGGGGAGCCTGCCGGCACAGACAAAGATCTGGCCCAGGGAGCGCTACGCCGATGCGGTGCGCGAGCTCCGGGCCGTGCCCGGTGTCACCGTCCTCATCTTCGACCAGGAGTGCGCGGCCGAGAAGCGACGAGCGCGCAAGCGCGGGCGCCTGCCGGAGCCGGAACGGCACGTGTTCATCCACGAGGAGGTCTGCGAGGGCTGTGGGGACTGCGGCGAGAAGTCCAACTGCATGGCCGTGCAGCCTGTCGAGACCGAGTTCGGGCGCAAGACCCAGATCAACCAGACCGCCTGCAACCAGGACTACTCCTGCCTCGCCGGCGACTGCCCCTCGTTCCTCACCGTCTACTCCCGGGGGAGAGTGCGGCCCCAGCCGCCGGAGCTGGGCGCCGACGCCGTCCCCGAGCCCGCTCGCCCCGAGGTTCCCGGCGACGGCTACCGCGTGTACATGCCCGGGGTCGGGGGGACCGGCGTGGTCACCGCCAACCAGGTCCTGGCCTATGCCGCTCTGATCGAGGGCTACTGGGTCCACAGCCTGGATCAAACGGGGCTGGCCCAGAAGGGCGGTGCGGTCCTCTCCTCCTTGACCGTGGTCGCCGACAACGATCCCTACCGCTCCAACAAGGTCGGCATTGCCCGGGCCGACCTCTTCCTGGCCCTTGACGCGCTGGGAGCCGTGGCGTCGGTCAATGCGGATCGGATGGGGCCGCAGCGGACCGCAGTGGTGGGCGACGCCACCCTACAGCCGACGGCCGAGGCGGTCCGCCACGTCGAGTTCGCGATGCCTCGGCCGGGAGCAATCGCCCGGGCGGTCGAGCCTTGGTGCCGGGTGGCTGAATGGGTGGAAGCCGGCCGCACCGTGGAGCGGCTCTTCGGCGACCAGACCACGATCAACACCTTCATGCTGGGCGTGGCCCACCAGGCGGGACGGTTGCCCTTCTCGGCCGGTGCGATCGAAGCCGCGATCCAGCTCAATGGGGTGGCCGTGGAGCACAACCTGCAGGCGTTCCGATACGGCCGGCTCTATCGCCACCGGCCCGAGGCGGTGGAGGCCCTGTTTGCCGAGCCGGAGCCGGACGAGACCTCGCTCCGTGACCGCTACCGGGCCAGGCTGGGCAGCAAGGACGGTTCTCGGTATCTGGCCCTGCTGGATCGTGGCTCGGCCCTGCCTGAGCCAATCCGGCGCTCGCTGGCGGTCCGGGTGGCCGAGCTGATCGGCTACCAGGACGCCGGCTACGCTGAGCGGTACCTGGAGCGGGTGCTTCGAGTGGCCGCAGCCGAACGCTCTGCCATGCCCTCGTCGCACCGGCTGACCGAGGCCGCTGTCCGCTACCTCTTCAAGCTGATGGCCTACAAGGACGAGTACGAGGTGGCCAGGCTGTTGCTGAAGGCCGAGTGGCGCGAACGGATCGAGCGTACTTTCGTCGCCCCCCGGGTTCGCTACAACCTCCACCCGCCGTTCTTGCGGCAGCGCGGCCTACAGCACAAGCTGGAGCTGGGCGGCTGGTTCACCCCACTGCTGCGGGCGCTGGTGCCCCTCCGCCGGCTCCGCGGCACGGCGATCGATCCCTTCGGGCGGACCCGGCTCCGCCGGCTGGAGCGAGAGCTGGTGGTCTGGTATGAGTCGCTGTTGGATCAGATCTGCGCCGAGCTGACTCCTGCCAACTGGAAGGTTGCGGTCGAGCTGGCCGAGGCCCCCGACCGCATCCGCGGCTACGAGTCGATCAAGGAGCGTAGCGCGGCGATCGTGCGCGAGTACGTGGAACGGAAGCGAGGGCAGCTACAAATGGCAGCGACTGCCTGACCGAGGCGGGTCGAGCCGACCCCGGGCGACGGCGCTGGAGGGCCGGCATCGTGGTCTTCCCGCGGGCGCCGCCGCCTGGACCAGGGCGGCGTTCGGCACGGTGCCGACGCCGGGCCGGGGCTGCACATGGCCCCCCTCCGCTCCATCCCCACCGACGCCCGCCGCGTGCACTCGAGGAGAGGTCGTTGGAGCCGACACCTGCCGGATGCGAACACCCGGGACGAGGTTCCCGGCTCGCTGGGGATCTTGGCGGCCCAACGGTCGACTGCGGGCGCCGGGAGGCCGGCGGGATGTGGGGAGGAGCGGAAGACAGGCGACCTTCGAGCCCGCCCGCAGCCCTCTACCGTCCTCTACTCGCCGCCACCTTTCGGTCGCCCCTGCGCAGCCTCTCCAGTGCGGCGGAGAGCCTCTCCAGGATCCGGTCGAGGATGTCCGGTGAGGTGGCGAAGTTGAGCCGGACGCAGCCCTCGCCCCCGGGGCCGAAGTCCTCCCCGGGGTTCAGCCCCACCCGTGCCTCCTCCAGGCAGAACGAGTGGGCCGTCGCCGGCAGCGCCAGGGCTCGCAGGTCCAGCCAGGCCAGGTAGGTGGCCTCGGGCGGGTGGTGACGAACGCCCCCCTGGGCCGCGGCCCAGGACGCCACCCGATCGCGGTTCCAGCGGAGCTGCTCCATCACCTCGTCCAGCCACGGCTGGCCGTGCTCCCAGGCGGCGACGGTGGCGTCGTGCCCAATCGAGTTGACGTGGCCCAACAGCGGCGGCGGCAGCGCTCGCCGGAACCGTTCCTGCAAGTCTTTCGAACCGAAGTACGCCACCCCGCAGCGCAGCCCGGCAATGTTGAACCCCTTGGTGGCCGAGTTCAAGGTGACGGTTCGAGCCGCCAGCTCCGGGTCCAGGGAGGCGAAAGGAACGTGGCGCCGTCCAGGGTAGACGAGATCACAGTGGATCTCGTCGGAGACCACGACCAGGTCACGGTCCGCTGCCACCCGTCCCACCGCCTCCAGCTCCTCACGCTCCAGGACTCGGCCGGTGGGGTTGTGGGGGTTACAGAGCAACAGTAGCCGAGTTCCGGCGTCCACGGTCCGAGCCAGGCCCTCGGCGTCGACGACGAAGCGTCGACCGTCGTCCACCAGTGGGTTTACCACCCGGCGCCGGCCGGTGAGCTCGATCGCCGCAAGGAAGGGTGGATAGATCGGGGTCTGGACCACCACACCGTCACCGGGCTGGCTGAAGGCAACGATGCAGGCGGCGATGCCCTGGACCAGGTCGGCCAGCGGCTGAACGCGTTCCGCCTCCACAGCCCAGCCGAACCGGTCCGCCATGCGCCGGGCGAAGGTCGCCTCCAGCGCGTGCTCCGGGTCTCGGTGCGGGTACCCATAGTCCATCTGGTCGACAACCTGGCGGATTGCCTGCTGGACCGCCGGTGCAACTGGGAAGTCCATGTCCGCCACCCAGGCCGGGAGGACGTCCTCGGGATAGCGATGCCACTTGATCCCGCGCCGGCGGCGCATGGTCTCGGCGGACAGGGTGAGCATGTTCATGCCGCTGACCTCCCATTCCAAAGCCTGGGCCACACTGGCAACCCGGAGTCCACTGTACCCGGGGTCTCGGGACGCGGCGGGCGAGTTGGTGCGGGGTCCCCTTCGCCTCCGCCGCCTATACTCGCGATAAGCGGGACTGGTTGGCGTCCGGGTTCGCATTCGGGCGTGGAGGTGCGACAGCATGGCAGACGAGCGCGGAGCTCCCACGGGTGAGGGCAAGGGGCTGCTGGCTCGGTTGTGGGACCGCTTGACCGGGGCAGCGCAACAGGCCCAGACGGGTGCCGGACAGATGGGCGAGCGCGCCCGCGAGGGCGGCTCCCGGCTCCAGCAGGCAACCGACGAGTGGAGATCCCGGGCCGAGAAGACAGCCGGGGAGATGGGTTCCCAGGTCCAGCAGGCCGGTGGCCAGGCTCGCCCGGATGCGGGCCAGGTGCCCGAGCCGGGGAATTCCGGGGAGCTCCCGGACCAGCCGCCCACTCCCTGACCACGTCGTCGGAGGGTGGAGGGAGGTGGCCGGCCGACCCGTTGGGCCGGCCGGCCAACCGTTCAGGCGGTGGGAACGCGGGCTGGGGCCAGGCCCAGTTCCTCGATTGCGATCTCCCGCATTCGGAACTTCTGCACCTTTCCGGTCACGGTCATCGGGAAGCTGTCAACGAACTTCCAGTAGCGAGGGATCTTGTAGGTGGCGATTCGCCCCCGGCAGAACTCGGTCAGCTCCTCGGCGGTAGGTGAGGTGCCCTGGCGTGGCTGCACCCAGGCCATCACCGCCTCGCCGTAGCGCTCGTCGGGGACCCCGATCACCTGCACGTCGGCAACGTCGGGGTGCTGGTAGAGGAACTCCTCCACCTCTCGCGGGTACACGTTCTCTCCGCCCCTGATGATCATGTCCTTGATCCGGCCGACGATGTTGACGTACCCGTCATCGTCCATGGTGGCCAGATCGCCGGTGTGCATCCAGCGGGCGGCATCGATGGCCTCGCGGGTGGCCTCCTCGTTGTTCCAGTAGCCGAGCATCACGATGTAGCCGCGGCTCAGCAGCTCTCCCGGGGTGCCCCGAGGGACGACCCGGCCTGTGGCCGGATCGACGATCTTGATCTCGACGTGGGGGTGAACTCGTCCGACCGTGGTCACGCGCTTCTCGAGTGGGTCCTGGGGATGGGTCTGGGTAGAGACAGGCGAGGTCTCGGTCATCCCGTAGCAGATGGTCACCTCGGTCATGTTCATGGCCGACTGCACCTTGCGCATGACTTCGATCGGACAGGGCGAACCGGCCATGATCCCGGTGCGCAGGCTGGAGAAGTCGAAGCGGCCGAAATCGGGGTGGTCGAGCTCGGCGATGAACATGGTGGGGACGCCGTAGAGGGCGGTACAGTGCTCGGCCTCGACGGTGGCCATCGTCTCCACCGGGTCGAATGAGGCGGCCGGGATCACCATGGTGGCGCCGTGGGTGGTGCAGGCCAGATTGCCCAACACCATCCCGAAGCAATGGTAGAAGGGCACCGGGATGCAGACCCGATCCTGCTCCGTGTAGCGCAACGTCTCACCAATGAAGTAGCCGTTGTTGAGGATGTTATGGTGGGACAGGGTCGCGCCTTTGGGGAAGCCCGTGGTGCCGGACGTGTACTGGATGTTGATCGGATCGTCGAATTGCAGCTCCGCCTCGCGCGCGGCCAGCTCGGAGGAAGGCACCCTCGACGCGTCTGCCAGCAGCTGTTGCCAGTCCCGCTCCAGCACCACGACCTGGGTCACGGCGGGGCACCGCGGCCGCACCTCCTCCAGCATGGCCACATAGTTGGACTGGCGGAATCGCTCGGCCAACACCAGAAGGCTCACGCCCGACTGGTTGAGGGCGTACTCGAGCTCCGAGCTCTTGTAGGCGGGGTTGATGTTGACCAGGATCGCCCCCATCCGGGCGGTGGCATACTGGACCACCACCCACTCGAAGCAGTTCGGTGCCCATATCCCCACCCGGTCTCCCCTGTCCACTCCCCGGGCCATGAGCCCCCGCGCCACCAGGCCGGTCAGTTCCCAGAGCTCGCGGTAGGTCGCGCGGTAGCGTTGGTGGCGCGATACCAGCGCCTCCCGGTCGCCGAAGCGCTCGACCGTCCGGCGCAGGTTCTCCCCGATGGTCTCCCCCAACAGGGGGACGTCACTGGCGCCGTGGGCGTACGACGGTGCGGTCATGTGTCGGCCTCCTCTCGGTGAAGTGCTCCGGTTCGAGTCTGCATCCTGCAGGGCCGTCATGGGAAGGTCGCGCTCGAGGCCCCTGGCGACCTTCGCGTGGGCAACGCCTAGCGGGCCGAGGTCGATGGCTGCATGCCAGTGGCCATGGAGAGCCCACCGACGATCCGGCGCGAGGGGCGAGGCGCTCGGTTGCACTGGCTGCGAAAGCTCCCCCGGCATCGGCTCGAGGCGGTGGCTGGCGGCCGGAACCAGGCCTGGGCCGTTGCTGGAGAGCGACGGCACCCGTGAAATACCTGCACCGAGCGCAGGTTCACCATGCACCCGGCCGGACCAGGCATGTCGTCCGGAGGTGCGCTGGCTCCTCGCCAGTCGAGGTTGAGGGACAGCCGGCGAGAGCGGGCGCCACCTGAACTGGACCGATCCGTTCACTGGTGGCCCCGTGTTGGTGACCCTCGGGTTCGGACCCGCCAGAGCAGGCCAAAAGGTTCCGAGCGTGTGTCCTCGATCCTCACCCTGAGATTGAGGAGGTTGAGCAGGCGTCCGCGGCCGTCGAAGTCGCAAGAAGCGAAGGATAGGTCGAAGAGTTCCAGCCGTCAACTCGATGCGGTAGCCGGCGGAGCCTGCGGTGCTAGGTGATCTCGACCCTCATCGCCTCGAGCCGAAGTCGTCCGGCCGGACAACGCGGCCCTCAAGGAGGGCACCAGCTCGGCCGTCAAGGCCTCCATCTGCCGGACCGGATCTCGGCTCACAGGGCGCAGGGCGAGGCTCGTCGCTCCGGCCTCGAAGAGCGGGGCGAGGAACTCCACACAGCGGCTCACCGACCCGACGGCAGCTGTCTGGTTCAGACTCTCAGCGGTGGCATTGCGTCGTCCTTCCAGGCGACACGTTGCCACGGCGTCGTCCATAGCCTGCGGCTCGTTCTCGCTCACGTTCACGTCCACGTAGACGCAAATCGGAAATCCCCGGTCTAACTGCCTATCCCTGGCTGAGAGCATCACGCCCAACATCCGGATGCGTTCGGACAAGACCGCTGGCGGCACCGCGAACGTCATCCATCCGTCTCCGAGAGCCGCTACCCTCTCCAGGCCTCGTGTCACCACCGCATGGGCTGCCGTCGGAGACGGATTGGCTGTGATCCAGACCGGGAATGGCCGCTGTACGAACCCGGGGCTGATCGGCACCAGTTCCGGATGGTCACCAACCGACGTGAGAAGGGCACCTTCGGAGCTCGCCTGTCTGATCAGCTCTACGCACGCCTCCATCCGACGGACCCGCTCGGCGTGATGCAACCTGAAGACGGAGCGCTCCCGGGCAGCGCCGTCCCCGCGGCTAGGGCCGGTACATGCAACGAGTGTCATCCGGCCCTTCGAGAGAACGTCCAGGCTCGCCCACTGAAGCGTCGCGAGCACCGGTTCTCTGAGGCCAAGGCTGGCCTGACAGGCTGCCCCTAACCGCACGCGCTTCGTGCGCGCCGCACAGGCGGACAGGAGCACCACTGATTCGAGGCGCGGAACGGAGATGAGCGAGTCTCCTACCCACACGTAATCCCAGACATCGGTGGAGTCGGCCAAAGCCGCGAGGCTCACGAGTGTATCGGCTGTTACATAGCCAGCCGCAACCCCGCTGTTTGGGAGAACGATCCCCACTTCAGCCGATCCGGACCGTGCAGGCGTCATCCGACATCACCTCCGGTGTGTGGGCCGTCGACCGTCGCCCAGCCAAACTCGACCTGGAGTGTGCATCGTTGGTCCGCCACTCTGTCCCTCTCCTAGACAGGTGCCGACTGGTCACTCCGTTCCGGCGGACGCCACGTTCACCCGCAACTCGATCTCGGTCGTGGTGATGGTGAGCTGAGGATCTCGCTGCCGCAGCAGTTGCAATGCGATCTCGTGCCGCTGCGGGTCGGCAGCGCACGCGTCCGCTACCACTCGCACCTGCGCACCACCGTCCACGGCCGCCAGCGCGGTCGCCAGGACGCAACAATCCGTCGAGACCCCGCACATGACTACCGCGGAGGCTTGACGTACAAGGGCCCTGATCCGCGCATCCCACTTGGCGAACGTGGAGAAGTCGAGCGTCGGTCGACTACCCCAAGGTTCGACGAGATCCCAGATCGGACTCCGACGGTGTGCAAGCGGCCACTTGCGGTAATAGGCGGCCCAGCTGCCTACCGCTCGGGCCGGGGGCAAGAAGCGGGTAAAGATCGCTCGATCGCCGAAGGCCTCGACGAGACGGAGAACATTGGCAGCAGCGTCGGCGAAGCCCGGTGCGTGCCATGGGCTCGTGTCATCGGCAAAGGCGTGCTGCATGTCGATCACGAGGAGTCGGTCGGCTCGCCGGCTGGTCATGGCCGTCGAAAGTCCCGCCGAATGACGTCCACGACCCTCACCAGGCCTGCCGTGTCTCTACAGCACCCGGGCCAAAAAGTCGCGGGTCCGCTCCTGGCGGGGGTTGTCCAGGACCTCCTGCGGCGGTCCCTTCTCCACCACCATCCCTTTGTCGATAAATACCACGATGTCAGCTACCTCTCGGGCAAACCCGACTTCGTGCGTCACCACAATCATAGTCATTCCACTGCCGGCGAGGTCCCGCATGACCCCGAGAACTTCTCCCACCAGCTCGGGATCCAGCGCCGAGGTCGGCTCGTCGAAGAGCATGACCTTTGGCTCCATCGCCAACGCCCGCGCAATAGCTACTCTCTGCTGCTGGCCGCCGGACAGGGTTCGAGGATAGCTGTCGGCCTTGTTCGCCAACCCCACCCGCTCCAACAGCACCAGCGCCCGCTGGGTCGCCGCTGACCGACTCTCACCCTTCACGAGCATCGGCGCCTCGATCAGATTCTGCAACACGGTCATATGGGGAAACAGGTTGAACTGCTGGAAGACGATGCCGATTTCCGCCCGCTTCTGGCAAATCTCTCGTTCACTGAGCTCGTACAACTTCCCTCCAATCTGCCGATATCCAACCAGCTGCCCCTCGAGGTACACCAGGCCAGAGTCGACCGGCTCCAGATGGTTGATGCAGCGGAGGAGTGTGCTTTTGCCGGAGCCTGACGGACCCAACGCGCACAACACCTGACCTGGCCAGACATCGAGTGAAATCCCACGGAGTACATGATTCGAGCTGTACCACTTGTGCACGTTAACAACTTCAAGCATTGGACGCGACCGACCGTCGCCATCCGACTTGCCCTTCATCATCTGAGCACTGCCGCCAGTCGTGCCCTCGCACCTCTCATAGTGGCCGCCAGCATTGCCGCGGGCGTGGCGGGCAACTCGTGTGCGGAGCCGCGAGCGTAGTAGCGCTCGACGTAGTACTGGCCCCACGACAGCACGGTGGTCAGAACCAGGTACCAGAGGGAAGCCACGATCAGGAGAGGTATGGTCTGGAAGGTACGGGTGTAGATGGTCTCGGCAGAGTTCAGGAGCTCCTGGAGCGACACCACGCTCGCGAGGGATGTGTACTTCAGCATGCCGATCGTCTGGTTGCCAGTGGCAGGGACGATAGATCGCATCGCCTGGGGCAACACAATCCTGCGCATCACCTGCAAAGAGGTCATGCCAAGCGCCCGTCCGGCCTCCATCTGGCCTGCATCAACGGACAGGATGCCTCCACGCACGATCTCGGCCATGTACGCGCCCTCGTTCAGCCCTAAGCCCAGAAGCGCGGCGGTAAACGGGGAGATGAGCGAATTCGTGGACATCGAGAAGAAGGTCGGGCCTGCAGGTACCCCGAGTGCCACTCGAGGGAAGAGGTAGGCAAGGTTGTACCAGAAGATCAGCTGCACCAGTACGGGAGTGCCCCTGAAGAACCATACGTAGGCGGCGGCTGCCGTGGCGGTGATGCGGCTGTCAGAGAGCTGCATCATGGCCAGGCATATTCCGATCGCAATTCCGATCGCCTGGGTGACGACCGTCAGTTCGATCGTCAAGAGGAGGCCTGACAGGATCTCGCCACTGGTGAAGTAGGAGGCGACCACAGGCCACTGGAAGCCAGGGTTGGTTACGAGCTGATAAGCAATCCAGCCGGCTGCCAGCGCCACCAGCGACGCCTCGACCCATCGCCGGCGGCGGTGGCGCCGCACCACACCCGGGCCTGCTTGCCGTTCAGTCAGGCTATTGACGGGCAGGGGCACATCCATCACTCCCTCAGGGATCCTGTCTCACGGGTGTCTATTCGGTGCCGGCGCCATCGATGGTAGCCCGAGACACGGCCGCGTCGGCGACACCATACCCTCGCAGCAGCTTGATGTATGCCCCACTGTCGATGAGATGCTGGAGTGCCATCTGGATCGCCGTGGCCAGAGCGCTGTCGTTCCGTGCCACGATGATGCCGGAGAGTACTTTCGTGTTGGGTACCATCCCAGGTAGTACCCGAAGGTTTCTGGCTGTTGTTTTGGATATGTAGACTCCCACGGCCTCGTCCGTGAGAAAGGCGTCTGCCCGCCCATTGCTAACAGCCAGGATAGTCACTGCACTGTCTGGATAGAATTGGAACCGGATGGCCGGCTGTCCTCCAGCGACGCATTGCTGGGACAGCGTCTCGGCGACGGCGACCTGGCTGCTGCCCTGCGTGAGCGCAAGCGTGTGGCCACAGAGCGTGCTGGCGGTGATTCCTACCGTGCCCTGTCTGACTAAAACGGACAGGCCGGAATCGTAGTAGTCGACGAACCGGACGACCTGACGACGTGCAGGGATGTCCGCCAGCTCGTTGACACCGATGTCAAAACGTCCATCGCTGACGCTGGGAACGATGGACGGGAATTGCAGATTGGTGAACCTGGCGGTCACGCCTAGGGTGGAAGCGATCTCGCTCACGAGCTGGATGTCGATCCCGGTGGGGCGGCCAGTACTCGTGAGGTAGTCAAATGGTGGCCACTGGTACGACGTTGCAACGGTCAACAGTCCTGACCGGCGGACGGGGGCGGGAAGCTGCGCTCGGGCAGCGGCATCGACGGTGGTGGACGTGCCTCCGGCCTGCGGGGTACCGTGACCGCACCCCATTGCAGTCCACAACAACACAGCAGTCAGCGACACGCGGGCGGTTGCGTCGAAAAACCTTCTGATACGTGACATGTGCGGACCTCCTCCCTTCTCATCACGACGGCCAGCATCCCTCAGGTCGGGCCACCGAAGACGTCGACTGCCGGACCGGCGTACCTGGTGGTGGCGAGCTCGTCAAGCAAGGCCCTGCCCTCCTGCCGGAGCTCCGCCTCGCGTGGATCCTGCAGATACGCTTGCTCCGCTTCCGGTCCAGACCACTTGTTGACGATCACATACTCTCTTTCATCCGTGCTGCTTGCGATCAACGTCGAGCTTACGAACCCCTCGCTCCTGGCCATGAAGGGGTAGACGGAGTTCCGGCGCCACACCAGGTACTGATCCCACTTCCCCGGCTGGCACTTGATCGTGCTGATCACCACGTATCCCGGCTCGGAGGCGCTCAAACGCGGTTTTGCCGAGGCGAGCCGCGGACCTACGGCCCACGATCCAGGCTGCACCTCATCGAAGACCACATGGACCCCTTCTCTGCTGCATCCAGCGACCTCCGCCAGCGCGTCGATCACGCGCCGGGCGATGAACTCCTTTTGAACTTCGCTCCTGCCAGGGAACAATTCGATGTGGACAATTGGCATCGGCTTACTCCTCTTTCAGCGGCAGCGCTTGGTTGGCTAGCCCGGTTCCGACTGTGGATCCACCGATGCGGCTGGCTTCCTCCGATCCGGGAGGGGCGATCACATACGACCTTTTCAGAGCATCAATGACGAGCGTGGTCTCCGCGGAGACGAGGCCATGGATGTTGCCGAGGACCTCTACTCGGAAGTGAAACAGGTCGTCCTGGCTGGGCACGATCAGCTCAGCAACAAGATCAGTCCGGCCGCTAGTGGCTGCTAGATATCTAACCTCGGAGCGTTCTGCGAGTCGGGTTGCCACTGCTGGTAGCGCGTTCAGCTCGACTGTCAGCCATGCGAATGCTTCGACTCGGTAGCCGAGAAAAGTCGAGTCGATCAGGGCCATTGTGTTGATGCAACCACGTTCAACCATCGCGTCGATGCGACGGCGAACGGAAGCCTCGCTGAGCTCCAGGACGTCAGCGATTTCCGAGTTCGTTCGTCGGCCGTCCTCTTGAAGCAGGTGCACGATCTGCCAGTCGATCGGATCCAGTTGCAATGGCTCAGCAGGGGTGGATCGCGGAGGCGGGAGATGATTTGAGATGAGTGGCCAGTCGACCAGCTGTCGACTCCAGTCTGGGGCCCCCTTGTACTGACGGAGCACGGGCTCGCTGTCGGTCGACGAGACACCCCCGATCGCGGGGAGCTCCTCGGTGAGGAGGCGGCCGAGGTGACGACTCGAGGATGTGATCACTTCGGCCAGGACGTCACATCGTCCGGTGACGATGCCAACGAACCGAACATCGTCTCGGGCGGCAAGTGCTCGAGTCACCCGACGAACCGCCCCCGGTTCACAGGAGACCTTGATCAGCACGGGATAGCCGACCCCACAGCGAATCGGGTCAACGATGGTGGTGACCCGCACGAGACCTGAAGCGATGAGGGCTCGTGCCCGCCGGGCCACCGTGGACTCCGACGTCCCCAGGAACTGGGCGATGTCCCTCCAGCTGGCCCTGCCTGCCGCCTGCAGGGCAAGGGCGAGACGGGAGTCGAGTAGGTCTCCATCCGCCTCGCGACGCCCCGCGAGATAGTCGCTCCCAGCGCTCCTCATGGCTATTATCGGCGTTAGCCTAGCAGCATCTGCTGGATTTCGTCAAGATTGAGCCATTGTTGACGATTTTCGAGAGCATCGGCGATGCCATTGCTGGCGAGTGCCCCGGCCGCATGCCCGGGTGATGGGAGCCGGGCGCCCGCAGCCTGGCCCGATCGATCTCCAGCACGGGCGCATCGCTGACGAGCTGAGGAAGGTTGCTATCGTTTCGTCCGGCGCTGATGCGATGACCGTCCTCGCGCACCGCGGGGGGCGTCCACTTGGGCCCGTGGGTCCTGGGACCTGCCGCCAAAGGGTGGGCACAGGTCTTCGCTGGGGGCCGATCGTGCGCCGGTCCGCGACGCCATCTCCCGACGGAAGAGTCCATGATTGGTCCAGCTCGCTCCGATCCGCTCCGGCCGGGCCACGGGACGGTGCTTTGGCGCCGCGTGGACCTTGGGATTGCGATCGACGGTTATGTCCACGTTTGCTATTCGGGCGAAACCGACCGCTGCGATCGGATCCCGCCCTTGCCGATCGCTGGCCGGCATCAGCCGAGGTGCGGGGGTGGTGTCAGGCTGGCCTCGCCCAGGCGACCCGGCCGGGGGCCTTGCCTATCCACCACCGTGGACACTTCAGGTATGAGATCAGAGCCTGGGGGCACGACGACTGGCCAGCCGTCGAGATCCGGCCGGGCCATCCCCGCCCTTCATCGATCGACCGCCTTCGTGCCTCGGATGCGATGGGCATGTGCCGGCCCGATGGCTGGCGGCCGCTGACCGATGAGGCGCTTCGCCGCCCCAGCCCTGCCGAGCTGGAGGCGGCGCGTGGCCGCATGCTCCCGGATGTCATCAAACCCGGCCTCAGGATCCTTTTCTGCGGTATCAACCCCGGGCTCTACTCGGCGGCGGTCGGCCATCACTTCGCCCGCCCTAGCAACCGCTTCTGGGGGCCCTGGCCGGCTCGCGCCTGACGCCGCGCCTCTATTCCCCGGTCGAGGACAGACGGCTGCTTGAGCTGGGCATGGGTATCACCAACCTGGTCGACACTGCGACCAGAAGCGCCGCCGAGCTGGGGACGGCCGAGCTGCGGGCCGGGGGCCGGCGGCTGCGGGAGCGGGTTCTGCGCCACCGTCCTGCCTGGTTGGCGGTGCTGGGGGTGGGTGCGTACAAGGTCGCCTTCGGACCCGGAGCACCAGGGCCGCAGACGCTCCGTATCGGGTCGACCCGCGTCTGGCTGCTGCCCAACCCGAGCGGGCTCAACGCCGCCTACCAGCTGGGCGACCTGGTCCGCGAGTTCGTTCGGCTCCACGCCGCTGCCGGAACCTGGGGGCGGGCCGACGCGGTACCTTGAAGTGCCTTTACCCATGAGGATCGGGTTCTCCAGCCTCCGGACGCTCCTGTTCGAGCTCCCTCGCTACGGGAAGCTCACCTACTGCCTGGCCCGCGACGACCGGGTCCCGCTCGGCCACAAGCTGGCCCTCGCGGCCGTGCTGGGGCTGGTCGTCAGCCCGGTGGACGTGCCCGGCTGGGTCCCGGTGGTGGGTGATCTCGACCTTGTCGCGCTGGGGGTCCTGGCGGTTAAGGTGTTCGTCGATGCCTGCCCGGAGGGGGTGGTGGAGGAGCACCGGGCGGCCATGAGGCAGGGTGCGAGCACGTTCGATCGCGACCTGGGGTGGTTGCTGGGGCGGGCCCGGGAGGTTGGTGGCTACCTACTGGGCCGGCTCGGGGTGTCCGCGCCGGCGGGCGTGATCGAGGGTTTGGAGGAGAGATCCCGGTGAGAGTGATGCTGCTGAAGGATGTGGCCAACGTCGGCCAGGCCGGCGACGTCAAGGAGGTCGCAGACGGCTACGGCCGCAACTATCTCATCCCCCGCCGTCTGGCCATCCTGGCTGGCAAGGGGGCGGAGGGCGAGGCCAGGCGGCTGCGCGAGGCGGCGGAGCGCCGGGAGGCCAAGGCCCGCGCCGAGGCCCTGGAGCTGGCCGAGGCGATCGACGACAAGACCGTTGTCTGTCGCCTCAAGGTGGGGGCAGGGGGCAAGGTGTTCGGGGCTATCACCAACGAGGACGTCGCAGTTGCGCTCCAGAAGCAGCACCAGGTTGAAGTCGACCGGCGTCGGATCGACCTCAAGGACCCCTTGAAGGAGCTGGGGGAGCACCGCGTCACCCTTCGCCTGCACCGCGACGTGATCGCCCACGTCAACCTGATCATCACCCAGGACCGCTAGCCGGAGGGTGGTGTCGGTGGTCCCGACGCCCCAGGCCGAGGCACGGGTTCCGCCCCATGACCTGGAGGCGGAGCTGGCGGTGTTGGGATCGATCCTGCTCGACCCGACCGCCCTTGCCCGGGTGCTGGACGTGGTCGCGCCCGAGGACTTCTACCGTGAGAACAACGCCCAGATCTACCGAGCCGCCCTGACCCTCTTCCGCGAAGGCGAGCCGATCGATAACGTCACCGTCGCCGCCCAGCTCGAGAAGATGGGGGTGTTGGAGCGGGTG
>CADDZO010000068.1 GCA_902812395.1 bacterium | reverse complement strand
ACCGTACAGCGCGCCTGGCTGGGGGTGCCAGGCGCGCTGTACGGTGCTCCCGGTGCGATCAGGGTGATCGGGCGGCGGGTGACGCCGCTATTCCCCTGGGTCCCCGCCCACGGATTCCCCGACCCATTCCCCGCGGGGCAGTGCACCTACTACGCCGCCTTCCAGCACCCGGTAACCTGGAACGGCAACGCTACCGACTGGTGGGCGGCCGCTCACGCCGCCGGCGCCGCCGAGTCCTCGGCGCCATCGCTGGGTGCGATCGTGGTGTGGAGGGCTGGCAGTGCTTACGGTGCGTACGGACACGTCGGCCTCGTCATCGCGGTGGGCGGCGATGACTTCACCGTCGAAGAGATGAACTTCGTGGGCGTGGGGACGATCGACCAGCGGGTGGTATCGCTCGCGGATCCGGAGCTCGACGGCTTCATCGCCTGAGGTCGCGATCGCGCTATGTAAGAATGTAAGCACCGATGTGCGATCCCGAGATCCGCGAGTTCGTTCTGGAGCGTCTGCCCGCGGGGTGGTTCGCCCGGCCGCCCGACATCGAGAGTGACGGGGAAGAGGTCCTGATCGTGGGCGAGCTCGGACATCACGACCTGACCCCCGATGAACCACCTGCTGCCCGTGCGGCCAGGGTGAGGGCGTTTCGGGAGGGTACGCGGCACGAGCGCATGCGTATCGCCCAGCAGGTGGAGCGAGAGTTCGGCAGAAAGGTGTCCTGGGGGGTCGAGGTCGCAGGCGAGCGGGTGCTCTTTACCACGCTCTCGATTCCGGTCATGACCCGCTTGCGGTTGCCTGAGCGCAAGGTCTTGGACACGCTGGTGGCCGCCGGCGTGGCCCGGAGCCGGAGCGATGCGCTCGCCTGGTGCGTGCGTCTGGTTGGTCGTCACGAGGCCGACTGGATCGAGGAACTCCGCCGGGCACTGGTCAAGGTCGAGGAGCTGCGCCGGAAGGGACCGCACTGAACGGCCGAGGAGGTCTGGCCTCGGACCTCAGACTGGGGCGGCCTCGGGCAGCTCGGCCCGGGCCCGGCCCAGTAACTCCAGGGCCTCCCGGAACTGCCGATGGACGGCGCGATCCTCAGCCCCTTCGAGCAGCTGCACGAACGCCTGCCAACGCTCCGGGTCGGCCTCGTTGAAGGCAGCTTTGACCTGGCCGATGGTCTGGCTGGCGAAGAGCAGGCCACCGCCGGGGTTGTCCATGATCTGGCCTGCCAGCTGGAGCTGGTGGTGAGCCCAGGTGACCATGTCGGTGCCGCCGTAGGGCTGGGGACCCTTCGGACCGAGGACCTCGACCGGGGACATCGGACAAAGGGTAATGGAGACCGATCCCGGGCCTCAGCCCTCGTCCCCTGAACGCAGCGCCGAGAACACCAGCATGCCCAGGATCCACCCCGCATAGAGCCCGATGACCCCGAACACGATCAGCACGACCACGAGCGGCGCCAGCACCCCGGGCCAGAGGCGCTGGGAGAGCAGCCAGCCGGCCAAAATCAGTACCCCGAACGCGATCGCACCCGCGAACAGACCTCCCGCTGCCGCACCTAGGCGGCGCTGCGGCGTCACTGCTTCCACTCCCTCAGGCCTGCCAGGGCTGCGACTCGCCCTCCTCCGACATCCCGTCGTCGGTCGCGATTGCCCGCTCCAGCGACTGGCGATCGTACAGGTCCCAGCGGACCAAGAAGCCGGCCCCGACCGAGCTGGACAACTGGTCCCATTCCTGCTGCTGCTCCTCGTCCACGGCAACTCACCTCCGCGACCTGCGCAGACCCGGCAGCGCCCGACGGTGCGGTGGCGACGACAGGGCGCAACGCGCTCAATTGTCGGTTCTCCAGCACCGCCGGTCAAAGCGTGAGTTGGGGATCAGCGGAGCCCCCGGACCTCCATCACTGCCAGGTCCTCAGCCGCCCCGGGAAGGTTGCCTTGAAAGACGTGGTTGAAGATGAACCGGGTCCGGGGATGGCGGGCAGCCAGCGCTGCAGCCTCCTCCCAGCTGGTATGGACGTCGGAGTCCTCGGGTGAGGTAGCCTCGGTCACGGCCACGTCGGCGCCCTCCACCAGCTCGTCGAGCGGGGGGCTGGCGATGGTGTCGCCGGCGTAGGCCAGAACCTCGTCCCCGATCCGGAGGCGGTAGCCGCGGCAGTCCATCCGCCCGTGGTCGAGGCGGACCGCTTGGTAGGGAACCCCGACCACCTCGCCTTCTGCCTCCGCCTCCTGGTAGCGGAGGAATGCGGCCCCGCTCCAGTCCTCTCCCCAGGCCAGCCGGCACAGGGCCTCGACTCGCTCTTCCACCCCGGGTGGTCCGACCATCGCCAGCGGCCCGGAGCGGAACACCGACCGGTAAAAGAGGAAGGGCGGCAGGCCGAGCACGTGGTCGCCGTGGAAGTGGGTCAGGAAGACTGCCTCGATCGCGCCAGGGTCGATCCCGAGCCGATGCATGTGCGGCAGCAGCGGCGCTCCGGCGTCCAGAAGCAGACGTCCCTCCACCACGATCGCCCCGTTGTACCGCTCACAGGAGAAGGCCGAGCCGGTCCCCAGGAAGGCCAGCCTCATCGGCTGCCATCCGGCGGCGGAACCAAAAGCTCGGTTTCGCCGTATGGACAGAGGGGCGTGCACCACGGTCGCGCCGGCGGATCGGATGTTCGTAGAATGGCCGCTGGCCTCACTTGTGAAACGTTCCTACCCCCCTGGGGCGGTGTCTCGCGGCAGCGGGCCTCCGCCCCATCTCTTCGTCATCAGGCGACCGTGATCTCCGGGTTCAAGTACACGTCCTGGATGGCGTTGAGCAGCTTGATTCCCTCGGCCATCGGCCGCTGGAAGGCCTTGCGGCCCGAGATCAGCCCCATCCCTCCGGCCCGCTTGTTGACGACCGCGGTCCGCACCGCCTCCCGCAGGTCACTGGCCCCGGCGGAGGCGCCCCCGGAGTTGATCAGACCGCACCGTCCGAGGTAGCACCCGGCCACCTGATAGCGGGTGAGGTCGATGGGGTGTGGGGTGGTCAAGCGATCGTAGACGAGGTCCGAGGTGACCCCGAACTTGAGGGCCCGGAAGCCGCCATTGTTCTCGGGCAGCTTCTGCTTGATGATGTCCGCCTCGATGGTGACGCCGAGGTGGTTGGCCTGGGAGGTAAGATCGGCCGCCACTTCGTAGTTGACGCCGTCCACCTTGAAGGCCGGGTTGCGGAGGTAGCACCAGAGCACGGTCGCCATCCCCAGCGAGTGCGCTTCGTGGAAGGCCTGGGCGACCTCCACGATCTGGCGGGTGGACTCCGGCGAGCCGAAGTAGACGGTCGCGCCCAGTGCCACTGCCCCCAGCTCCCAGGCTTCGCGTACGGTCCCGAAGAAGATCTGGTCGTAGCGGTTGGGGTAGCTCAGCAGCTGGTTGTGGTTGATCTTGCAGATGAACGGGATGCGATGGGCATAGCGCCGTGCCACGGATCCCAGCACGCCGAAGGTGGTGGCAACCGCGTTGCATCCACCCTCGATCGCGAGCCGAATGATGTTCTCGCCG
This sequence comes from bacterium, assembly GCA_902812395.1. Lineage (GTDB taxonomy): Bacteria > Chloroflexota > Dormibacteria > Dormibacterales > Dormibacteraceae > CADDZO01. The sequence goes on along the minus strand of CADDZO010000068.1, from coordinate 13,417 downwards.
TCGAAGTACTCGGGGTTGGGGGCGAAGGAGGCGCCGGCCGAGTGCTCGATGCCCTGGTCAACGGGCAGGATCGAGAGGTAGCCGGTGCCGGCCAGACGCCCGTGGTCGAAGAGGGCCTGGAGGCTGCGCAGCACCTGGGGGCTGCGGTCGCTTGCCCCCCAGACCCGGTCCACGAAGTCGGGCCCGGGGAGGTGCAGCCGCTCCCGGGGGATGGTCTGGCAGCGGTGCTCAAGCAGGTCGCGGGCTTCGTCTCCGAGGATTTCCTCGATCTGGCCCAGCGACGTCGCCGTGGCTGTCGCCATCATCGTCGCTCCTTTCGCCATGGTTGCCGATGGGGATCCCGTCCTCTCCCCACCATATAGTGCACCCGTGCTTGGTGGACCGTCATCGATGCCCTGGGTGCCCGACGGGCAGCGTCTCCAGGGCCGGGTACTGGAGCCGGACTTCTTCGCCCGGGACACGCTCGAGGTCGCCGCCGATCTCTTGGGCAAGCTGCTGGTCCGCGCGGTCGGGGGCCAGGTCCGCTGGGGTCGGCTGGTCGAGGTCGAGGCCTACTGCGGGCCCGAGGACCAGGCGGCTCACTCTCGCTTCGGCCTGACCCCCCGCACCCGGGTCATGTACGGCCCCCCCGGCCACGCCTACGTCTACTTCATCTACGGGATGCACCATTGCCTGAACCTGGTCACCCGTCCCGAGGGGATCCCCCAGGCGGTACTGGTGCGGGCCCTCGAGCCGGGCCCCGGTGTGGGACGTTGCTCGGGGCCGGGGCTGGTCTGTCGCTCGCTGGGGATCGACCGAACGCTCAACGGAGCTCCGCTCCGACCGCCCGACCTCTACGTGCTCGACGACGGCTTCCGCCCGGTGCCCGAGAGCGTGCTCCGGGGGCCACGGGTGGGGGTGGCGTACGCGGGTGAGTGGGCGGAGCGACCGTGGCGGTTCTGCCTTCGCAGCCGCCACCTGTCCAGGCCAGCGCCGATACCGCGGCGGGCGATCGAGCGCGTCAGGTAGAGGTCGGCATCGGCGCGGGCCACCAGCTGCGCAACGTCGTCGGTCTCGCCGAGTTCCGCCACCCCGACGGTGAATCCTTGGCCGGTCCGCGCCCGCAGCTCGTGGGCGATGTCCATCAAAGCACCCAGCGCCGCTTCCCGGTCCGCCCCGGGCAGGCAGCAGAGGAACTCATCGCCGCCCCAGCGGACCACCAGGTCGTAGGCCCGGAGTCGTCGACGCAGCAGCCGGGCCAGCTCCCGCAGCAAGGCGTCGCCGGCGACATGGCCTTCGGTGTCGTTGAGCAGCTTGAGGTGATCGACGTCGATGAAGGCCAGCGCCAGGTGGCTGTCGCCGAGGCGGCGTGCGCGGCGGACCTCTCGCTCCAGGGCGGCAAGGCCAGCGGCCCGGCGGAGGGCGCCGGTCAGCTCGTCAACGGCTGCCCTGTCCTCCAGTTCGACTAGTCTGCGCTCGATCAGGTCCAGCAGTTCAGGATCCAGGCCGACCAGCCGACCGGGGGTGCACCCCAGTTGTCGGGCGACCGATGCTCGCCGCTGCTCCTCCTCGAGCTCCGTCGCCTCCCTCCTCGCCATTGCCTACCTGGCCTACCTGCCCCCGCCCCGAGCCATACGGCTCACACCCGCCGGTCGATGATGGTGGCGGTCCCCAGCCCGCCGCCACAGCACATCGCCTCCAGGCCGTAGCGGAGATCACGCCGCTCCAGCTCGTGGAGGAGGTGGAGCATGAGACGAGCCCCGGAGGCCCCCAGCGGGTGGCCGATGGCAATCGCGCCGCCGTTGACGTTGGTCTTCTCGAGGTCGGCGCCGGTGGCCTTCGCCCAGGCCAGGACCACCGAGGCGAACGCCTCGTTGATCTCGAAGAGATCGATGTCGGAGAGTTCCAGCCCCGCCTGCTTCAAAACCGCTGCGGTGCCCGGGATCGGCCCCTCCAGCATCAGCACCGGGTCGCAACCGACCACCTTGTGGGCCAGAATCCGCGCCCGAGGCTCGAGCCCCAGCTCTCGAGCCCGTTCGGGCGAGGTCAGCAGCAGCGCAGCCGCCCCGTCGGTGATCTGGCTGGAGTTCCCGGCCGTGATCGAGTGGTCGGGGTTGAAGGCGGGTTGCAGCTGGCTCACCTTCTCGTAGCTGGTGTCGAAGCGGATGCCCTCGTCGGCGGTCATGGTCTCGGTGTGCCCGTCGACCGCGACCTCGACCGGCATGATCATCGGTGCCAGCCGGCCCTCCCGGGTTGCCTCGGCGGCGAGGTGGTGGCTGCGGACACCGAACTCGTCCATCTCACGCCGGCTGATCCCGTACTTGCGGGCAACGAGCTCGGCCGAGATCCCCTGGGGCACCAGCTCGTACAGCTCCAGCAGCTCGGGCGGGAACGGCGTCCCCGGGCCGGCGGTGATGTTGGAGCCCATCGGGACCCGGGACATCGACTCCACCCCGCCCGCCACCACCAGCTCCGCGGCCCCGCTCTGGATCAGGCCGGCGGCAAAGTGGATCGCTTGCTGGCCGGATCCGCACTGGCGGTCCACGGTGGTGCCTGGTGTCTCGACCGGGAAGCCGGCCGCGAGCCAGCAGTTGCGGGCGATGTTGGCGCTTTGTTCCCCCACCTGGCCGACGCAGCCGAAGACCACGTCGTCCACCTGCCCGGGTTCGATCCCCGCCCGCCGGACCAGCTCCTTCAGCACCATGGCCCCGAGCATGACCGGGTGGTAGTCCTTGAGCTTGCCGTTCCGCTTGCCAAATGGCGTCCGCACCCCCGCCACGATCACCGCTTCACGCATCGACCCCTCCGGTATGCGACCTCCGCGCGGCCGCCGTACGCCTCCCCGTGTCCCCAATCGCGAGCATACCGCGGTCGCCCCGCGATGGGAAGGCGCTTGACATCGCCTACGGCGTCGAGGAAGGCGAGGGGCTCGGCGGCTTGGCCCCGGTCAGAGCCTGCACCTGCTGCAGCAGCGAGGCCACTTGGCTCATCTCCTGGGCGTAGCCGTTGAGGTTGCCGCTCTTCAGATCGGACTGGGCAGTGTTGTAGTCCTGCAGGGCCTGGGCGACCAGGTTGTTGACTTGCGCCGGCAAGGTGGCGGGGGTGGACGAGCTGGAACTGCTGGAGGGGGCGGAGATCCCGGTGAGCTGGGCCAGCGCCTCGCCCAGCGTGTTCTGGTAGGCGACGATGCTGGTGTCGGAGGCATCGGTCACGATCACCTTCTTCAGCTCCGGTAGCCCCTGGCCGTTGGCGGTGGAGCGTAGATACCAGGGTTCGAAGTAGAGGAAGGAGTTCCCGATCGGGACCGCGAGCAGGTTGCCCTGGATGACCTGCGATCCCTGGGAGTTGAGGAGAGTGCGGTCGCGGGAGATGTTAGGAGTTTGCTGGATCCGACTGGCTACCTGCTGGGGACCGAACACGACCCGGCCCTTGGGCAGCACGTAGGAGATCATCTGGCCGTAGTGCAGCGGGTCGTTGCGCACCGCCAGCCAGCTGACCAGGTTCTGCTTGTTGAGCGGGGTGAAGGGGATGATCTGCAGGTACTCGGTCTGGGCCTCATTCGGCAGCCGCATCTCCACGTAGTAGGGCTGCAGCGGCATCGTCCACACGTCCTCACGGTTGTAGAAGGTGGCCGGGTCGGTCATGTGGTAGAGGCTGTAGACCTGGGCCTGGACGGTGAACAGCGTCTGGGGGACCCGGATGTGGGCCAGCAGCCCCCTGGGCATCTGGTTCAGCGGCCGGAAGAGGCCGGGGAAGATCCGCTCCCAGGCCCGGATCAGGGGATCCTGGGGGGTGGCTACGTAGAGGGTGGTGGCGCCGGTGTAGGCGTTGACCACCACCTTGACCGAGTTCCGTAGGTAGTTCTGCCCCCCGATCGAGGCATAGCCCTGAGAGTAGGGATAGGTGCTGGCTCCCGTATAGGCGTCCTGGATCCAGTAGATCTGGCCGTCGTAGACGACCGGATAGGGGCTATCCCCGATCTCGAGGAAGGGAGCCAGAGCCTGGATCCGGGCCTGGACGTTGCGACGGAACAGCAGCTGGCTCTGGGGGGTGAGCTGGTCGGAGACGAACATGTTGAAGTCGCCGGTCCGCAGCGACCAGAGCAGTCGGCTCGCCCCGTCCAGCCGGACGCCGAGGTTGCCGTCGTAGAAGGTGTGAGCATTGGCCGCCCCGGTTGGATAGTCGAACTCGGGCTGCCGGGTGTCCACGATCACGTAATTGTTGGTCTGCTCGCCGAAGTAGATCTGTGGTCGGGTGAGCTTCAGCGGCCCGCTGGGCGGGATGTTGCCGACCACATAGTCCGGCAGCCCCTCGCCCACCACCGCGCTGACCGGGCTCGCCGCGACGCCGTAGCCATGTGTATAGACGAGCGTCTGGTTGTACCAGTTCTGCGCCTGCGAGGGCAGCGCCGACTGGTTCATCTCCCGGGCCGCGATCGCAACCTGCACGGTGCGGCCGTCGATCGTGTACCGATCGACGTTGATCTGGTCGAAGTTGTAGTAGGTTCGGATGGACTGGAGCTGCTGGTAGGTCTGGAGGATCTGGCTGTTGTCCCACAGGCGCAGGTTCTGGATCGTGGCCTGGTCCCGAGCCACCTCCTGAGCGGTCACGGGGGCATCACCGCCGTATGACCGAACCTGTACCTGGTCCAGGCCGAAGGCCTGGCGTGTGAACTGGATCTGGCGCTGGATGTAGGGCGTCTCCAGCGCCAGCTCCGCCGGCTGCACCACCACCCGCTGGACCAGGGCCGGGTAGGCGGCGGATACGATCGCCATCAGGAACCAGGCCCCGATCGCAGCTAGCGGCAATGGCCGACGCCGCCACCAGAAGGCGTTGACCAGGAGCGCTGCCGCCAGAAGCCCGGCGAGCACGGTCTGGGCCAGGGCCATGCCGATGCGGACGTGGACGTCGGTGTAGCCGGCGCCCCAGACCACGCTGTCGTGTCCGTACACCAACGAGTAGCGTCCGAAGAACGCACTTGCCCCTAGGGCCATGGCCAGACCGGCCATAAGCACCGAGATGTGGGCCAGACCTCGGTCCGTCAGCCGCAGGTCAACCGTGCCTCCCCGCCAGGCGTAGATGCCGGTGATCAGCAGAGCCACCATGAACAGCAGCCCCAGCGACCAGCTCAGCACGTCGAAGAGGAACGGCAGCTGGAGCAGATAGAACCCGACGTCCAGCCCGAAGACCGGATCCCTGGTGCCGGTTGTCACGGGGTGCAGGAAGAGCGCGAAGTCCATCCAGCGGCTCCCGATCCCTCCGGCCAGGATCAGCGCGATCACGGCCGAGATCGAGAGCGTGAGCGCGCCGGCGCCGGTGCGCAACGTCCGCCGCCGGATGCCCACCGCTCGTAGCGCCCCCGACCCCCTCATCCGGAGCGCGACCGCGGCGTTGACCGCGGCGAAGCCGAACGACACCGCCAGCACCCCGCAGAAGAGCCAGATCTGGAGCAGAACCTGGGTGACGTAGACGCTGCGATAGCCGAGTGAAGTGAACCACTGGATCTCGGTCAGAACCCCGACCAGCGGCCGGGAGAGCAGGACCACCAGGACGGCCGCGGCCACGAAACCGATCCCGATCCAGAAGCGACGGGGAGGTCGCGGGATCTGGATGTCGGGGAAGCCCTGGAAAGAGCCACCGTCGAACGGATCGAACGGGCCGCGGTAGGGCCGTCCCGCCATCGCACTCGAAGCTTAGCCCCTTCCGGGTGGGCTTGGAACGTCGGCTCAGCCGGGGCGGTTGCCGTTCACCAAACCACCTCCGAGGATGCCCCTGGCTTCAGCCATGGGGAGGAAGGCCGATAGCATTCAATGCGTGAAGCTGATGCTCGCCGTCAAGCTCGGACCTTCGGCCAATCAGCACACCTCGTTGCTTCAGACCATGGAGCGGTTCAATTCGGCCTGCGATGGGATCGCCGAGGTCGCCTTCCGGGAGAAGACCGCCAACAAGATTCGGCTTCAGCGCCTCGTCTATGGCCAGATCCGGGACCGCTTCGGGCTCAGCTCCCAGATGGCGATTCGAGCCATCTCCAAGGTCTGCGAGGCGTACAAACGCGACAAGACGATCCGGCCTCGCTTTCGGCCGCATGGAGCGGTTCCTTACGACCAGCGGATCATGTCGTGGAAGGCTCCCGATCGAGTGAGTCTGCTGACACTGGGCGGTCGCGAGGTCATGCCCTACCGCTTCGTCGAGTACCAGCGGGCGCGGATGGACCGAATCCGAGGACAGGCGGACCTGATCCTGCGCCGCAACGCCTTCTACCTGTACTGCACCGTGGACGCCCCGGAGGCTCCCGCCGGGGAGATCCAGGACTTCCTTGGTGTCGATCTGGGAATTGTCAGACGATCTCGTCGATCAAGCCCCACTCGCGGGCCTCTTCGGGGGTCATGAAGAAGTCCCGCTCGATGTCCCGCTCGACCTGCTCCCGCGGTCGTCCGCAGTGGCGCATGTAGAGGGCGACCAGCTGCTCCCGTTCGCGCAGGATCTCGCGGGCATGGATCTCGATGTCGGTGGCCTGGCCCTGGATGCCGCCCACCCAGGGCTGGTGGACGTGGATCTTGGCGTGGGGGAGTGCGTAGCGCCGGCCCTTGGCCCCGGCGCAGAGGATGGCCGAGCCGCCGCTGGCCGCCAGACCGGTGCAGAAGGTGGCCACCTGAGGCTGGACCAGTTGCATGGTGTCATAGATCGAGAAGGCGGCTCGAAGCGAGCCCCCGGGACTGTTGACGTAGAGGTTGATGGCCCGCTCGGGGTCCTCGCTCTGCAGGTAGAGCAGCTGCGCCACCACGAGGTCGGCCAGCTGGTCGGTCAGCTCGCCGCTCACGAACACGATCCGGTCCTTGAGCAAACGCGAATAGATGTCGAAGGCGCGCTCACCGCGGCCGGAGGTCTCGATGACGGTCGGGATCATGCCCATTGCTGTTCACCTCAGGAATCCGATCGGACGCCGCCGCGGTCCCTCGGCCATGGCCAGAAAGGTGGAGAAGCGAGCCAGGGTGCGCAGCGCCTCCGCGTCGAGTACCTCGCTGGTTCGCCGTAGCTGGGCTCGAGGGCTGACCTCCCAGCCTTCCAGGTCGGCCAGCGGCTGCCGGGCGCCAAGCTCCTGGGCGAGCTCCAGGTAGAGGTCCGCCACCGTCACCTCCAGAGCGCGGGCAAGGTGGAGCAGCCGCTCTGTGGAAACGTCCTTGCGGCCCCGCTCCACCTCGGAGAGATAGGCGACCGAGATGCCGGCGGGCGTGGCCACGTCGGCCAGCGAGCGCTCGCGCACCTCCCGGTGCCGGCGCAGGATCGCGCCCAACGTAGCCCGCACGTGCTCTGGTGTTTCGCTCTGAGCAAATGGCATCTGCTTTCAGCACATGATATCCGTCCCTGGACGTGCTCGGCGCCGCCGCGGCACAATCGGGGGGTCCTCGCAGTTGCAAAGGAGGGAGCGGTGGAGCTCTTGGAAGGCTTGGGCTGGCGAGGCCGGTTGCGCGGCAGCTACCGCCGGGTGGTGGCCTCCCCGTCCAGGCTCGTGATCCGTGTCGGCGCCAACGGCGGCCAGCTTCGTCGCGAGCTGCGCCTCTACTACTGGAAGGGAGGGCTCTTCACAGAGCCTGCTAGGGGCATGCCCAGCGGCCCCCACAAGACCGTCGCCTTCCCGGTCCATCCCGGTGAGCTCGGGCCAGTGCGCTGCCTGCCCGATCCCGCGGCCCCGGACTGGGCCCGGGAGCTGGAGCTGGTGTGCGTCTACGGGGAGGGCCGAGGGTACGTCGGCAGGCTGGGGGCGGAGGAGCGTGACGGCGGGGTGGTCCTCATCGCCCACCGGCGGGACGGCTCCCGCTGGGTGCCCGATTTCCAGGCCGAGCTGTCGTTCACCGCTCTTCAAGCGGAGGCGCCAGCGCCGCTACCAGCAACGATCGCCGTCTCCCCCTTGGCCGACGTGTCGTCGCTGCCCGCCTTCCGGTATCACCCGGACCCGGTCCGAACCGGGGCGCTGGCGGCGGACGCCCGCGCCTGCGGGGTCTGCGGCAAGGCCCGGGCATGGCGCTACACCGGACCGATCTGGACCCGTGACGAGGCGGTGATGGAGGCCCAGGAGGCCGAGGAGCTCGTGATCTGCCCCTGGTGTCTGCACGAGGGTCGGGCCGCACGCGAGCTGGAAGCCACCTTCAACCTCTGCCGGCCGCTCCACGAGCGCCGGGTTCGGCCGCCCGACCACGTGGTCGAGGAGGTGGAACTCCGCACACCCGGGTTCCCGGTCACCTACCACCCATTCCGGCCCTTCTGGTTCGTCCACCACAACGATGCCTGCGTCTATCTGGCCACCGTCGGCCCCGACGAGTACCCGCGGCTCGAGCCCGAGGAGCAGGCGGCGGTGCGGGCCAGTGGCCACGGCTATCTCTGGAGCGAGCGAGCCCTGCGCCGGATGGGCCCCTCCACCGCGGCCGGTGACCTGGCCCCGGTCCACCTCTTCCGCTGCCGGCACTGTCCGCGCTACTTCACCTCGCTCTGAAGCAAAAATTCGCAGCGGTCCTCATCCCCGGCGGATTGCGTCCGGCTGCGCTGGCGGAGCGGCGACGCCCCCCACGCTCCGAGCTCCGGCCCAGCCGGGGCCGCCTGCCTTGCCGGTGCCCTGCGGCATGGCGGCTACCTCAGGTTAGCCGGGTCCAGCAGTGCCTCCCGAGGTCCCTCGATCGGTTGGCGGGCGCGCATGATCTCGATCAGCTTCTTGCGGCCCTTGGGCGGGCCGATCATGATCCCGCCCACCAGCCGGCCGTCCATGAAGAAGAGCTTGCGGAAGAAGCGCTCCTCGAACGAATAGGTCCGCACCGACTCCAGGCCCGGCTGCACGTCTGGGGTGACGCCCATCACCGCCAGGGTGGACCCGAACATGGTGGTGGTGTACGTAGGGACGTCGAAGAAGTCTTCGTCGGCGCCGGCCATGTTGTGCGCGGCCGTCCGGCCATGGGCCTCGGCGTTGTCCCAGGTCCCCATCTGGTTGTGCTTCCCCACCATGTGGTCGAAGAAAACGGCCACGTCGCCGGCGGCGTACACGTCGGGCATCGAGGTCCGCAGCTTGGCGTCGGTCACGATCCCGCGCCGGATCTCGATGCCGGTGCCCTGTACCGGCTCCACGTAGTAGTCGAGGCCCACCCCGTAGGCGAGCATGTCGAACTCGACCCGCTGTCCGCTCCCGGTCTCGGCCAGGTAGCGGCCGTTGCTGCGTGTGAAGCGGCGGACCTCGTCCTGGCAGATGAACCTGACCCCGGCTTCCTCGCCCAGCAGCTGGCACAGGCGGCCGCCCTCCTGATCGAGCACGTAGCGCAGGAACCACGGCCCTCGCATCAACCACGTCACCTGCGCTCGCTTGCGATACGCGATCCCCTCGGCCAGCTCGTAGGCGATGAAGCTACCTCCCAACACCAGCACGCTCCGAGAGCGGTCAGACTCCTCGATGATGGCCTTGGTGTCGTCCAGGGTCTGGAAGCCGAAGACCTTCTCCACCTCCTCGACCCCGGCCCAGGGTGGGGGCTTGGGCCGCCCGCCGGTCGCCACCAGCAGGGCGTCATAGCGGAATTCCTGGCCGCGGTTGGTCCGCACCACCTTGTCCCGCACATCTACCTCGGTCGCCCAGGTCGAGAGGTAAAGGTCGAGACCCTGTCGCTGGTAGTCCTGGAGGGTGCGCATCATCACCTTCTCCTCGCGCACCTGACCGCGCAGGAAGCGGGGCAGCGCCACGCGGTTGTAGAGCGGGTGGCGCTCGGCGGCGATGATCACGATCGAGCAGTCCGGGTCGAGCCGCCGCAGCTCCTCGGCGCAGGTCTGGCCCGCGATGCCGTTGCCGAGCACGACGTACTGTCGCGTCACGGTTCAGAGCTCCCGTCGGTAGGCAGATACCGCGGCCTCATCCAGGGCGAGATCGTAGCCAACCGCCGAGAGATCGTCCGTCGCTGGGTGACGATCGGGCAACAGCAGCGAAACCCCGGCTAGGTCGTGGAGGTCGGCCTCGTAGCGGAGCTGCGTGAGCAGCGCCTGCAGTGCGCCCCCCGAGCCCAGGACCAGGGTCACCGGCAGCCGCGACCGGTCGACCTGGCCGACCAGGGCCAGGGCTCCCCGCTGCGGCCCCACCCGGACCCGGCCAGCCCGGGCACGGCGCTGGAGCAACGCGGCGTCCACCTCGGGCAGTATCTCGGGGTCGGGTTCCAGCCCACCGTACGGGGCCAAGCCGGGGTCGGCTCGAAAGCGCTCGGCCAGCGCCTCGGTCTCCTCGGCCGTGGCCAGCCGGGGCAGGTCGTCCCCCTCCATGCGCCCGGCCGTCCAGACACGACAGCGCGTCGCTAGCCGGAAGCCTTCGGTCTCCGCCAGGTGGGCAACGACCGGGTCCTGGGTGAGGAGGCGTACCTCGCCGACGCCGAGCTGTCGTGCCTCCTCCAGGGCCTGCCGGACCATGGCCCGGGCGATGCCCTGGCGCCGCCGTCCTGGCGCCACCGTCAGGCGCTCGTAGAGCAGGACCCGCGGTGCGATGGGCCGCAACCGCTGGACCGCCGCCACCTCCCCTCCCACCTCGGCCGCCTGGAAGCTGGCTGCGGGGTCGACCAGCCACCTGTCAAAGACCTCCTCCGGGTCCTCGTCACCCAGGTCGCCGACGATGGCCAGCACTGAAGAGCGGTCGGCCGGGCGCACGGGTCGCAGGGTCAGGTCCGGGGCGTCCAGTGGAGCACCCCCGAGGTGACCGTGCCCCCCTGGTGGACCAGCATGCCATCCTGGTCCGGGCGCAGGTTGGCCTCGAGCCAACGGCGCCCCCTGCCCTCGTCCCACGCGGGGCCTAGGAGCTCGCGGCTGTCGGCCACCGCCTCCTCGAGCGAGGCGAAGCGATGGGCGACCGGGTGGCTGAACATGGCACAGTCGGGTGCCACTCCCATCTGGCGGAGGACCAGGAACAGATCCCGCAGCCAGGGTTCGCGGCTGCGGGCGCCACCCAGGTGGGCGGCCAGGAGCTCGGCCGGACGGGGGTGGGGAGCGTCCCGGAGGACCACGAATACGCGCTGTCGGGCTGCCTGCTCCAGTTTGCGCAGGAACGGGACTACGTCGGCCACCGAGTAGAGCACGTGGGAGCAGAGGACCAGATCGGCCGGGGCCACGTCCGCCTCCATCCAGGAACTGGCCACCACGGTCATGTTGTCCGCGTGCGGGATCAGGTCCCGCATCCCGGCCGAGGGTTCGACCGCGGTCACCCAGTCGAGCCGGGCGGCCAGCGGAACGGCGTGGCGCCCGATCCCGGCACCGACGTCGATCAGGGTCAGGGACGGCTTGAGCCACGGCTCCAGGAACTGGAGCAGCGGGTCGCTCTGGCCGCCCAGAGAGCGAGAGAAGCGCTCCGCCCGTCGGTCCCAAAAGCCGTCCGGCTGTGGCGCCTCCCGCTCGCGAGCCTCGACCAGGGCCCGCCAGTGGGCCGCCCAGTCCACCTCCAGCACCGGGTCCATCCCCCGCCTATGTTGCCCGGATCGGCGGTGGGGCCGCGGATTTCCACCGCTTCCACAGCTCTTTCCACAATGAGGCTCAACATCGTGGGGAGATCATCCGTGACTGGCCCAAGATCTCGTGGCTGGCCCAGGATCTCGTTCGATTAGAATCTGCAGCCGTGGCCGTGGAGTTCGGCCAGGCCGAGCGAGAGTTCCTGGCTCGCCATTGCACGAACCTCGATCGTCGGGTGTTCGCCCTGCGCGATCTCCCCCAGGTGGTGTGCGGGGCCCTCTTCTCGCGGTACTCGCGCAGCCCGGAGGGGCTACGCCGGGTGCTGGTGGACGAATTTTGGCGGCAGCCAGACCTGGGTCTGCGGGGAGGCGAGGTCGACCGAGAGCGGGCCGAGGACTTCTATCGCCGGGTCCTGGTCGGCTACGGCGACGACTCGGTGGCGGAGCTGGCCAGTGCGCACCTGGCGGTGGAGGACGTGTCCAACCTGGCCGCCAAGGAGCTGGAGCGATCCCGGATCGGGATCTCACCGCTGGAGAAGTCCACCCGGTACGTGCGCTTCGACATCCCTGGACCGGATGGTCGGCCTCGCTACTACCGGGGGCCGGAGCTGGCCCACCCAGCCTACGAGCCGGCGATGGACGGTCTCTTCGCCACCTACGCGACCCTCTTCCCGGAGGTGCTGGAGCGGGTGCGGCGCGAGCACCCGCGGGAAGAGGACGAGAGCGAGCGGGCCTGGCGCTCGGCCACCCGGGCACGGGCGCTGGACCTCCTCCGTGGCCTGTTGCCGGCGGCGACCCTGACCAACCTCGGGCTGCACGGCAACGGGCGCGCCTTCGAGCGGCTGCTGGTCCGGCTCGCCGCATCCCAGCTACCGGAGTGCCGGATCCTGGCCAGCGAGATGCATGCCGAGCTCCTCCAGGTGATTCCGGCATTCGTCCAGCGGGCCTTCGACGAACGGCATGGGCGGCCCACAGCGGAATACCTGGCCCGGGGGCAGCAGCGGGCGGCGGCGCTCGTGCCCCAGGCCGCGTCGACGACCGTGGAGCCGCGCGGGGTGCGTCTGGTCTCGTTCGACCGCGACGCCGAGCGACGGGTGGCAGCGGCGGCGCTCTACCCGCACTCGGACCTCCCCCTGGCCGAGCTTGAGGCCCGTGAAGTGGACGTGGGGGCGGTGCTGGAGGCGCTGATGGGAGAACGACGCAACCGGCGTCAGCCGGTGCCCAGGGCGCTGGAACATGCCACCTACACGTTCGAGTTGACTGCCAACTTTGGCGCCTACCGCGATCTCCAGCGCCACCGGATGCTGACTCAGGAGCGGCAGCTGTTGGGCTGCGAGCTAGGCTATGACCTCCCTGCCGACCTGGTGGGCTACGGAATGGCGGACCGGTTCCTGGCCGCCCTGGAGGAAGCGGCCGCAGCCCAGCGGGCCATTGCCCGTGACCTGGGTCCGGTCCTCGCCCAGTACGCGGTCCCCTTCGCCTTTCGGGTGCGCTGGTACGTCCGTCTCAACTTGCGCGAGCTCTACCACCTGTGCGAGCTGCGGACCGGCCCCCAGGGACACCCCGACTACCGCTGGCTGGCTCAGGAGATGTTCCGGCAGGTCCGCGAGGTCCATCCCCGGCTTTGCTCCCAGGCCCGCTTCGTGGACTTGGGGCCGGGAGCAGAGCTGGAGCGGCGTAGCTCCGAGCGGCGCCTGGACCAGCGTCTGGCCAGGGCCTACAATTGTTATGGCTCGAGCATGTGAGAGTGTGTAAAGATTAACTTGAAGGAGCGGGCGCGGCAACAGGGCGTCCACGCCGTGACCGCGTACCCTTGGTTCCGGGAAGCCAAGCTCCCGGTTCCTGCGCGCCGTGCCGGCCGGCTGATCCTGGTGGATCAGGCGCCGTTCAGTGCCGTTCCGGAGATCACGGCCGTGTAGGCCCGCGTGTCCTCCGCTGACCAGCGCGCGGACCTGGACCGACAGGTTGTGCGGGTCAGCGCATGG
>CADDZO010000067.1 GCA_902812395.1 bacterium | reverse complement strand
CCCCAGCCCGACCAACGCCGTCGCGGCCCCGGCCACGGGATCTGGGCGGTGGTGGGAGCCGTCCTGGTGGTGGCCGGGGCCGCGACGGCGTTGGTCGGGCTGGGGGCGGCCAGGGACGCGGTGCTGGGAGTGGCAGCGGCGGCGGGGACGGTCCAGGCGGGCCTGGTCTCCCGGGTCGCTGCTCTATCGGAGCGGGTGGCGGACTGGAGCGGGGCCGGGCTGAGAGCCCTGGATGGCCCCGGCGTGGGCGGACTGGAGGGCGCGCTTGGCCGTTCCCTGGCCGCTGCCGGGGCGGTCCGGGGTCCCCGTCGCCTGCCCTGGGTGCCGACCCTGCTCGGGATTGCGGTGGCGCTGGCCGTGATCTTCGGCCTGCTCGGCCAGGGAAGCCGATGATCCCCTTCACGGCCCCGCTGCTGGCCTCCAGCTCCAGCTTCGGCGCCAACGTCATCCGCTTCAGCTTCCTGCTCAGCCTCCTGGTCTGGGGGACGGCGATCATGGCGGTGGTGGTGGCGCTGCTGCCCGCGCCGCGAGGGCTGGGTGGGCACGCCCACTGGTGGATCGCGTTCTGGACCGCCCTGGGCGAGGTCGGGCTGGCGCTCACCGCGTACGCTCAGTTCACCGCGTTCACCAGCGGGCTCCAGTTCGAGGAGCGCTGGCCCTGGATCCCCGGCATCGGCGTGACCTACCACCTGGGGGTGGACGGCATCAGCGCCGCACTCCTGGTCCTCAACGGCCTGGTCGGGCTGGCGGCCGTCCTTGCCTCCTGGGACCACCGTGACCGGCCCCGTGCCTACTTCTCGCTGCTGCTGTTCGCCCAGGCTGCTGCCAGCGGCGTGCTGGCAGCGCAGAACGGCTTCCTCCTCCTGTTCTTCTGGATCGCGGGCATGGTCCCGGTGCTGATCCTGGTCGCCGGCTGGTGCCGGCGATCGGGGGCGGTGGGCCGTCTTGCCGGCTATTGGGGCGTGGGTGCGGCCTGTCTGTTGCTGGCGGTGTTGCTGCTCGCCCGGGCGGTCAGCCCCAACAACCTGGATCTCTCTGCCCTCACCTCCTCGGCGCCGGCGCGTCCCCTCCAGCTGGCGATCGGGGTGCTGCTGGTGACGGCGGGGTTGACCCGCATGCCCTTGGTACCCGTCCACGGCTGGGTGCGGGATGTGTTCGCCACCTCCCCGGCCGGGGTGGGGGTACTGGTGGCGGGCTCGGTCAGCCGGCTGGGGGGCTATCTCCTGGTGCGGCTGCTGGCCGGAGCCGAGCATGGGGCCTCGCGCCAGCTTGCCCCCTGGCTGGGTGGGCTGGCAGCGCTGACCGTGCTCTATGCGGTCCTCACCGCCCTCAGCGCCGGTGACCTGCGCCGGCTGGCGGCCCGGCTAGCGCTGATCCCGGGCGGAGTGGCCGTGCTGGGTCTGGCCGGGCTCACCCCGCTCTCACTGGACGGAACCGTGATGGCGCTCTTTGGAGGTGGCCTGGCGGCGGCGCTGCTGGTGGGTGCGGCGGCGACCACGGCCGAGCGGGCGGGGGCAGCCGAGCTGGGTCGGGCGGCGGGGCTAGCAGGGCGTATGCCCAAGCTCACCTGGCTGCTCTTCGCCGGCTGCCTGGCCGTGCTCGGGATCCCGCTCCTGGCTACCTTCCCGGCAGCGGTGATGGTGGTCCTGGGCTCGATCCGTGACCGTCCCTGGGAGACGTTCGCGGTCCTGGCCGGGCTGGTCCTGGGGGCGGCGGCGGTGGCTCGGCTCATGCACCGGGTGGCCTTCGGAGCCCCTAATCCGGAGTCCCCGACCCCCAGCGACGCCTCGCTGTCCGAGTCGTGGTACCTGGGCCTGCTGGTCGGGGCGCTGCTGTGGGTTGGCCTGGCCCCGGGTGGGCCCAAGCTGCTGGGGGTCTCGCTCTTTCTCGACCAGGGGGTGGTCAACGTGGTCAACTCCCCAACCGCCGACTTGGCCGCGCCCTACGCACCGACGCCGGTGCCCACGCCTACCCCTCGGCCCACGCCGACGCCGTCGGTCACGCCCGCCGCGAGTCCGTCGCCATGAGCCCGCTGGTCCTTCTTCCGGAGGCGCTGGTGGCGGTCGCCGGGGCTGGCCTCTGGCTGGTCCGTCGCCGCCTCCCCGCCGGGCGCTTGCGCTGGTTGGCCATGGGCGTGACCCTGGTCGCCTTTGCCCTTGAGCTGTGGCGAGGGGCAGCGGTGGGCACGCTCTTCGGGGGAGGCTGGGCGCAGGATCGGTTTGCCCTCTTCGCCAAGGCGGCGCTGCTGTTCGCCACCTTCGTGCTGGTGCTGGCGGAGGAGCGGTGGCCCCGGCGAAGGCCATTGCCTCTCACCTTTGCCGTCTGCCTGGGGGGCATGATCGCCGCCTCCGCCACCACCTTGCTCGGGCTCTGGCTGGGCCTGGCGCTGGCGCTCGCGGCCGGGATGGCGGCGGCGGCGCTGGCGGCGCCGGAGGCCGGCTCCCGGCTCTGGCCGCTGGCGCTGGCCGCCGGGGGTCTGGTGACGGTCGGTTTCGGGCTGACCTGGGCCCTGACTCGGACCTTCACGGTCGGCGGCCTGCAGGCGCTGGCCCCGACCCAGGTCTCGGCGCCGATGGCGATCCTGGTCCTGGTGGGGTTGGCCGGGATCGCGGCAACGGTGGTGCTGGGGCCCTTCGGGGCGCTGGCGGCGGACGGCTCGCTGGAAGGAGCGGCGGAGGGGACCGGCGGGCTGCTGATGGGGGCGACGACCGTGGCCGGGGTCCAGTACGTGGCCTGGCTCTGGCCGGCGGCGGGCTCCTGGGGCCTGTGGATGGCGGTCCTGGCCAGCTTCGCGATGCTGGCCGGACCCCTGCGAGCGCTGGCCACCCCAGAACCGCGCTCGGCAGCAGCGTGGCTGGTGGTCGGCCAGCTGGGCTGGGTGGCGGCGGCGCTAGCGATCAACGACCGGGCGGGCCAGGCGGCGGCTCTCTTCGGGCTGGGGGGGCTGCTGCTGGCCGCCTGTGCGGCGCCGGCGCTCACCCGGCTAGAGCGCGAGCGCCTGCGCGGACTCGCCGGCGGTCAGCCGGCGCGGGCAGTCGGGCTGGGCATGGTGCTGCTCTCGCTGGCCGGGCTACCGCCCCTGGCCGGCTTCTACGGACAGTTCATGGTGGCCGGGGCGCTGATCCACGGCAACCTGATCTGGGCGCTGACAGCGGGCCTGCTGGGCTGGCTGGTGGCGATCGCGGCAGTGGTGCGTATGCTCCGGCCGGTGTTCCTCGAGGCCCCTGAGGAGTCACCGCGTCGCTCACGCCGGCGCTGGATCGAGCAGTGGTCGGTGGAGCCGTTGCTGATGGGAGGGCTGGTGCTCGCCTACGGGCTCTTCGCCTACCCGATTCAGGTGCTGGCGGCGCAGGCGGCCGCTGCCCTTCGCCTGCCCTGAGCCCCCCGTAGGATTCGGGGGAGGTGGTCCGAGTCAGCCGCGTCAGTCTGGGCGGCAGCGTCTGCCTGCTCTCGGCCGATCTGGTCTGGGTGGCCCTGGCCCAGCCGCCGTTGCCCGCCGCGGGGCTGGCCTGGTTCGCGAGTGCGGCCTTGCTGGGCATCTGGCTGTCGGGTCTTGCCAATCAGCTCAGCCTCACCCGTGCCCACCTGGCAGTGCCGGCCCTGGTCTACACGCTCGAGCCAGGGAAGCTGATGGAGCTGGTCGGGGTGGTGGTGGCGGGCGGGCTCAGCGATGTCCTGGATGGGTACGTGGCCCGACGCTGGGAGGGCACAACTCGCCTGGGCGGCGGCCTCGACCCGGTGGTGGACGGGATCCTGTTCGGGGCAGTGGCCGCCGGACTCGCCGGTGGAGGTGCGCTCCCGCTCTGGCTGGCCGCAGCCGTGGTCGGGCGCTACGCGCTCCCGGCGCTCGGCGGGGCGGTGCTGCTGGCGGGCGGGAGGCGTCCGGAGCTCCGCCACACCCCGCTCGGTCAGGCCTCCACCGTGCTGATCGCAGTACTGCTGGGCGGGATCGCCCTGCTTCGGGGTCTGGACCGATCCCCGATGCTGGTGGTTGAGGTGGCGGAGGTGGCGATTCCGGTGGCGGCGCTGGCCACGTTCGCCAACCTGGTCTGGGCCAACCGCCGCTCGATCGCCGGTCGGCAGACGGTGTGAACCGGGTCGCATCGGCCGCTGCCGCATGCGCGAGCAGGCGTTCTCCCCGGGCACAGCGGGCGTACACTTGGCGCTGGCCGCGCTAGATGGGGAGCTGGCGGTTCCCTGCACCGGCAACCCGCCATAGCCGGGTCGAATTCCTCTCCGAGGTCCGGGCTTTCAGGCCGGCCCCGGGTGAAAGGCGTCGAAGGTCGGGACCTGCGCAGCCCGGGTCTCCCAACCCCGTCAGGTCCGGAAGGAAGCAGCGGTACGGAGGCCACCCGGGGGTGCCGCAGCCATCCTGGCTGGAGCCGGAAACCCGGGTACCGCTGGGGGTGCCGTGATCGACGAGGGGTGCGCGGCCACCCCCTCTCTCAACGGAGGATGGTCCAGGTGTCCCAGTCGCCGGAGCCGCAGCCGGCCGTTCAGATGAGTGGCTACCAGGCCCTCTACCGAAAGTACCGCTCGCAGAGCTGGGCGGACATGGTGGGCCAGGAGGCAACCTCGCGGGCGCTGCAGGGAGCGATCGTGCATGACCGGGTGGCCCATGCCTACCTCTTCTCCGGTACCCGGGGCACGGGCAAGACCTCGACCGCAAGGTTGCTGGCCAAGGCCGTGAACTGCCTTAGGCGACCGGCGTCGACGGCCGAGCCCTGCAACGCCTGCGAGTCTTGCCTGGCGGTCCAGCAGGGCACGGCGCTTGACCTGATCGAGGTCGACGCCGCCTCCAACCGGGGGATCGACGAGATCCGGGACCTCAGAGAGAAGGTGAACCTGGCCCCAGCGCTGGGCCGGCGCAAGGTCTACATCATCGACGAAGCCCACATGCTCACCGCCGAGGCCTTCAATGCACTGCTGAAGACTCTGGAGGAGCCGCCCCCGCACGTGGTCTTCGTGCTCTGCACCACCGACGCCAACCGCATCCCGCTGACCGTGCTCGGTCGCTGCCAACAGTTCGTGTTCCGGCGCTTTAGCGAGGAGCAGGTGGTGGGCCGCCTCACCCACATCGCTGCAAGCGAGGGGATCGAGGTCGAACCGGAGGTTCTGGCCCTGATCGCCGGCGTCGCCCAGGGGTCGATGAGGGACGCGATTGGACTGTTGGACCAGCTGGTGCCGCTGGCCGCCGGCCGCATCACCCTGGCCCAGGCCCGCGACCTGCTGGGGGTGGTCGATCCGGCTCGGATCGATCACCTGCTCGAGCTGGTGCTCGAGCACCGGCCGGCCGAGGCGCTGGCGGATCTGGGCCGGATGTACGAGGCGGGGGCCGAGCTGCGGCCCCTGGTCCGGGGCCTGATGGAACGCTGCCGGGACCGGCTGGTAGCGGCCATCCAGGAGGGGGACGTCGCCGCCCGGGAGCGGCTATCGGGGGCGCTCGACGCTCTCCTCCACCTGGACGGGGAGGTGCGGCGCCACGCCGAGCCGCGCCTTCTGGTCGAGGCGACGCTGGTTCGGCTCTCCGCCGATCAGACCGCCTCCCCAGCGATGGCACCGGCCCCCCCGCCGCTCCCGGCACCGAGACCGGTGCCGTCGGTGGTGCCCGCCTCCGCCGTGCTGCCGCCATCGGGGCCCGCGGTCCCGGCTGCCGCGACGGGGTCGGGCGGGGACGACGGCGATCCCTTGGCCGGCTGGCGCCGCATCCTGGCTTCGCTGCATCCCAAGCGGCGGGCCTACTTCCTGCCCGCCCGGGCCCGGCTGGAGCAGAACCGTCTGGTGCTGACCTTCCCCTATGCCTTCCACCACCAGCGGGCGGTGGAGAGCGCTGATGAGGTCGAGCCGCTGGTCCGCGAGTGGCTGGGTCAGGAGGCCCGACTGGAGCTCCGGCTGCAGGACGAAGGGACAGCGGCCTCTCGCCCGGCGCCGCCGGAGGAGGCGCCCATCGTCCAGGCGGCCCAGCGCAAACTCGAGGGCAAGGTGGTCCGGGTGCGGCCTTTGAAGGAGGAGCGGTGATGCAGAACCAGATGAAGATGATCCAGCGGATGCAGAGCCGGCTGGCCAAGGTCCAGGCCGATCTGGAGGGCGAGCAGGTCGAGGGCAGCGCTGGCGGCGGGGCGGTCAGGGCGATCGCCAACGGCCAGCAACGGCTGCTCTCGATGACCATCGATCCAGAGTTGGCCGGCGACCTGGAGATGCTGCAGGACCTGGTGGTGGCGGCGGTCAACGAGGCCATGGAGCGCGCCCGGGAGCTTGCAGCAGGGCGAATGCAGGAGCTCACAGCGGGGCTCGGTCTGCCGCCGGGCCTGATCTGACGGGCCCACGTGGCCGAACTGCCGGCGGCGCTCGAGGACCTAATCCAGGAACTGTCCCGCCTACCCGGGGTGGGGCCGAGGACGGCCCAACGGCTCGCCTTCCACGTGCTGCGTGCGGATCGCGCCCGGGCCGAGGCCCTGGCTCGCGCCATCCTGGAGGTCAAGAGCCGGATCGGCTACTGCGAACGCTGCTGGAATATCGCCGAGGAGCCGCTCTGCACGATCTGCCGATCGCCCCGGCGCGATCCCTCGGTGATCTGCGTGGTCGAGTCGCCACTGGACCTGCTGGCGATCGAGCGCACTGGCGAGTACCAGGGTCTCTACCACGTCCTCAACGGGGTCTTCTCGCCGATCGAGGGGGTGGGGCCCGAGGATCTCCACGTCCCTGACCTCCTGGAGCGGGCCCGGAGCGGGGTCCGGGAGGTGATCCTGGCCACCGACGCCGACGTGGAAGGGGAGACCACGGCGGTGTACATCGGCCGGGCCCTGGCCCCGCTCGGGGTGGCGGTGACGCGCCCTGCCCATGGGCTCCCCGTGGGGGGTAGCCTGGAGTACGCCGACGAGCGGACGCTCGCCCGGGCCCTGAGCGCTCGCCAGGCCTTCTAACCGGGTGTGGGCCGCCCACGGCGTGGGTATACTTACGGCGCTCGCTGGCCGGGGTGCTTGCGCCCGGATGCGGCGGGCGGTACAATTCCAGAGCGCCTCACCCCGCAGTGGCTCGCGTCTTCCCGGATGGGGGCCGGCTCAGGCAGGACCAGCTCGTTGTGGTGTCCTGCTGGCGGTTGGCGGGCCGGGGCTCGGAGGCCCAGCACCTTGACAACTGAAGAGTGGGAAAGACTCTAAGAGTCGTTGAGACTCAGGGCTGATTGGTCTTGGGTCCCAGCTAACGATGGAGAGTTTGATCCTGGCTCAGGGTTAACGCTGGCGGCGTGCCTTATACATGCAAGTCGAGCGAGGGCTCGTCCTCCGCAAGGAGGGCGGGTTCCTAGCGGCGAACGGGTGAGTAACACGTGGGTAACCTACCCTCTCGTGGGGGATAACACCGAGAAATCGGTGCTAATACCGCATGTCATCGCTGGAGGCATCTCCGGCGAGAAAAGCCGCAAGGCGCGAGAGGAGGGGCCCGCGGCCTATCAGCTAGTTGGTGGGGTAACGGCTCACCAAGGCGATGACGGGTAGCTGGTCTGAGAGGACGGCCAGCCACACGGGGACTGAGACACGGCCCCGACTCCTACGGGAGGCAGCAGTAAGGAATCTTCCGCAATGGGCGAAAGCCTGACGGAGCGACGCCGCGTGCGGGATGAAGTCCCTCGGGATGTAAACCGCTGTCGGAGGGGAAGAGTACGGACGGTACCCTCCAAGAAAGCCCCGGCTAACTACGTGCCAGCAGCCGCGGTAATACGTAGGGGGCTAGCGTTACCCGGATTTACTGGGCGTAAAGCGCGTGTAGGCGGCTGGTCAAGCGTGATGTGAAATCTCCGGGCTCAACCCGGAAACTGCATCGCGAACTGGCCTGGCTTGAGTGCAGGAGAGGGAAGCGGAATTCCCGGTGTAGCGGTGAAATGCGTAGATATCGGGAGGAACACCAGTGGCGAAGGCGGCTTCCTGGCCTGTAACTGACGCTGAGACGCGAAAGCGTGGGGAGCGAACCGGATTAGATACCCGGGTAGTCCACGCCGTAAACGTTGCGGACTAGGTGTTGGCGAGATTGACCTCGTCAGTGCCGAAGCTAACGCATTAAGTCCGCCGCCTGGGAAGTACGGCCGCAAGGTTAAAACTCAAAGGAATAGGCGGGGGCCCGCACAAGCAGCGGAGCGTGTGGTTTAATTCGAGGCTACGCGAAGAACCTTACCTGGGCTTGACATGCTTCGGAAAGCCCGGTGAAAGCCGGGCCCTCCCGCAAGGGACCGTTGCACAGGTGGTGCATGGCTGTCGTCAGCTCGTGCCGTGAGGTGTTGGGTTAAGTCCCGCAACGAGCGCAACCCCTGTCCTTAGTTGAACCATCTAGGGAGACTGCCGGGCGAAACCCGGAGGAAGGTGGGGATGACGTCAAGTCAGCATGCCCTTTATGCCCAGGGCTACTCACACGCTACAATGGCCGGTACAACGGGTTCCGACACGGCGACGTGAAGGCAATCCCTCAAAGCCGGTCTCAGTTCGGATTGCAGGCTGCAACCCGCCTGCATGAAGTCGGAGTTGCTAGTAACCGCCGGTCAGCACACGGCGGTGAATACGTTCCCGGGCCTTGCACTCACCGCCCGTCACACCACCCGAGTCTGGTGCTCCCGAAGTCGCTGGCCGAACCCGCAAGGGACGGAGGCGCCGAAGGAGTGCCCGGTGAGGGGGGTGAAGTCGTAACAAGGTAGCCGTACCGGAAGGTGTGGCTGGATCACCTCCTTTAAGGAGTGATCCCGGCGTGCCGTTTGTCGGTCGTCGGGGTGGTCAAGTCAGAGTCTGCAGGAACCGCCAGGAGGCTAGGCTGAAGAGTAGGCTCGGCGTCCCCGCTAGGGGTATCCCAGGGGGCGGCGAGCTGAAGAGTAGGTTCGGTGCCTGGCGGAGCGGGCCGGTCGCCGACCGGTCCGGGAGGCGGCTCAGGCGCGGTGGAAATCCGCTCGATTCGTCCGCAGAGTGCGCGGAACACCCAGAGGCCATGATGCCCTTGTCTTTCCCACTCTTCAGCCCGTGCAAGGGCTGGGCACCTCCGGGCCGCGGGGGCGGCCGGAGGGAGATCCGGGAGTCACTGGATCGCCGTCCGAAGTCACGGCCAGCGGTCGTGCCCGGGGATGTAGCTCAGCTGGGAGAGCACCTGCTTTGCACGCAGGGGGTCGCCGGTTCGAGTCCGGTCATCTCCACCAGCACCTTGACAACCGAACAGGTCAGGAAGAGTAATCCTTGTCGTCCGCCGAGTCAGTCTGGATCCTCGAGCCATGTGGACCACGCTTCCGAGCTGAGGAGTGGTTGCAGGCAAGGCAAGCTACGAAGGGTCCAAGGTGGATGCCTAGGCACCAAGCGCCGACGAAGGACGCGGCTACCGGCGAAATGCCTCGGGGAGCTGGAAGCAAGCGATGATCCGGGGATCTCCGAATGGGGCAACCCGCCTGGGGTAATGCCCAGGCACTCCCGGCTGAACACATAGGCCGGGTAGAGGGCACCCGGGGAACTGAAACATCTTAGTACCCGGAGGAAAAGATATTCCCTTAGTAGAGGCGATCGAACGGGGAAGAGCCTAAACCGTGTGCGTGCCAAGACGGCAGTCGTTGCGCACGCGGGGTCGTGGGACCGCTCAGCGGGCGCTGCCGAGCCCGCAGGGAGTTACAAAGCTGACGGCTAGTCGAAGGTCCGGTGGAAACCGACGCCACAGAAGGTGACAGCCCTGTAGACGAAAGCCGATCAGCCTCCCGAGCGGCACCCGAGTAGCCCGGGACACGCGGAATCCTGGGTGAATCTGCGCGGACCACCGCGTAAGGCTAAATACGCTTGGTGACCGATAGTGCAGAGTACCGTGAGGGAAAGGTGAAAAGAACCCCGGGAGGGGAGTGAAATAGAACCTGAAACCTTGGACCTACAAACCGTCAAAGGCTCAGGTGCGGCCTTTCGGTTCCGCAAGGGACCCGGCTGCACGGGCTGATGGCGTGCCTTTTGTAGAATGAGCCGGCGAGTTACTGTCCGTGGCGAGGCTAAGGGGTTGATACCCGGAGCCGTAGCGAAGGCGAGTCTGAACAGGGCGTGGCCCCGCAAGGGGCTGTAGTCGCGGGCAGTAGACCCGAAACCGGGTGACCTACCCATGGTCAGGGTGAAGCGGGGGTAAAACCTCGTGGAGGCCCGAACCGACTTAGGATGCAAACTGAGCGGATGAACTGTGGGTAGCGGTGAAACGCCAATCGAACCCGGCTATAGCTGGTTCTCGCCGAAATGCCTTTAGGGGCAGCGTTGTCGTGGGCTGGCGCAGGTAGAGCACTGAATGGGCTAGGGGCGGTTCCCCCGTTACCAAACCCAATCAAACTCCGAATGGCGTCAGGTTATACGGCAGCAGTGAGACCGTGGGGGCTAAGCTCCATGGTCGAGAGGGAAACAACCCAGACCACCGGCTAAGGTCCCTAAATCGTGGCTAAGTGGCGAAGGAGGTCGTTCCGCACAGACAACCAGGAGGTTGGCTTAGAAGCAGCCATCCTTCAAAGAGTGCGTAATAGCTCACTGGTCGAGTGGGGCGGCGCCGAAAATGATCGGGGCTCAAGCCACGTACCGAAGCCGTGGAACGTCACGCAGGCGTTGGTAGGCGAGCGTCGTGTGTGCGGTGAAGCATGAGCGTGAGCCCGTGTGGAGCGCACACGAGTGCGAATGCCGGCACAAGTAGCGCAAAGGCCGGTGAGAAACCGGCCCGCCGTAAGTCTAAGGGTTCCTGGGCTACGTTAATCGTCCCAGGGTCAGTCGGGCCTAAGCCGAGGCCGAAGGGCGTAGGCGATGGACAACTGGTTGATATTCCAGTACCACCTCGCGTTCGTTATCACCGATGGGGGGACGAAGAAGGGTAGGCCAACCGGGCGAGCGGATGTGCCCGGCCAAGGTCGTAGGGAGTCCCGATAGGCAAATCCGTCGGGGCAAATCCTGAGAGCTGATGGGGAGCTTCCCGCGAGGGAGGCGAAGTGGCTGATCCCATGCTTCCGAGAAAAGCCTCTAGGGAGAACGCAGGTGCCCGTACCGCAAACCGACACTGGTAGACGGGAAGAGGATTCCAAGGCGATCGAGAGAACTCTGGCTAAGGAACTCGGCAAAATGGCCCCGTAACTTCGGGAGAAGGGGTGCCCCTGGGTGTGTAGGACCTCGCGTCCCAAGCATCTGGGGGTCGCAGCGAAGAGGCCCAACCGACTGTTTACTAAAAACACAGGTCTCTGCGAACCCGTAAGGGGACGTATAGGGGCTGACGCCTGCCCGGTGCCGGAAGGTTAAGAGGAGGGGTGAGAGCCCCGAATTGAAGCCCCGGTAAACGGCGGCCGTAACTATAACGGTCCTAAGGTAGCGAAATTCCTTGTCGGGTAAGTTCCGACCCGCACGAATGGCGTAACGAGTTGGGCGCTGTCTCGGCCAGAGACTCGGCGAAACTGCAGTACCTGTGAAGATACAGGTTACCCGCGGCAGGACGGAAAGACCCCGTGGAGCTTTACTACAGCTTGGCATTGGATTGGGGTCTAGCATGTAGAGGATAGCTGGGAGACTGTGAAGCCGGGACGCCAGTTCCGGTGGAGTCAACCTTGGAATACCAGCCTTGCTAGATCTTAGTTCTAACGGGATCCCTGATCGGGACTCCGGACAGTGCCTGGCGGGTAGTTTGACTGGGGCGGTCGCCTCCTAAAGCGTAACGGAGGCGCCCAAAGGTTCCCTCAGCCTGGATGGAAATCAGGCGTAGAGTGCAATGGCACAAGGGAGCTTGACTGCGAGACCAACAAGTCGAGCAGGGACGAAAGTCGGGCATAGTGACCCGACGGCTCGGTGTGGAATGGCCGTCGATCAACGGATAAAAGTTACCCCGGGGATAACAGGCTCATCGGGCCCAATAGTCCACATAGACGGCCCGGTTTGGCACCTCGATGTCGGCTCGTCGCATCCTGGGGCCGGAGTAGGTCCCAAGGGTTGGGCTGTTCGCCCATTAAAGCGGTACGCGAGCTGGGTTTAGAACGTCGTGAGACAGTTCGGTCCCTATCCGCCGTGGGCGCAGGAGACTTGAGGAGGGTTGACCCTAGTACGAGAGGACCGGGTTGAACGGACCGCTAGTGTTCCGGTTGTCGCGCCAGCGGCAGCGCCGGGTAGCCATGTCCGGTTCGGATAAGCGCTGAAAGCATCTAAGCGCGAAGCCGACTCCAAGATAAGGTCTCCCACCGGGTAAACCGGGTAAGGGCCCTGGTAGACCACCAGGTAGATAGGCCGCAGGTGTAAGGCATGCAAGTGCTTGAGCTGAGCGGTACTAATCGCCCGAGGGCTTGCCTGCCTGCTTCCACCCTTCAGCTCGGTGAAAGCGGACGCGAGGTCCGACGACGTGGTGGCGACGTGGATATATCGGAATGGCCTGTTCGGTTGGCGGTGCTGTTGCAGGGGGCAGAGATGGTGACTGCGATCGATGGCCGGCCGGTGACTGCTCGTAAGGAGCAACGTCGGTGGGCGGGAGCATAGGGCGGTGGCGTGTGGGTGCGCTCATGGCCGTCCTATAGTCCAGGGACATGTTCACCGGCATCGTGGCAGCCGTAGGCCGTGTGGCCGAGCGGGGACCTGGCCTGGTGGTCGACGAGCCGACCACGGTGGCGCAACTGCAGGTGGGGGGGAGCGTGGCCGTCAACGGCGTGTGTCTGACCGTGGTCGGCAAACGAGGCACCACCTTCTCCGTCGAGCTCGTACCCGAAACCCTCCGCCGCAGTAACCTTGGGCGACTGGGCCAGGGCGATCCGGTCAACCTGGAGCTGCCGCTCCGGCTGGTGGACGGCCTGGACGGCCACCTGGTGCAGGGTCACGTCGACGGCACTACGGAGGTGGTCGAGGTGCGGCCGGCCGAGCTCGGGCGGGAGGTACGTTTTGCCCTTCCTCGCGAGCTCGCTCCATACGTGGCCGAGAAGGGCTCGATCGCCCTCGACGGCACCAGCCTCACTGTGGCCGGGGTGGAGGGCGACTCCTTCACCGTGGCCCTGATTCCCCACACGCTGTCCCACACGCTGGCCGGCGGATACGCTCCGGGTACGCTGGTCAACGTGGAGGTGGACGTGGTGGCCAGGTACGTCGAGCGCCTGCTCCGATGGAGGTCGGGCTGATGCCCCTGGCGACCGTGCCAGAGGCACTGGCCGATCTGGAGGCTGGCCGGTTCGTGGTCATCGTCGACGACGACGATCGGGAGAACGAGGGCGATCTCTGCGTGGCTGCCCAGCTGGTGACACCCGAGCACATCACCTTCATGTCCCGACACGCTGGCGGGTTCATCTGTCTGCCGATCGTGGCCAGCCGACTGGACGAGCTCGGGATCGAGCCGATGGTGAACCACAACACCAGCCGCTACGGGACCGCCTTCAGCGTCAGCGTAGAGGCCAAGGATCTGGTCACCACCGGCATCTCTTCCCATGATCGCTGCGCCACCATCCACCATCTGATCGACCCGGCGGCCAAGCCCTCCGACTTCTCCAAGCCAGGCCACACCCTGCCCCTGCGGGCGGTTGAGGGCGGGGTGTTGCGCCGGGCCGGCCACACCGAGGCGGCCGTGGACCTCTGCCGGCTGGCCGGCCTCTACCCCGCGGGCGTGATCTGCGAGGTCCTGAACGACGACGGGACCATGGCCCGACTCCCCGACCTGGAACGCTTCGCGGAGCGACACGAGATCAAGATCGTGGCCATCAAGGATTTGATCGCCTACCGCCGCCGGAACGAGAAGCTGGTCGCGCGCCGGGTGTCCACGCCCCTCCCGATCGGGGGGCGCACCTGGATGGCCCACGCCTACGAGGACCTGGTCACCCACGAGGTCCATCTGGCCTTGGTCCTGGGCGAGATCGAGCCGGACCGGCCGGTGCTGCTCCGTGCCCATTCCTGCTGCCTCACCGGCGACGTCTTCGGCAGCATGCGCTGCGACTGCGGGCCCCAGCTGAAGAAGGCCATGCAGATGATCGCTGAGGAGGGGAGGGGGGTGGTGCTCTACATCGGCAACCACGAGGGGCGCGGCATCGGGTTGATCAACAAGCTGCGTGCCTACAACCTCCAGGACCAGGGGCTGGACACGGTCGAGGCCAACGAGGCGCTCGACCAGCCTGCCGACTCCCGCGACTACGGCACCGGCAGCCAGATCCTCTACGATCTGGGGGTCCGCAAGATGCGGCTTCTGACCAACAACCCGCGCAAGCTGATCGGCATCGAGGGATACGGCCTGGAGGTGGTGGAGCAGGTGCCGATCAGAACCGAACCCAATCCCTACAACGAACGCTACCTGCGCACCAAGCGCGAGAAGCTGGGGCACCTCCTTTAAGCTGGATCGAGGGATGGGCGAGCCTGGCCGGGACGACCGCCCCAAGGACGAGGACCTGGACGCCGGCGACCTGCGGGTCGCGGTGGTGGTGTCTCGCTTCAATCGGGATGTGAGCGTCCGCTTGCTCCAGGGCGCGCTGCGACAGCTGGCTGATCACGGGTGTCCCAACCCTCAGGTTGTGTGGGTGCCGGGAGCCATGGAGATCCCGCTGGCAGCCCTGACCCTGGCCGAGTCGGGCCGGGTCGACGCCATCGTGGCACTGGGTTGCGTGATCCAGGGTGAGACGGCGCACTTCCAGTACGTGGCCGAGAGCGCCGCCTCCGGCATCATGCACGTCAACCTCGACACCGGCGTCCCCTGCTCCTTCGGGGTGCTCACCACCTTCGACAAAGAGCAAGCGCTGGCGCGCTCGGGGCCGAAGCGAAACCTGGGCGCCGACGCGGCCCTGGCGGCGATCGAGATGGCCAACCTCATCCGGCGCCTGGACACCGAGGAGTCGACTCTACCCCCCAACGAGCCGCCTCAGCTGATCCGGCCGGTCCGGATCCAGCGCGGCGACTGAGCGCTGCTCAGCTGGCCGTCTGCACCTGGATCGCGGTCAGCTTGTTGCCCAGCACCGCGTACACGTAGCCCGGTGTTGCGGCCAGGGTGGCGAAGTGGGCAGCTGGCCCCCCCACGTAGCTGAACAGCTGGCGGCCACTGCCGGGGTCGAGCGCGAGCACGGTCCCGGTGGAGGTGGCGATTACCCAGAGGGCGCCGAAGGCGACGATCGGTGCCCCCGGTCGATCGATCGACTTGGTCCACAGTGGCGAGAAGGAACGGTGCGCACTGTCGATGGTCACCCCCATGACCTGGTTCGAGTAGAAGCAGGCCAGATAGAGCGAAGGCGGCTGGTAGGCGGTGCCGCCGAAGGTCGGGCAGACGCTGCCCGAGGCCACCTGTCCGCCAATGCCGCCTAGGTGGCTCTGGTCCAGCAGGTAGCCGGTCCCGCCCTTGCCCGAGGCCCAGACCAGTCCTCCCTGGAGCAGCACCGGCGAGATCGAGCCCAGGTCGAGGTCGTACTCGTTGAGGCTCGCCCAGTTCGAAGGCGCGAACCAGTCCCGGAGCTGCAGGTTCGGGCTGAGACGCAGGACCGAGTTTCCGTAGTCGAAGGTCGAGAAGCCGGAGCCGTTGCCGGTTGCCACCCACAGATCTCCGTCGTTGCCCACGGTGGGCCCGCCGGGTGCCCAGAGCGCGCACTCCCGCTGACATCCGACCCGGTACGCCATCTCGCTCCCGGAGGGCTGGGGGGGAGCCCCGGAGGACACCGGCTGCCCCACGATCCAGCCGTGGTACTGGCCGCAATCGCCGTAGAGGCCGCCGTAGGGGACGTACACGATCCCGTTGGCCAGGTTCAGTGCGCCGCGCTGCTGCTCGGTCTGGGGAGAGTCTCCGGGGGGGTCGATGGTGCGGGACCAGTCGATGGCCCCGCTGGTGAGGTCGAGGGCGAAGAGGAGGTGGTGGCCGGGGGCAACGAAGGCGACCACATAGAGGACGTGTCGTGCCGGGTCGGCGACCGGCGTCCCGGTGATCCCGGTCACGGGCGAGATGTCTCCGCAGGGCAGGATGCTGGCGTCGATTGGCGTCCCCAGGTGGCGGGACCAGACCGGTCGTCCACTGGCAGCGTCGTAGGCGTACACGGTGTCGTCTTCGGTCGCCACCACCACCAGGCCGGCGGCCAGGATGGGGGAGGCGTAGACGTCGCCGTCGAGGGCGGGAGTGCTCCAGGCCTGGTGGGCCGAGGTGAGCCTGCCGGTTGCCACGGTCAGCACTCCGGTCCGGGCCGGATCCCCGTGGTAGGTGGGCCAGTCCGCCGCAGCCGGCGTCGCCGGCGCCGAGGGCGTGGGCCGGGGAGGCGAAGGGGACGGCCTGGTGGGACGGGTCGTGCCCTGACCGCAGGCGGCTAGGACCAGGGCCGCGCCGGCCACGGTAGCGACGGCTCTCAGGTGTCTGAGAGTCCCCAGCTGTACCTCCGGGTCGGCCGGAGCCTGGCCCGTTCCGGTCCGATCACCAGGGCCCGTCCCTGCACCGCCACCCCCCGTCTGGGCCCCATGGCGTCGACCACCATCGCCACCCGGGGTTCGGCCTGGAGGTTGCGCAGCTTCACCCCATCGGCGTCGAACTCGAAGGACCCATCATCCTTGAGCTCGTACATCACCGGCATCACGTGGGGATGTCCGGTCGGGCCCACGGTCGCCAGGCGTCCGATTCGCTGCGACCGAAGGAACTCGATCTCTGCTGGTGTGAACAAGGATCCGGCCATTGTCGTGACTGCCCGGCCTGCTGCAGGGGCGGGACTGTCGGAATCGTACGCCGTCGCTGCCGTCGTGATGCCGTCCCGCCCTGGTCACGGCTTCTTGAGCTCCCTGGCCAGGGACGGCTCGGATCGATCGCGGGGTCGGGTCCGAAAGGTTCGGAGCGGGTCGGCTGGCCAGCTCCGCCGACGCCGGTCAGCCCGGTCCCAGCCAGCGATCCAGGAGCTCCAACCGCCGTGCGGCCGTCGCCGGGGGGTGCCGGAGGGCGTTCCTGAGGCCCCGAGCGGCAATGCGGAGCAGCGCGTCAGTGGCAGGGCTGCCGATTCCTGCAG
This sequence comes from bacterium, assembly GCA_902812395.1. Taxonomy (GTDB): domain Bacteria; phylum Chloroflexota; class Dormibacteria; order Dormibacterales; family Dormibacteraceae; genus CADDZO01. The sequence continues at coordinate 169 of CADDZO010000067.1, read as the reverse complement.
CGGCCAGCACACGCAGCAGCGCGGCGGCACGCTCCGCCCCTCCCAGCAGCGCCTCGACGTCGAGGCCCAGGTTGGCGATCGAGCTGGCCTCGGCCTCGAGGCGGTGGGCGAGGAGCGATAGCTCGTGGCTGCCGGCGGCCCGGGCGGCGGCCGCGGCTCGCCTGGCCGC
>CADDZO010000066.1 GCA_902812395.1 bacterium | reverse complement strand
GCGCCGGACGTGGCGGGTCATCGCCCGCCGGGCTGCCTCGATCTGGCGGTTGGTCATCCAACACGCCTCGGCCGCCTGCAGACCGTACTGGCCAAAGGCCACCGTGCTACCCCGGGTGGCGGCGCCCAGGGGCGGCGCCGGCGCGAGGGCGAGCCAGAAGTCGCACAGGAGGCATCGGATGCTCCTGCCTAAGCGGGTCAGGCATCGCAAGGTCTTCCGGGGCCGCATGCGCGGCGCCGCCACCCGGGGTAGCACGGTGGCCTTTGGCCAGTACGGTCTGCAGGCGGCCGAGGCGTGTTGGATGACCAACCGCCAGATCGAGGCAGCCCGGCGGGCGATGACCCGCCACGTCCGGCGCGGGGGCAAGATCTGGATCCGCGTGTTCCCCGACAAGCCCATCACCAAGAAGCCGGCCGAGACCCGGATGGGCTCGGGCAAGGGCAACCCGGAGGGATGGGTGGTCGTGGTCCGGCCGGGTCGGATCCTGTTCGAGATGGGCGGCGTCAACCAGGAGGTGGCGCGCGAGGCAATGCGGCTGGCGGCGGCCAAACTGCCCATCCGCACTCGCTTCGTCACCGCGGTCGGGACCGGGGGTGCCGAAAGTGAAGGCTGAGGAGCTGCGGACCCTGGATCAGGAGGAGCTGGCGGACCGGCTCCGGACCACCCGGCGGGAGCTCTACGAGCTGCGCTTCAAGCTGGCGGTGGGGCAGCTGGACGACCATCGCCAGGTCCGCAAGGTGCGCAAGGACATTGCCCGGATCCTGACCGTGATCCGGGAGCGCGAGCTGGAGTTCTGGCAGGAGGCGGAGAAGGCTCCTGTGGAGGAACCGGCCCCGGCGGTGGAGGCGGAGGTCGAGACCCCCTCGATGGCGGACGAGGCGAGGGCGACGGAGGAGGCGGGGGCGGTGTCGGAGCCGGTCGAGGAGACACCCGAACACGTGGAGGCCCAGGCGCCGCGGCGGCGCCGGCGGGCGCGAGCTGAGGAAGGCGATGAGTGAGCAGCAGACTGCGCCGGCCCGTGGCGCTCGCAAGGTTCGGGTCGGCCGTGTGATCTCGGACAAGATGCAGAAGACAGTCGTGGTCCAGGTCACCGATCGCAAGGCCCACCCCCTCTACAAGAAGGTGGTCCAGCATCGGGTGCGCTTCAAGGCCCACGATGCCGAGGACAGCTGTCGCGTTGGTGATCTGGTCCGCATCATGGAGACTCGACCGCTGTCCCGGGACAAGCGCTGGCGGGTGGTCGAGGTCCTGGAGAGGGCTCGCTGAGCCATGGTCCAGCAGGAGACCCGTCTTCGAGTGGCGGACAACAGCGGAGCGCGGGAGTTGCTCTGCATCCGAGTGATGGGTGGCAGCAAGCGTCGGTACGCGCGGGTCGGTGACGTGATCACCGCAACCGTGAAGTCAGCCCAGCCCAACGCTGCGGTGAAGAAGGGTGAGATCGTAAAGGCGGTGGTGGTGCGGGTGGCCAAGGAGTACCGGCGCCCGGACGGCTCCAACATCCGCTTCGACGACAATGCGGCGGTGCTCATCAACCAGCAGAACAACCCCCGCGGCACGCGAATCTTCGGTCCGGTGGCACGAGAGTTGCGCGAGCGCAACTTCATGAAGATCGTTTCGCTGGCGCCGGAGGTGTTGTAGGGTGCTGACAAATAGGCCCAGACCGCGGCGGCGCTTGCTCGACATCGCTCCCGGTGACACCGTCCTGGTCATCGCCGGCCGGGACCGGGGGAAGACCGGCGAGGTGCTGCGCACCCTGCCCCGGGAGCGGAAGATCGTGGTCCGCGGCATCAACGTGGTCAAGCGGCACACCAAGCCGGGTCGGTCGGCTGGTGGTACCAGGGCTATTCAGGGCGGCATCGTCGACTTCGAGGCGCCGCTGGACTACAGCAACGTGATGCTGCTCTGCCCGGCCTGCAATCGCCCCACCCGGATCAAGCACGTGGTGCTGGAGAACGGGATCAAGGCGCTGGAGTGCCGGCGTTGTGGCGAGCCCTATGAGCGCACCCGGAGGACCGAGCAGCAATGAGCCAGGCCAACGGGGTCCGAGTGCCCAACCTGCTCCGTCAGTACCGGGAGCGGGCGGTTCCTGCGCTGATCAAGGAGTTCGACTACCGCAACGTCATGGAGGTTCCCCGGATCGAGAAGGTGGTGGTCAACATCGGCATCGGGGAGGCCAAGGACAACGCCCGCGCTCTGGAGTCGGCAGTCCAGGACGTCCGCGCCATCACCGGGCAGCAGCCGATCGTCATCAAGGCTCGCCGCTCGGTGGCGGCCTTCCGGCTCCGGGCCGGGATGCCGGTGGGGATCAAGGCCACCTTGCGTGGACGCCGGATGTGGTATTTCCTGGAGCGGCTGATCAACGTCGGCCTCCCCCGGATCCGCGACTTTCGCGGCGTGAGCCCGGACGGGTTCGACGGGCGTGGCAACTATTCGCTCGGCCTGCGCGAGCAGATCGTCTTCCCGGAGATCGACTACGACAAGATCGACAAGCTGCGCGGGCTGGAGGTCGCGATCGTGACCACGGCGAAGACGGACGAGGAAGGACGCTCGCTGCTGGCGCAGCTGGGCATGCCGTTCCGCAAGAGGTAGCGAGATTGGCCAAGAAGTCAGCGATCGAGCGCTGGAAGCGGACGCCGAAGTATCGGGTGAGGCACCGGAACCGTTGTCGGCTGTGCGGCCGGCCCCGTGCCTACATGCGAAAGTTCGGGATGTGCCGGATCTGCTTTCGGACTCTGGCCGCCGAGGGGCGCATCCCCGGCGTGATGAAGTCGAGCTGGTGATGGCGCGGCGAGGTATCACGGTCCCCTCGGACCCGATCGCAGACATGCTCACCCGGATCCGGAACGCCAACAGTGCCCGACAGTCGGACGTGCTGGTGCCGCTGTCCCGACTGAAGGTAGAGCTGGCCCGGGTGCTCAAGGAGGAGGGCTACATCCAGGACTACGAGGTGGAGCCGGCGCCGGCTGGCGGGCAGATGCTCAAGGTAATCTTGAAGGCCCGGCCCGACCGCCGCCGGGTGATCACCGGCGTGAAGCGCATCAGCCGTCCGGGGTTGCGGGTCTACGCCCGCAAGACCGAGATCCCGCGGGTCCTGGGTGGTCTGGGTGTGGCCATCCTCTCAACGAGCAGAGGCGTTATGAGCGGCCGCCAGGCCCTCCGCGAGGGGGTGGGGGGTGAGGTGCTGGCCTACGTCTGGTAGTCCGGTGCAGTAGGAACAGATGTCGAGAATCGGAAAGCTTCCCATCCCGATCCCGAATGGGGTGACGGTCGGCGTGGACCGCAACTACGTGACCGTCGAAGGGCCGCGAGGCCGGTTGGCGCGCAGCCTTCCCCCGCAGATCGCGGTCCGGATCGAGGACGGCCGGGTGCGCTGCGAGCGCCCCAGCGACTCCCGCGAACACCGTTCGATGCACGGCCTGACCCGGACCCTGGTCGCAAACATGGTCCAGGGGGTGTCGGCCGGCTATCGCAAGGAGCTGGAGCTGGTCGGGGTCGGCTATCGGGTCCAGAAGCAGGGCGAGGACCTGGTGCTGAGTCTGGGTTTCTCACATCCCGTCCGCTTCCACCCTCCCCAGGGGATCTCGGTTGAGGTCCAGGACCAGACCCACTTCAGCGTGGCCGGCATCGACAAGGAGCTGGTCGGGCAGGTGGCCGCGGATCTTCGCCGCCTGCGCCCGCCCGAGCCCTACAAGGGCAAGGGGGTGCGCTACCGCGGTGAGTACGTGCGGCGCAAGGCCGGCAAGGCCGGAAAGGGGACGAAGTGATGGTGACTGCGTTCGACCGCAAGGCCGCGCGCCGGCGGCGACACCGCCGGGTGCGGGTGCGGGTCTGGGGCACCCCCGAGCGGCCCCGGCTGGCCGTGTACCGCAGCCTGCATCATGTCTACGCTCAGTTGATCGACGATTCCAGCGGCCGGACCCTGGCCTCGGCATCAACCCTGCAGCTCAAGCTGGGCCGCCGGGACCGAGAGGCGGCGGCTCAAGTGGGTCGGGCGATCGCAGAGCGGGCCCAGGCCGCGGGCCTGAAGCGGGTGGTCTTCGACCGCGGCGGCTTCCTCTACCACGGCCGGGTCCAGGCCCTGGCCGATGCTGCCCGCGAGGCGGGGTTGGAGTTTTGAGCATGGCCCAGCGCACACTGTCGCAGGCTCCGTCCCGCGCCGGCTACGGTGACCGCTCCGAGCTCCAGGAACGGGTGGTCAGCCTGAACCGGGTGGCCAAGGTGCAGAAGGGTGGGCGTCGCTTCTCGTTCTCGGCCCTGATCGTGGTCGGGGACATGAACGGCCGGGTCGGCGCCGGTCTGGGCAAGGCCAAGGAAGTCCCGGAGGCGATCCGCAAGGGCGTGGAGATCGCCAGGCGGGGCATGATCACGGTCCCGATCGTGGGCACTACCATTCCTCACGAGGTCCGCTACAAGTGGGGCGCGGCCAAGATTCTGCTCAAGCCCGCCGCTCCCGGCACCGGCGTGATCTCGGGCGGGGCGATGCGGGCGGTGATCGAGCTGGCCGGCGTCAAGGACATCCTGACCAAGTCGCTCGGCACCAACAACCCGATCAACACCGTCCGCGCCACCATCGAGGCGCTCCGCTCGATGCGGACCGCCCAGGAGGTGGCAGAGCTGCGGGGCCTGGAGCTGGACCGGGTGGTCGGGCCCCGGCTGGCGGCCGCGTACCGCCGAGCCGCCGCCGACGGCACCATCCCCGCTGGGGAGACGCAGCCATGAGCCTGAGCGCGACCTGGCGACGGAGCGCGATCGGGTATTCGGAGCGCACCAAGGCCACCGTCCGCTCGCTCGGCTTCCGGCGCCTCAACCAGACCCGCGAGCTTCCCGACACCCCGGCGGTTCGGGGCATGTTGCGCCGGGTGGCGTTCCTGGTGGCGGTGGAGGGAGAACCCTTCCCCGAGCCCAGGCGCGCGCGGTACAAGACGCCGAGACGACGCTCCGCCAAGAAGCACTCGAGGGGTAGATAGTGGAACTGCACGACTTGCAGCCTCCGGAGGGGGCACACCGCCGCCGGCGCCGAGTCGGCCGTGGCACCGGCTCCGGCCGGGGCAAGACGTCGGGCCGAGGTCAAAAGGGGCAGCGTGCGCGCGACTCCGGCTTCCGGATCGGTTTCGAGGGCGGCCAGATGCCGCTCGGCCAGCGTCTGCCCAAGCAGGGCGGCTTCCGGAACCCGTTCAAGAAGGTGTACACGACCGTGAACCTGACTCGGCTCAACCGCTTTCCGGACGGCGCCAGGGTGGCGGTCGAGGACCTGTATGCCATGGGCCTGGCCCGGGAGGGCCTGCCGGTCAAGCTGCTCGGTGCGGGCAAGTTGCGGCGGCGGCTCGAGGTCGCGGCCCATGCCGCCTCGGAGACCGCCCGGGCCGCGATCGAGGCTCGGGGCGGGCAGGTGACGTTGGTGGAGCCGCCGCCGAGCGCGGTCCGGAAGACCGCCCGCAGGTAGGCTTGGGGGTGGACCGGGCCGGGGAGAGGTCGTAGGCTTCCGGTGGGTGACCGCGCATGAACGTGTTTCAGGCCTTCGCCAACGCGCTCAGGCTGCCTGAGCTCCGCAACAAGATCCTGTTCACCCTGGCGGCGATGGTCGTCTTCCGGGTCTTCGCCACGCTCCCTATTCCCGGCCCGGTCAACCACCAGGCCCTGGCCAACCTCTTCAACAATCCCATCCTCGGCCTGATCAACCTGTTCTCCGGGGGCGGGCTGGCCACCTTCAGCATCGTGGCCATGGGCCTCAATCCCTTCATCAATGCCACCATCATCATGCAGCTGATGACGGTGATCTCGGAGCGGGTGAAGGAGATCTCCAAGGAAGGCGAGCTGGGCCGACGCCGTCTCAACAAGTGGACCCGTTACCTGACTGTCGGCCTGGCCATGGGTCAGGCCTACGGCTTCACCGTGCTCTTCCAGAACAACGCCGGTGGGGCCATCTTGCCCGCCAACCTGACCTGGTTCCAGCGGCTGATCATCATGATGGTGATGACCTCCGGCACCATCCTCGCGATGTGGCTGGGAGAGTTGATCACCGAGTTCGGGATCGGCAACGGGGTCTCGCTGCTGATCTTTGCCGGGATCATCGGCCGCGGCCCGGCCGCGGTCTACAGTGCCATCGGCGGCCGTTCCGGGGGTGGCCTGGCCGCCTACCTGCCGGTCGTGATCCTGGTCGCGATCGCGGTCCTGGCGGTGGCGTTCGTGATCGAGGTCCAGCAGGCGGTGCGTAAGGTGCCGATCCTCAGCGCGCAGCGGGTGAGCGGAGGACGGACCGTGCAGAGCCGGCAGACGTTCCTCCCGCTCAGGGTCAACCAGGCAGGCGTGATCCCGATCATCTTTGCGATCTCGATCATGACCTTCCCCAGCATCGTGGCCAACTACCTGGTAGCGGCGCCAGGCAACAGCTGGTGGCACCAGGCGGCGGCTTGGGTGCAAGGCAATTTTGTCCCCCAGTCGTCCAATCTGTGGGCGATGGTCGCCTACAACGTTCTCTACTTCCTGTTCATCTTCGGGTTCACGTACTTCTACACAGCGGTCACGTTCGACGTCAACGACGTCTCCGACAACCTGCGTCGTTCCTCCAGCTTCATCCCGGGGATTCGGCCCGGGCGTCCCACGGCCGAGTACCTGGGTACGGTGATGGGCCGGGTGACCTTCGCGGGGGCCCTGTTCCTCGGGATCGTGACCGTGGTCCTGCCCCTGGTGGCGGGCTGGGCGACCAAGATCCCCGAGAACCAGATGTACCTGGGCGGCACCGCCATCCTGATCGTGGTCGGCGTCGCCCTGGACACCATGAAGCAGCTGGAGACCCAGCTCAGGATGCGCCAGTACCGTGGCTTCATTCGGGCCTGATTCGGCACGGCGTGACGGCCGCGCCGCGGCCGCAAGAGGCCCGGGTTCCGGCGGGCGTTGGTCCTGACGCTGTTCGGCCCACCCGGCAGCGGCAAGGGCACCCAGGCGGAGTTCTTGGTCCAGCACTTCGGCATTCCCCAGGTCTCGACCGGCGACCTCCTGCGACGCGAGGTAGAAGCCGACACCGAGCTGGGCCGCCAGGCCCGGATCTACATGGAGCGAGGCGATCTGGTCCCGGATCAGATCACCCTGGAGCTGTTCCGGCGTCGCCTCCAGGAGCCGGACTCGGCGCCGGGGGTGCTGCTCGACGGCTTTCCGCGGACGGTTGGGCAGGCACAGGCCCTGGACCACCTTCTGGCGGAGATGGGTAAGCGAATGGACCGGGTCATCCGGATCCTTGTCCCGGAAGAGGTGCTGGTGGAGCGCATTTCGGGCCGCCTCACCTGCCCGGTATGTGGGCGCACCTACCACCCCCGGTTGAAGCCGCCGCGGCTGGAGGGACGCTGCGACTACGACGGGGCAGCCCTGCTCCAGCGCGAGGACGACAGCCCCACGACCGCCCATCGTCGGATCAAGGTCTACCAGCAGCGCACGTTGCCGGTGCTCGAACACTACCGGTCTCAGGGGGTGGTCTCTGAGGTGGACGGGACCGGGACGGTCGAGCAGGTACGCGAACGCGTCATCGCCGCCGCCGAGGGCCGTGAGCTGGACGCGGCGGATGCCTCAGGGAGCCAGGCATGATCAACCTGAAGACCGACCACGAGATCGAGATGATGGCGGCCGCCGGCCGGCTCCTGGAGTCCGTGGTCGAGCGCCTCAAGGTCGCCTGTCAGCCCGGCGTTAGGACCGGGGAGCTGGACCGGCTGGCAGAGCGCCTGATCCGCTCCGGCGGTGCCCGCCCCGGGTTCCTCGGCTATCACGGCTTCCCGGCCTCCGTCTGCATCTCGATCAACGAGGAGGCGGTGCACGGCATCCCCGGCCGCCGCCGGATCGCCGCCGGTGACATCGTCAGCCTCGACCTGGGGCTAGTCCTGGACGGCTTCTGGGCCGACATGGGCTGCACGGTGATGGTGGGCCGGGTCTCGGCGGAGGCAGAGCGACTGGTGCGGGTAACGGAGGAATGCCTCTGGTTGGGAATCGAGCAGGCCCGGCCGGGCCGCCGGCTCCACGATATCTCCGCTGCCATCCAGCGGCACGCCGAGTCCAACGGCTTCTCGGTCATCCGCCAGTTCGTTGGCCACGGCATCGGGCGCCAGATGCACGAGGAGCCGCAGCTACCCAACTTCGGCCAGCCGGGCACTGGGCCCGAGCTCAAGCCGGGGATGACACTGGCGATCGAGCCCATGATCAATCAGGGCGGCCCCGACGTCTACATCAAGCCCGATGGCTGGACGGTGGTGACCTCCGATGGTTTGCTCTCGGCCTACTTCGAGCACACGGTGGCGGTGACGCGCCAGGGTCCGCGGGTGTTGACCAGCTCCGGGGGCGCGATGCCCAAGCGGATCGCAGTTTGAGGTAGAATGTCGCCTCGTGCCCCGGCTTCTCGTGCGCCGGGCCGGATCGTGGAGGTCCTGCCTATCGGCCGGTTCCGGGTCGAGCTGGAGAACGGGGCTCGAGTCCTCGCCCATGTCGCCGACCGCCTGCGGACGCACTTCGTCCGGCTGATTGCGGGGGACACCGTGGAGGTGGAGCTGGCGGAGAGCGACCGATCGCGAGGCAGGTTCCGGAAGATACGAAGATGAAGGTTCGTCCCTCGGTGAAGAAGATCTGCCCCAAGTGCAAGATCATCCGCCGCGAAGGTGTGGTCCGCGTGATCTGCGCGAACCCGAAGCACAAGCAGCGGCAGGGCTAGAACGGTGGCGCGCGTCGCCGGGGTCGACATCCCCAACGACAAGCAGGTCGGCGTCGCCCTGACCTATATCCATGGGATCGGGCGCACGACCGCGCAGAAGCTACTGCGCATGGCCAACATCCGCGCCGAGGCGCGGGTGAGGGAGCTGGGCGACGAGGAGCTCGCCCGGCTGCGCCAGCTGATCGACCGTCTATCGGCAGACAAAGAGCTGCTGATCGAGGGTGACCTGCGCCGTGAGGTGGCGATGAACATCAAGCGGCTGCAGGAGATCGGTTCCTACCGCGGTCTGCGGCATCGCCGTGGGTTGCCGGTGCGTGGGCAGCGGACCCGTACCAACGCGCGCGCCCGCCGCGGTCCCCGGCGGCCGGTTGCCGGCCGCAAGAAGCGGGGCAAGTAGGTGCAATCAGGAGGCTGAGCAGACCGCGTGGCCAAGCAGAAGACTCCGCGCAAGAAGGTCGCCCGGACCCGGCGTCGCGAGCGGAAGAACGTGGCGGTAGGACAGGCGCACATCCAGAGCACCTTCAACAACACGATCATCACCATCACCGACGTCCAGGGCAACGTGATCGCCTGCGGGTCGGCCGGCTCCCAGGGCTTCAAGGGCAGCCGCAAGTCGACTCCGTTCGCAGCCCAGGTGACCGCCGAGGCCACCGCTCGGCGGGCCATGGAGCACGGGATGCGCTCGATCGAGGTGTTGGTGAAGGGCCCGGGCGCGGGGCGGGAGGCGGCGATCAGGGCGTTGCAGGCGGCCGGCCTTGAGGTGACGGCGATCCTGGACGTGACCCCGATCCCACACAACGGCTGCCGACCTCCGAAGCGAAGGAGAGTGTAGTCCTGCGGATGCCGGTGGTCGAGGAAAAGGAGCGCGGCTGAAAGTTGGCTAACTACCATGGTCCCGTTTGCCGGTTTTGCCGGCGCGAGGGCGCGAAGCTGTACCTGAAAGGCGAGCGCTGCTACACGCCCAAGTGCGCGATCGAGCGGCGGGCAGTACCCCCTGGGCAGCACGGGCAGGCACGTCGTCGCAAGACCTCCGACTACGGGCTCCAGCTCCGGGCCAAGCAGAAGGCTCGGCGCACCTACGGGCTGCTCGAGAGGCAATTTCACAACTACTTTCAGGCGGCGGTCAGGGAGCCGGGAGTGACCGGCATCAACCTGCTGCGCCACCTGGAGCTGCGCCTCGACAACGTGATCTATCGGCTGGGCCTGGCTGCTTCGCGCAAGCAGGCGCGACAGTTGGTGTCGCACCGCCACTTCAGCGTGAACGGGCGAATCGTCAACATCCCCTCCTACCAGGTCAGGCCGGGCGACGAGATCAAGGTGCGCCATCCGGACAGCCCCGTCATCGCCGTGGCGCTGGAGGCGGCCCGGGTGCGGACAGTGCCGTCCTGGCTGGGCTTCAACGAGGAGGAGAAGTCCGCCAAGGTGGTGGCGCTGCCCGAGCGGGACGAGATGGAGACGGGGGTCGAAGAGCAGCTGATCGTGGAGTTCTACTCCCGCTGATGATCCCCAGGAGGTGGCGTTTTCGTGGCGATTGACATGAGGGCGGTCGTCAATCCTTCGGTCCGCAAGGTCGAGGGGGACGATCGGTATGGCAAGTTCGAGATCGAGCCGCTGGATCCGGGCTTCGGGACCACGCTCGGCAACACCCTGCGGCGGGTGTTGCTGAGCTCGCTGTGGGGCGCGGCGGTGACCTCGATCCAGATCGATGGGGTGGCCCACGAGTTCTCGTCCATACCCCACGTCAAGGAGGATGTGACTGAGCTCATCCTCAACCTGAAGCGCCTCAACCTGAGGAGCTTCACCGAGGATCCGGTCATGCTGACCCTCGACGTCCGCGGACCAGCTGAGGTGCATGCTTCGGATATCCAGACGCCGGCGGACGTGGAGATCGTGAACCCTGACCTGTACATCTGCACGTTGTCCGACCGAGGCCACCTGCGCATGGAGATGACGGTGGAGCGAGGCAAGGGCTATGTGCCTGCCGAGCGGAACAAGCGGGAAGGCCAGCCGATCGGGGTGATCCCGGTCGACGCCATCTTCTCGCCGGTGGTCAAGGCCAACTTCGCGGTCGAGAAGACACGGGTGGGGCAGTCCACGGACTACGACCGGCTCGTCCTAGAGGTGTGGACCGACGCCACCATCACCCCGGAGGATGCGGTCTCCAGCGCGGCCAGGCTCTTCACCGAGCACCTGGAGCTGTTCGTGCGCTTCGGAGAGAACATCATCAGCGATGAGACGGCCGCTGGTCAGCAGGGCGAGGGCGACCGGCTGGACCGGATCCCTATCGAGGAGCTCGACCTCTCGGTGCGTGCCTTCAACTGCCTCAAGGCCAACGACATCACCACCATCGGCCAGCTCCTGTCCAAGAGTGAGGAGGAGCTCCTCAGCCTCCGTAACTTCGGGCGCAAGTCTCTGGACGAGATCAAGGAGAAGCTGGTCGAGAAGGGCTTCGTCGAACCCGATCAGATGGATACCATCTTCCGGTAGCTACAGAGAGTATGAGACACCTGAAGAGCGGACGACACTTCAGCCGTCACACCGACGCTCGCAAGGCGCTGCTGCGGAACCTGTCTACCTCGTTGATCCAGCACGGCCGCATCACCACCACCGAGGCCCGGGCCAAGGAGGTACGGCGCTTGGTGGATCGATTGATCACCGAAGCGAAGGCCGACGACCTCAGTGCCCGGCGGAGGGTGGCGAGCGTTATCTCGGATCGGGACGTCGCCGACAAGCTCTTCAGCAACCTAATGCCGCGCCTGCGCCAGCGTCCCGGGGGTTACACCCGGATCGTCCGAAAGGGACCGCGCCTTGGCGATAGCGCCCCCATGGTCATCATCGAGCTGGTGGACTGAACGTGTCGAAGTTCAAGACCTGGACTGCCAGGACCGAGGACCTGCAGAGCGAGTGGTACGTGGTGGATGCGACCGGCATCCCTCTCGGACGGCTGGCCAGCAACGTTGCCCGAGTGTTGCGCGGGAAGCACAAGCCCACCTTCACCCCGCACCTCAACACTGGCGACCATGTGATCGTCGTCAACGCCGAGCGGGTGGTGTTCACCGGGGACAAGCTCGATAGCAAGGTCTATACGCGTTACACGGGCTACCCCAGCGGCCTGCGCAAGCGCACGCTCCGACAGCAACGCGACCTGGACCCCACCTTCCCGGTGATGCACGCGGTTCGGGGCATGTTGCAGAAGAACAGCCTGGGGCGCAGCATGCTGAAGCGCCTGCGCGTGTACCCCGGCCCTGACCATCGCCACCAGGCCCAGCGACCGAAGACGATCACGTTTGGCGAGAAAGGGGAGGTTAGGGTTGTCTGAGCAACGCTTCGAGCCTCAGGAGGTGCCCATCATCCGGGCGGTGGGCCGGCGCAAGACCTCCGTTGCCAGGGTCCGGTTGATGCCCGGAGATGGCCGCTTCGCGATCAACGAGAAGCCGCCCGACCAGTATCTGGGCATGAGGCGCCTGGAGAACGTGGTCATGCAGCCCCTCCGCCTGGCCGACGCCGCGCGGCGCTTCGACGTGAGCGTCAAGGTGGAGGGGGGAGGGGTGGCCGGTCAGGCGGGCGCGATCGCACATGGGCTGGCTCGGGCTCTGATCCAGCAGGATCCGGAGCTACGCACGGTCCTCAAGCGCGCCGGTCTCCTCACCCGCGACGCCCGTATGAAGGAACGCAAGAAGTATGGGCTGAAGCGGGCCCGCAAGGCGCCTCAGTTCACCAAGCGGTAGCCAGGCGACGTCTCCCGTCGCGAGGAGCCTGTGCGAGGGATGTGCCCCTGGGCCAACGTGCGGCCATCCAGTTCGCAGTTGACTTCCGGCGGGGGCGGAGAGCCGTCACCACTGTATGGTGAGCACGAGCGGTGCTCGGCGAGCCGTACCTCCGCCGCATGGGGGTCCTCACGATTCCCCGTCCGACCCTGCGGAGCGCTCGATCCGCGCCGATGTTCCCGTCCGGACCGGGATTCGGAGCGTGCCGCGGATCTCACCCCCTCCTGGGGCGGCAGCACGGGTGTGACGTGCCCGTGTTGGCCTGGGTCTGAAGGGAGGCCTCTGGGAACGGTACGATCCCGGCTACGGCCCGCTTGCGCTCCATCGTGAACACGGCATGCCCGGCTGGGAAGCGCGTGCCGGAGAGCGGGCAAGGCCGTCCGTGTTCCACTCGGTCCGCCGGATCGGGCGCTCAGGGAGCTGATTCGGGAATGCCCTGGGCATTGGTCGTGACCTGTGAGAGCTGGTTGGCCACCGAGCTGCCGTCACCGGGGTACACGACCACCGGCATCCCGAGCGGTGCCCAGTTGTAGACCCAGGCGGCAATGCTGAGGGGGACGTGGATGCAGCCGTGGCTCTGGAGGCCAGCCGTGTATTGAGATCCAGGGCCGAGGTCCGAGTCCGGCTCCCAGGAGGCGTCGTGAATGGCCTCGCCGTTGACCTGCGGGGTGAAGAAGGTGGCGTACTGGACGGTGGTGGGCGGGTAGTAGAGCGGGTTCCCCGGTGGCCAGGGGGAGATGAACTTGAACGGATGGTACTTGGACCACACGTGCATGGCCCCGAAGTCGGTCCCTTCCGAGCCAGCGCCCCGGATGCCGGTGGTGACCGGCGTCTGCATCACCACCTGCCCGTTCTGGTACGCCCACAGGTGCTGGGCCTGGAACGAGACGATGATGATCTTGGCGGGCAGGTTGCTGATCAGGGCCTGGTGGATCTGGTTGGCGTAGAACTGCACGCCGGCCGTCCCCAGCGCAGCCTGGGACACGTCCGAGGACCCGATCATCGGCTGGAAGTGCTGCAGGCGACTGTAGGCCCGCATGATCGGGTTGTAGCCGGCGAAGTTGGAGGGCCGGTTCAGGTAAGCCGCCACCGAGGCGTCGTTGTCACCGTTGAAGACGGCCTGGTTGCCGGCATTCTGGATTGCCGAGAGGTTGCCGCCCGCCTGAGCCACCAGCTGAGTGGCCGCCTGCTGGATCTGCTGGTTCTGCTGCTGGGTCAGCGTGTATAGCGACGTGGCCGAGGTGTCCACCGCCCGGGCCTGGTTCAGAGCCGACCGGTACTCGGCCAGCGTCGTGGCCCGGTGGTCGAGCTGGGTGGCCGCGCTGAGCTGCTGCTGCAGCGACTGCACGTCCGGGGTGTCAGCCCCCACCTGCTGGTCCATCCCGATCTCAGCGCTCGCGGCGGAGATCTCCTTTTCTGCCTGGTCTCGCTCCTGGGCCAGGATCCGCTCCTCCAGCGCAGCCAGCTCGGTCTGGAGCTGCGCGCTGCGACTGGCCAGGCCGGTGAAGTAGGCCGGACGGCCGGGCACGAACCAGGGCTGGCCCTTGGCGCTGACGGAGCCGAGCTGGCTCACCACCGGAGCTAGCTCCTGGGCCGTGAAGCCTTGCTGCCGGGCGGCCGCGATCGCGCTCGTCAGCTTGCGGTACTGGGTCTGGTAGCTGGCCGCAGCCGACACCGTGGCCGAGTTGGCCCACAACACCGCGCCGGCACCGGCGGCGGCCACCACCAACAAGACCGGCAGCCCGATTAGGAGCTTCGATGATCGAGAGAATCGATTGAGGGTCTGCAACGTGCCAGCATCAGCCTTCATCGTCCCTACGCCATATCAACGCTACGCTCGCCTCTTCGGTCTCGGCCCTTTCCATCTTGCCAGACCGCCCCGAACCGCTCGAGGGATTGTGGACCCGCAGGCGCCCGCCGAACCGCGGCCGGGCCTCCGCCCTGCAGCGATCGGTCCATCCATGGATACCGGGCATGGCAAGGATCTGGTTGCGCCAGCTGGCCTGAGGGAAATCCCGGAGGGTGGGGGAGAGGGCGAGAGCGCTCTCATGGTCCCCGGCCCACGGCCACGTCAGAGCCCGAGCCGTAGACTCGCCGCCGACGTGGCGGTGCGCAACATCCGGATGGTCATCGAGTACGACGGCTCCGGGTTCTCGGGCTGGCAGCGACAGCCGGGTCGGCGGACGGTCGAGGAGGAGCTGGGGCGGGCACTGCGCCAGCTGATCGGGAGCGAGCCCAGGCTGGTCGCCTCGGGGCGCACCGATGCCGGCACCCACGCCGAGGGACAGGTGGCGAACTTCTGGTACGAGGGCCGGTTGGGCCCCGCCCGCCTGGCCGCGGCGCTTAATGCCCGCCTCCCCGCCGACGTGGTCGTGCTGCAGGCGGACGAGGCTCCGCCCGGCTTCCACGCTCGCTACTCGGCCCGGCGTCGCCACTACCGCTATCGCTACCTGGACCGGCCTGCGCGTCCGGTCCTCGACCGCAACCGCTGCTGGCACGTGCGGGACCGATTGGACGTGGCGGCGATGGCCGCGGCGGCGGGGGCCCTGGTCGGGCGTCACGACTGGACCACGTTCTGCTCCGCCTCCGAGACTGGCGACCGGGTCAGGGTGGTGGACGCGGCCGACGTGGTCCGCCGTGGGGACCTGGTCGAGCTCGATCTCTGGGCCGAGGGCTTCCTCCGGGGCCTCGCCCGCGGCATCGCCGGGGCGCTGGCCGAGGTGGGGCGTGGCCGCCGGGAGCCGGGCTGGGTGGCAGACATCCTCGAGGCCCGGGACCGTCGGCTGGGCCCCCGGACCGCGCCGGCTGCCGGGCTCACCCTGGTCGAGGTCGACTACGGCGGCGCCCCGCTTGAGCTGAACGCCTCCAGGGATTAGAGTCTCGCTGGTGAGGACGATCGCGGAGGTGGCCCGCTGGCGAGCGCGTCGCCATCCCGAGCTGCCGGCGACCTGGTTCCAGGGCCGCTCGCGCACGTTCGCCGAGATGGACGTGGCCAGCTCGGAGCTGGCCAGCGGGCTGGTCGACGGCCTCGGCATCCGGCCCGGCGACCGGGTGGCGGTCCTGGACAAGAACTCCGACCTCTACCTGGAGCTGCTCTTCGCCGTCAGCAAGGCGGGTGCGGTGCTGGTGCCGGTGAACTGGCGGCTGACCGCGGCCGAGGTGGCGAAGGTGGTCGGCGACGCCGATCCCGCCTGCCTGGTGGTTGGAGAGGAGTTCCGGGCCTCGGCCGATCGGGTGTCGTGCCGGGTGCTCGGCTTCGACCAGCTCCCGCGGGGCGGCACCGATCCCCACCTGGACCGCGAGGAGCAGGTGGCCTGGATCCTCTACACCTCAGGCACCACCGGCCTGCCCAAGGGGGCGATGCTGACCAATCTCAACCTCTTCGGCTGCACCACCTCGCTCACCTTCGAGGTGCCCGAGCTGCGCGAGGGCGGCCGGGGGCTGGTGGCCATGCCCCTCTACCACATCGGCGGCTGCGGCTGGGCCCTGGCCGTGATCACCGCCGGCGCGACGGCGGTGGTGGTGCGGGAGGTGGTGCCGGCCGAGCTGCTCCAGGTCCTGGTCGAGCAACGGGTGGGGACCGGGTTCGTGGTGCCGGCGGTGTTGCTGTTCCTCACCCAGCTCCCCCAGATCGCGGAGGCCCGCTTCCCGGAGCTCCAGAACCTGGCCTACGGTGCCTCGCCCATCTCCCCCGACCTGCTGCAGCGCTCGATCGAGGTGTTCGGCTGCCGCTTCACCCAGGTCTACGGCCTGACCGAGAGCACCGGTGCCATCACCGCCCTCCGGCACGAGGACCACCGGGGCGAGCGCCTGCTCTCCTGCGGCCGGGCCATGTTCGGGGGCGAGGTCCGGGTGGTCGACCCGGCGGGATCGGAGCTACCGCCCGGCGAGATCGGGGAGGTCGTCTACCGGGGACCGGGGACGATGGCGGGCTACTGGCGACAGCCGGAGGAGACGGCGGCGGTGCTGACCGATGGCTGGCTCCGTACCGGCGACGCCGGCAGCATCGACGCCGATGGCTTCCTCTACATCCGCGACCGGATCAAGGACATGATCGTGTCCGGGGGCGAGAACGTCTACCCGGCCGAGGTCGAGGCGGTGCTGGCCGGGCACCCCGGGGTCGCCGACGTGGCCGTGATTGGCGTGCCGGACGACCGCTGGGGCGAGGCGGTCAAGGCGATCGTGGTGAGGCGGCCCGGAGTGGCCCTGGAGGCGGACGAGCTGATCCAGTGGGCGCGGCCGCGCCTGGCCGGATTCAAGCGGCCTCGCTCGGTGGACTTCGTCGCCGCCATACCCCGCAATCCCAGCGGGAAGATCCTGAAGCGGGAGCTCCGGGAGCCGTACTGGGCGGGCCGCTCACGCCAGGTCGGCTGAGGGCTGGGGCAGAGCCCTGGCAGCGATCGTCTGCCGGTACCACTCGAAGCTGTCCTTGGGGATCCGGCGCTGAGTGCCGTAGTCGACGACGACCAACCCGAACCGCCGCGAGTAGCCCCAGGCCCACTCGAAGTTGTCGGTGAGCGACCATACGAAGTAGCCGCGGACCGGCACCGTTGCGGGTCAGTGAGCATTAGCCAGCCGACCCGCAGCCACCGGTTGCCCGGTGGCGGTCCCGGTCTTACCCGCTTGCGCGGTGCCGGGTTCCTGCTTGGGGACCCCACGAAGCCTGCTTCGTGGGG
>CADDZO010000065.1 GCA_902812395.1 bacterium | reverse complement strand
CCGGTCCTGAGCGGCTGCTGGCCGACGATACGTTCAGGCGCCATCGTCAATGGCGCCCGGCGCACCCCGGCGGCCGGCCGGCTTCCCAGTGGACAGCTACTCGACGGCTGCTGGCTCCTGCACGTCCAGCTGGGCCGACCGCTCGGCCGCGATCCGGTCGATCTCCTGGAGCAGGATCGGCAGCAGGTCCTCTTGAGGCACGGTCCGGTACAGCACCCCCTTGCGGAAGATCACGCCCTTGCCTCGGCCGCCGGTGACCCCGATGTCGGCGTGGCGGGCCTCAGCCGGCCCGTTGACGACGCAGCCCATTACGGCCACCGTAATGGGTACCTTCAACCTGGCGAGGTGGGCCTCGACCGCCTTTACCGTCGGGACCATGTCGTACTCGAGCCGCCCGCAGGTCGGGCAGGCGACCAACGTGGCGCCCTCCTGGCGGTAGTTGAGCGACTTCAGGATTTCGTAGGCGACCCGGACTTCCTCGGTTGGATCGTCGGTCGCGAGCGAGACCCGGATGGTGTCCCCGATCCCCTCGGCGAGCAGGATCCCCAACCCCACCGCGCTTCGGATGCTGCCCGCCTGGACCGGCCCCGACTCGGTCACTCCGAGATGGATGGGATACGGGCGAGCGCGGGCGAACAGACGGTTGGCCAGCACGTTGGTCCAGACGTCCGTTGCTTTGAGGCTGACCTTGATGTGGCCGGGCCCGTAGTTCAGGTCCTCCAGGATCTTGCAGTGGCCGAGCGCCACCTCCACCATCCGCTCGGCGGTACGGACGCGGTCGTCCCGGTTGACCGCGTGCTGCTCCCGGAGGTTCTTGTGCACCTCCTCGGGCAAGGAACCCGCGTTGACGCCGATCCGGAAGGGGATGTCCCGCTCCTTTGCCGCCTGCACCACGCGCACCACCTTGTCCCGGTCGGGGATGTTCCCCGGATTGAGGCGGAGCCCATGCACCCCGGCCTTGATCGCCATCAGCGCGAGCTCGTGGTTGTAGTGGATGTCGGCGATGATCGGCAACGGCGAGCGGGCCACGATCTCCTTCAGCGCCTCGGCAGCGTGATGGTCCGGGACCGCCGGCCGAACGATCTCACACCCGGCCTCCTTCAGCGCCGCGATCTGGTCAAGCGTGGCCCGGACGTCTCGGGTGTCGGTCTTGGTCATGGTCTGGACGGCGATTGGCGCCGCTCCCCCGACCACGACGTCCCCCACCCGGACCGGGATCGTCTTCCGGCGCGTAGGCAGCCCGGTCGCGCCGTCCTGGTGTGACATTGGTAGTCCGATCTGTGTCATTTCAGTCCAAACTGCCCCGTCGCTATCCGTTGCACGTCGAGGATGGTGATGAACGCGATCAAGGCTAGCAGCGCGTACAGCCCGACGCGCTCCACCGCCAGTGCCCGGTCGCGGTCGAAGGGCCGGCCGCGGGCCTTCTCCAGAAGGACGATCAGGATCTTGGACCCATCCAACGGCGGCATCGGCAAGAGGTTGGTCAGACCCAGCGCCATCGAGAGCAGGGCAGCGATCTGCAGATAGGTGAAGACACCTTGCGTCGCCGCCTGGTAGGCGATGTAGCTGAAGCCAACCGGGCCCGAGAGCCCGGACGGACCGAAGAACCCTCCCGGGATCTGACCGTTGGCGAGTTCGTACACCCCCTCGGCGATGGCGACGGTGGCCAGGGCGGGGAAGGTGACCCCCGAGACCAGGGCCTGCCCCAGTGTCGGCACCTCCTCGGTCTCGATCCCCATCAGGTAGCGCCCGGCGGCCTTGTTGTAGACGGGGGTGACGGTGGTCTCGAAGGTGCTGCCGTTCGGCCGACGGACCACCAGGTGCAGGGGTCGGCCGGGGTGACGCTGTTCCAGATCGGCGATCTGGCTGCTGGTGGTCACCCGCTGGCCGTCTACCGACCGAATGCTGTCCCCCGGCCGGAGGCCCTGGGCGTACCCGGGGCTGTGCAGCTGGACCCCGGCGATCTGGCCGGGATCGCCGAACGACTGCCCAACCCCGATCGCACCCACCAGCACCGCCGCCACCACGAAGTTGACGAAGGGGCCGGCGAGCAAGATGGCCAGCCGCTGGTAGGAGGGCTTGGAGTGAAAGCCGCCGGGGGCATCGAAATCGCCGGGCTCCATCCCGGCCATGCGGACGTAGCCCCCGATCGGGATCAGGCGGACCACGTACAGGGTCCCGCTCTTGACCCGCGACCACAGCCTGGTCCCCATGCCGACCGAGTACTCATAGACCGGTACCCGGAAGAGCTTCGCCAGGGCGAAGTGGCCGCCTTCGTGGGGCACGATCAGGATGAGGAAGATGCCCACGATGGCGACTGCTCTGAGCAGCAGGGTGCCCAGCTGCGCCAGCTCCGCGGTTCCGCTCACTCCTCGACCTTACCTAGCCGCTCGCGAACGTGCTGGCGGGCGTAGGCATCGGCGGCCAGGATCGCGGCCAGCTCCGGCTCGGCCACTCCCGGGGGCGGGTCCGCCCGCTCCGGCCGGAAGCCGTCAAGTGCCGAGCGGACCAGGGGCAGGATGTCGGCGAAGCCGCTCCTGCGCTCCAGGAAGGCCGCCACTGCCTCTTCGTTGGCAGCATTGAGCACCGCCGGGTACCCGCCTCCCCGACGCGCCGCCTCACGGGCCAGGTCGACGCTGGGGAAGCGTTCGCGGTCGAGCGGCTCCAGCTCCAGCTCCCCCACCCGAGCGAACTCGGTGGGCGGCACCACCCCCGGGAGCCGCTCCGGATAGGAGAGCGCGAGCGCGATCGGGAGCCGCATGTCGGGGTGGCTGAGCTGGGCCTTGGCCGCCCCATCCACGAATTGGACCATGGAGTGGATCACGCTCTGGGGATGGATCACCACCTCGATCCGATCCAGGGGGAGCCCGAAGAGGTGGTGTGCCTCGATCATCTCCAGGCCCTTGTTCATCAAGGTGGCGGAGTCCACCGTGACCTTGGGCCCCATCGACCAGGTAGGGTGGCGCAGCGCCTGCTCGACCGTGACCGTGCGCCAGTCGCGTCCCGGGTGTCGGAGCAGCGGTCCCCCGGTGGCGGTCAGGATCAGTCGGGCCACGCTCTCAGGCGCCTCTCCCCATAGGCACTGCCAGATGGCCGAGTGCTCGGAGTCCACCGGCCGAATCGCCCCCGGCCCGGCGCGGCGCATGACCACCTCCCCGGCCATGACCAGGACCTCCTTGGTCGCGATCGCCAACCGCTTGCCCGCGTCGAGCGCGGCCAACGTCGGCTCCAGGGCGCAGGCGCCGGGCACCGCCACCAGGACCAGGTCGCACTCAGGATCAGTCACCATCTCCCGCACCCGTGCCCCGGCATCGGGATCGGAGGCCCTCACGGTGTAGCGGGCAGTCCGGTTGGGCAGGCGGCGGCCAGAGAGCAGGCCCACGACCCGGAAGCGATCGGGGAAACGGTCGATCACGTCCAGCGCCTGGCTCCCGATCGAGCCGGTGGCGCCCAGCAGCGCCACTCCCAGGGGCCAGCGGGGCGCGTGAGCGACGCTCATGCGAGGACGTGGAGGGCAGAGGCGGCAAGCAGGACCGCGATCGGCGGGAAGAGCAGCGAGTCCAGCCGGTCGAGCACTCCTCCGTGCCCGGGAATCAAATGGGAAGAGTCCTTCACCCCGGCCAGCCGCTTCATCTGCGACTCGACCAGGTCGCCGGCCTGGGCGCCAAGCGTGGCCAGCACCCCCAGCACCGCCCCCTGCCAGGCCGAGATGCCCAGGGCGAAGACACCGGTCAGGACCAAGACCGGAACTCCCAGCACCCACCCCGCCACCGCTCCCTCGAGGGTCTTGCGGGGACTGATGGCCGGAAAGAAGGGGCGGCGACCGAACCGCTGCCCGACCAGCAGGGCCACCGCATCACTGACCACCACGGTCAGGATAATCGAGAAGATCCAGGTCAGCGCCCGGGCCTCGGGGGCAGCATCGAAGATGCGGAGGTAGGCGTCGAACGGCATCCCGATGTAGAGTGCACCTCCCACCGCCATCGCCCACCGGCCCACGCCCTGGCCCCGGCCGCCCAGGAAGAGGAAAGCGGTGAGGCCGACCACCACCGCGGGGCCCAGCACCGCCTCCGCGGGCAGCGCCGGGAGCAGGGTGGGGCCGAAGGCAAAGTAGGCACCGAGCGGGTAGAGCAGCCACAGCGGCGCCGAGACCCCCATCCGCAAGGAGAGGCCGTGGAACTCCCACAACGCCACGGCCCCGACGATCACCAGGATGGCGTAGAGGCCCCAGCGGCCAAGCAGCAGCAGGCCCACCAGCATCGCCCCCAGCACCACCCCGCTGGCCACCCGTAGGGCCAGCGAGGAGCGAGGCGGCTGGTTCGCGGCCGGCCCGCCTCGCCCGGGCTCCGGCCGGGGCTCAGCGCGCGAGCGCCAGCTCCTCCGTGGTCCGGCCGCCGAAGCGCCGGACCCGGCGGGCGTAATCGGCCACCGCCCGCTTCAAGTCCTCCAAGCCGAAGTCCGGCCAGAGCGTGTCGGTCACGTGCAGCTCCGAGTAGGCCGACTCCCAGAGCAGGAAGTTGCTGAGGCGGTTCTCGCCCGCCGTCCGGATGATCAGGTCGGGGTCGGGCAGCTCGGGGTGGTACAGGTGCGCGGCGAGGACGCTTTCGTCCACCTCCTCGGGCTTGATCCCGGCCGTGATCAGCGAGCGCACCGCGTCCACCAGCTCGGCTCGCCCCCCGTAGTTAAGACAGACGTTGAGCACCCCGTTGGGGTTGTCGCGGGTCTGCTCCTCGGCCTCCGTGATCTCCTCCTGCATGGCTGGGGACAGCTCCCACCTGCGGCCGGAGACCACGATACGGATTCCCCGCTCGTTCAGCTCGTCGAACTCCCGGCGTAGGGTCTGGTGGAACAGCCGCATCAGCGCCCGCACCTCGGCCCGAGGCCGCGACCAGTTCTCGGTCGAAAAGGCGTAGACGCTCAGGACCTTGATTCCCACCTCCTCGCAGCCGTACATGACTCGCTTGATCGCCCGCACACCGGCACGATGGCCGAAGCTGTGGGGCCGGCCGCGGAGCCGGGCCCAGCGGCCGTTGCCGTCCATGATGATCCCAACGTGGTAGGGAACGGCGCCGTTCATCCAGCACCGCCCCGCAACCGCTCCATCAGCCGGCCTCGCCCACGGATCTTGCAGCCCGAGCTGGGACGTGGGTGTCGCGCTGACGTTCCCGCTGGTCCCGGTGCCCGCGGTCGGTGGTCACACCTCCATCACCTCCGCTTCCTTGCGATTGGCGATGACGTCGATGCGACTCACGTGCTGGTCGGTGATCCTCTGCAGCTGCTCCTGGGCCCGGCGGGCCTGGTCGGTGGGCAGCTCCCCCGCCCGCTCCTGCTGCTGGATACGGTGAAGCTCGTCGCGGCGGATGTTGCGCACCGCCACCCGGCCCTCCTCGGCCCGCTGCCGGACCATGCGCACGTATTCCCTGCGTCGCTCCTCGGTCAAAGGCGGGATCGGGACCCGGATCACCTGGCCATCGTTGGTCGGGTTCAGGCCCAGGCCGGAGTCCCGGATCGCCCGCTCCACCGCCCCCGTCTGACTGCGATCGTAGACCTGGACCACCAGCAGCCTCGGTTCCGGGGCGAGAATCTGGGCCAGCTGGTTGAGGGGGGTGGGAGTACCGTAGTAGGAGACCGTCACCCGCTCCAGCAACGCCGGGTTGGCCCGCCCGGTGCGGATGGTCGCCAGCTCCTGCTCCAGATACTGGATCGACTTGGCCATCTTGGCCTCCGCCTCCCTCAGGATGCCGTCCACGCTCATACCGACGCCGCCACCATGGTCCCGACCTCGTCCCCTTGCACCGCCCGGACCAGGTTGCCGTCCCGGAGCAGATCGAAGACGACGATCGGCATGCCGTTGTCCATGCAGAGCGTCAGCGCGGTGTTGTCCATGATCTCGATCCCCCGATTCAACACTTCCATATAGCCGAGGCGCAGCAGCTTGGTGGCGCTGGGGTCCGACTTGGGGTCGGCGGTGTAGACGCCGTCCACCTTGGTCGCCTTCATCAGGACATCGCACTCCAGCTCCACCGCCCGCAGTGCGGCCGTGGTGTCGGTGGTGAAATAGGGGTTCCCGCTCCCGCCGGCCAGGATCACGACTCGGCCCTTCTCCAGGTGGCGCATGGCACGACGCCGGATGTAGGGCTCGGCCACCTGGTTCATCTGGATGGCGGTCATGGTCCGGGCCGGGAGGCCCAGCTTCTCCAGGCCGTCCTGGAGGGCGAGGGCGTTGATCACCGTCCCCAGCATGCCCATGTAGTCCCCGGTGGCCCGGTCGAAGCCGCTGGCCGCCACCTCGCGGCCACGGAAGATGTTCCCGCCCCCCACCACCAGCGCCGTCTCCACCCCGAGCTCGTGGACCTGACGGACCTGGCGGACCACGTCCCGCACGACCTTGAAGTCGATGCCGTAGTCCCGGCTGCCCCCCAGGGCCTCGCCGCTGAGCTTAAGCAGGATGCGCCGGTAGCGGGGCTTGGCGGGATCCTCCAACTGCGGCCTAGGCCTCCTTGACCGCGAAGCGGCTGAACCGACGGACGGCGATGTTCTCCTGCAGGGTGGCCATGGCCTGGGCGATCAGGTCCTGGACCGTGGTATGCCCATCGCGGACGAAGGGCTGCTCCAGCAGCACGTTCGCCTGCCGGAACTGGCGCAGCCGGCCCTCCACGATCCTGGGGATGGCCGCGGCCGGCCTCCCCTCCTCCTCTGCCTGGCGGCGGTAGAGGTCGCGCTCTGCCTCCACCACCTCGGGCGGGATCTCCTCGGCCCGGATCCAGCGGGGGTTGGTCGCGGCCACGTGCATGGCCAGCTCCCGGGCCAGCCGGCGAAACTCCTCGCTCTTGGCCACGAAGTCGGTCTCGCAATCCAGCTCGATCATGGCCCCGACCTGGGGCGGGTAGTCGGCGCTGGTCCGGTGCAGGTAGGCCTCCACCACCCCGTTCGTGGTCGCCCGCCCCGCCCGGCCCGCGGCCTTGGCGATGCCGCGCTCCCGCAGCAGGGTCGCCGCCCGCTCCAGATCACCGCCGGCGTCCTCAAGCGCCCGCTTGCAGTCCATCATCCCGGCCATGGTCATATCGCGGAGCCGCTTGACCAGCTCCATCGGCACCGGTACCTTCCTCTCCACCACTACAGCAGCTCCTGCGATTCGCCCCGGTCCAGAAACTCGTCCTCCGAGACCGCGGGCAGGTAGTCCTCTTCGTCCTCCAGGTACTCCTCCAGCAGGTCGTAGCGGGGCGTCTCGAGGAACTCACGCTCCTCCATCGCCGGCAGCTGCTCGCCGCGCTCTACCGCCAGTTGCCGCCCTTCGAGACAGGCGTCTGCGATCTTGGTGGTGAGCAGCTTGACGGCGCGGATGGCATCGTCGTTGCCCGGGATCACCCACTGGATCAGGTCCGGGTCGCAGTTGGTGTCGGTGATGGCCACCACCGGGATGCCAAGCCGGTTGGCCTCGCTCACCGCGATGTGTTCCTTGCGGGGGTCGACCACGTAGACAGCCCCGGGCAGGCGGCGCATGTCGGCAATGCCGTCGAAGTGGTACATCAGCCGGTCGAGCTCGTCCTGATGCCTCTTGGCCTCCTTCTTGGACATCTGCTCGAACTGGCCCGCCTGCTGCATTCGACGCAGCTCCTGGAGCCTCTCGATCCGCTTCTTGACGGTGGCGAAGTTGGTCAGCATGCCGCCCATCCAGCGCCGGTTGACGAAGAACATCCCGCTCCTGGCAGCCTCGGTCTGGATCGTCTCCTGGGCCTGCTTCTTGGTGCCGACGAACAGCACCGGCTTACCGGTGGCAGCCACCCCCTTCACGAACTCAAGGGCGTCGTCCAGAAGCTTCACCGTCTTCTGAAGGTCGATGATGTGGATGCCATTGCGGGCGGTGAAGATGTAAGGCCGCATCTTGGGGTTCCAGCGGCTGGTCTGGTGGCCGAAGTGGACCCCCGCCTCGAGCAGCTGCTTCAGCGTGACCTGGGGCACGTCGTCTCTTCTCCTCCTGTTGGCCTCCGCCCGGTGCTCGGCCCGCCACTGCGCGGGACAGGGGACAACGTCCGGGCGTGCAGATTCAAGCGCTCCACGCGCTGGCCGAGTCATTGTACCCGCACCGTGCGGCACCCTGACCCCGGCGATGGGGCGAGCCCGGTAGACCGACCACGACCTCTTGTGGACCATGCGTGGGGGAACCGCGGGTCCGACCGGGAGCTGCGACATCCCGGTCCCCGGCCGACCCGGCCGCTTCGGGCCTCGGCAGATCAGGCAGTACGGGCCGGGGCGCGTCGGGTCCGGGGCTTCTCCGGCCCCTTGCAGCGCGGATAGTCGCTGCAGGACTTGAAGGGTCCATAGCGGCCCTGCCGCTCGACCATCGGCTTGCCGCAGGCCGGGCAGGTCTCGTCCAGCAGCCGAGGCTCTGCCGCCCGGCGGCGCGGCGGCTTCGCCCGGTAGTTGCACTCCGGGAAGCGGTTGCAGGCGACGAAGGTGCCGTAACGGCCCCGCCGCTCGACCAGCTCGCCCTGGCCGCACTCCGGGCAGGTCTGCCCGGTCGGGCTGGCGTCGCCACCGGCCTGGTCGCGCCGGACGTAGCGGCACTCGGGGAAGCCAGAGCAGCCCACGAACTCGCCGTAACGGCCCCGCCTGACCTGCAACGGGCGGCCGCATTGCGGGCAGGTCTCCTCCAGCAACCGGGGCGAGTCGGGTTCCCCGTTCGGCTGCACCGCCTGTGTGTAGCGGCACGCCGGATAGCGGGAGCAGCCCTTGAATGGTCCGTAGCGGCTGGCCTTCAGCACCAGCATCCCCTGCCCGCACTGGGGGCAGGTCTCCCCGGTCTCGGCAGGCATGGCCATCTCGGCCTGGCCCAGCATCCGCTCCAGCGGCTGGTAGAAGTCGTTGACCACGGGGCGCCAGGCCACCTGGCCTTGCTCGACTTCGTCCAGGCGCCGCTCCATGGCCGCGGTGTAACCGTCGTCGACGATGTCGGGGAAGTGGCGGACCATGATCTGGTTCACGCCCTCGCCCAGCGGCGTGGGGTGCAGCCGGCGCTCCCGCTGCTCCACATAGTGATGGTCCTGGATGGTGGCGACGATGGTGGCATAGGTCGATGGCCGGCCGATCCCGCGCTTCTCCAACTCCTGGATCAACGTCGCCTCCGTGTAGCGTGGGGGCGGCTGGGTGAAGTGCTGCTCCGGCTCCAGGCCCCAGAAGTCGAGCCGCTCGCCCTGGACCAACTCGGGCAGCTGGCCCTCCTGCTCCTCCTCCCGCTCCCAGACCCGGTAGAAACCGTCGAAGGTCAACACCGAGCCGTTGGCCCGGAGCCCGAAGGGACCGGCCTCGATCTCCGCCGTGGTCCCCTGATAACGGGCAGGCGCCATCCGGCTGGCCACGAAGCGGCGCCAGATCAGCTCGTAGAGACGGAATTGCTCGGGGGTCAGGTAGGGCTTGACGTCCTCGGGCCGGCGGGCAGGGTCGGTGGGCCGGATCGCCTCGTGCGCATCCTGGGCCTGCGGGCGGGCCTTGTCGTGGCGCGTACCACCCAGATAGGGGGCCCCGAACTGTTCCCGGATCCACTCCCGGACCTTCTGCTCCGCCTCGGCCGAGACCCGGGTGGAGTCGGTCCGCATGTAGGTGATCAGCCCGGTCGAACCCTCCTCGCCCAGCTCCACCCCCTCGTAGAGGTCCTGGGCGAGGCGCATGGTCCGGCGGGGCGAGAGCCGGAGCCGGCTGGAGGCGTCCTGCTGCAGGGTAGAGGTGATGTAGGGCGCAGGCGGGTTCTTGGTCCGCTGCTTGCGCTCGACCGAGGCGACACGGTACTCGGCCCCCTCCAGTTCCTGGATCGCGGCCTGGGCCTCTGCCTCGGTCTTCAGCTCCAGCCTGCCCTCCGGATCGGCCAGCCGACGCCAGAGCCGAGCCTTGAAGCGCTGGTCCTCGCCCGGGCGGGAGAGGACCGCATCCACCGTCCAGGATTCCTCGG
Organism: bacterium; assembly: GCA_902812395.1. GTDB lineage: Bacteria > Chloroflexota > Dormibacteria > Dormibacterales > Dormibacteraceae > CADDZO01. The sequence continues at coordinate 7,235 of CADDZO010000065.1, read as the reverse complement.
GGACGAAGTTGCGGATCTCCTCCTCGCGGTCGCAGACCAGCCGCAGCGCCACCGATTGCACCCTGCCCGCCCCGATCCCCTTCTGAACCTTGCTCCAGAGGAACGGAGAGAGGCGGTAACCGACCAGACGATCCACCACCCGGCGCGCCTGGTAGGCGTCGACCAGGCGCATATCGATCTGGCGCGGATGCTCCAACGCGCGGCGGACGGCCTCCCGGGTGATCTCGTGGAACTCGATCCGCTTGGGCTGCCGGAGTCGCAGGACCTCGGCCAGATGCCAGGCGATGGCCTCCCCCTCACGGTCCGGGTCGGAGGCCAGGATCACCTCCGATGTCCCCTTCACCGCCTTGCGCAACTCGCCCAGGGCCTGCTTGCGGCCCTCCACCACCTCGTAGCGAGGCTCGAAGCCGCGCTCGACATCGACCGCCAGCTCTCGCTCGGGCAGGTCGCGGACGTGCCCCATCGAGGCCCGCACCTCGAAGCGGTCCTCCAGAAACCGCTTCAGCGTCCGAGCCTTCGCCGGCGACTCGACGATGATCAAGCCGTCTGCCACGTCGCCTTCCTACCCGCCACCAGCCAGGGTCATTCCGCGGCCGTGCACTCTACGGCATCGGACCAGGACCGGGCCGCCCGGCCGATCGGACGGGAATATCTCGCTCGAGAGATAGATTCCGGCGAGATGGACACGCCGGTCCAACCAGCTCGTGCTCGGCGTGCCACTGGAGGTGTTCCATGACCGTTCCAAGACGTGCGATCGCGACGCTGGCGACCGGTCTCGGCCTGCTCACCGCCTGTGGTGGGGTTACCCACGGCGGCGCTCCCTCCCATCCCCCCGCGGCTGTGGCGCCGTTGATCGGCACCGCAACCCTGGACATCGGCGGCCACTCCGAGACGGTGCTGACCGACCGGAAGGGCTTCACCCTCTACACCTATGCCCTAGACCGCAACGGCACCAGCAGCTGCACCGGCGGATGCCTTCAGAACTGGCCACCGGTGCTGGTGCCTGAAGGCGCGGCAGGGGTCAGGTCCATCTCCCCCCTGCCGGACAGGCTGGGGGTGGAGGTCCGGCCGGGAGGTGCCCGGCAGGTCACCTACGCCGGCCATCCTCTCTACACCTTCGCAGGCGACATGATGCCCGGCCAGGCCAACGGCCAGGGGATCGACGGCACCTGGTCCGTTGCCTTGGCTGCGGCGGCGCAGGCACCCGCACCGACCCCGGTTGCCCAGCCGATGCCGCCGCCTGCCCCAGCCGTCACCCCGGCGCCCGTCCAGACCCAGCCCCCGCCCTTCAACGACCACGACAATGACAACGAGGGCGGCCCCAGCGACAACGACGGCAACGGCTGAGTCCCCGATCAGACCCCCTCTTGAGGTGGGCAACCCCAGCCTGGGGTTGCCCACCTAAGCGTTGCCAGCGCGCTAGCCTCTCCGGCTCGCCCAGGAGCTCCGGGGCGCGTGGCGCCCGCTGCGGAGATGATCTCGCTTCGCGTCCGGCCTTCGCGCCCGGCCCCGGCACGACCAGCACCACCCACAAGATCACTGGGGCCTGGCATGGCCAGCGGAATGCTCTTGCTCGCGAGAATCACGGTCGCGAGCCTTTCCGTGCGAGACTCCTGGCCATGGCAGGAATGGACACTCCGCAGGACTGGACGGACAGCCTCCTGCACCGCCTGGCCAAGATCCATCCCGACCTCGAACTGGCCGTGTACCAGGTGACAGCTCGCGTCGCCCGGGTGGCGATGCTGCTGGCACGGCAGCAGGAAGAGGTGTTCCAGCACTTCGGCCTCAACCGGGGAGAGGTGGGGGTGCTGAGCGCGCTTCGCACCGCGGACCCGCCGCACCGGCTCTCTCCCAGCCGGTTGCTCCGCAGCCTCATGCTCTCCTCGGCCGGGATCACCAGCAGGATCGACCGACTGGAGCGGCGCGGGCTGGTCGAGAGGATGCCTGACCCAGGTGACCGCCGGGCCATCCTGGTGGTGCTGACCGAGCGCGGACGGGAGGTGGTGGACGCCGCCGTCGCCGCCAACACCGCCGCCGAGGCGCGCTTGCTGACCGGGTTCGAGGACCATGAGATCGCGACCTTGGGCCGCCTGCTCCGCAAACTGCTGGCCAACCTCGAGCCGTCACCGCCGTGACCTGGCTGTGGGGACGGCGACTTCGCCTGCTGATCGGGGCGGCTCCGGCAGCACCGCCCCTCCATCGGCACCGCCGAGCGGTTGCCCGGGCGCAGGGACGGTGACCGGATCGGGGAGAGGATGGCGCTGCCCGGGTGGGGGGTTGGCTCGGCGATTTCGTTGGGATCCGGCACCATGCCCGGCGGGGGAACACGTGGCAAGATGCGGCTGGGCGATCGTGCCCTCAGGCGATGAGCACCCACCAGGTACATCCCAGACGACGGCGGCCAGCCCGATCCACAGTACCGGTCCACTCCAGGCCCCGCCGGCGTCCGACCGCCCGGCGGCGCTGGCCCCGATCGGTGCTGCTGGGGGGAGCGGCCGTGGTCGCGCTCATCGGCGTCCTGGTCGCCATCAATCTGTTGAACCACGCCCCCAGCGCTGCTCCCGAGAACGCCGCCCTCCACCAGGACATCGTCCAGAACCGCTCTGGGGCCGAGGTCACCTTCGATGCCACCGCCTTGACCAACCCCGTCGATTCGGGCGGCCACGAGCGGCTGGAGGTCAGCGATCCCGCCGGCGACCAGCTGGAGCTGGACTACAACCTGGACCTGGGCTCCTGGATCCCTGTCAGCCGGGGCGAGCACCTGCTCGTCCACGGCCAGCTCTACATCGACCCCGGCATGCACGTCGGGGTCCACTGCTTGCACGCGCACACCTCGGCCGGCTGCCCGCTCCCGGGCTGGATCGAGTACCGCGGCACACTGTACCAGTGAAGGACCGTTCTGGTACCTTCCGTGCTCGAGATGCGAACGCACGCGATCGCCGCCGGGGCGCTACTCTCCCGCCGACGAGTGATCGACTACATCCGCTGCGCCAGCTTCGCCTGTAGCTGCGAATAAGTCGCGAGAGCCGCTTCTGGCAGCCGGCTGACCTCTCCCGTTTCTGTGCCCGTCGCGCGCCGACCAGCGCGAGCAACCTGTCGACTCAGTGCGGAGGACTCCTTTTCATGTGCACGTCCTGCGGCTGCATGTCCGCAACCAGGCTCTCCAGGATCGAGTGGATCAAAGAGGCAAGCGACCATTTGCGCGGCAGCATCGCCCGCGAGCTGACGCTGGAGGAGCCCGTGTTCAGCGAGGACCCGTCACAGATCCTCAAGTTCCACTGCATCTACCAGCAAGAGGACCGCGACCGACGTCGCCAGGCCCGCCAGCAGCACGGCCAGCGCCTCCACGTGATGATGGTGCGCACCCGGGTCTCGGGCGGCCAGGTCCCTCCGGAGATGTATCTCGCCCACGACGACATTGCCGCAGGTGGGGCAACGGCACCCTGCGCATTACCAGCCGGCAGGACTTCCAGGTGCATGGGGTGCTCAAGGCGAACCTCAAGGCGACGACTAGGGCGATCAACCAGGCGCTGCTGACAAACGCTGGGCGGCTGCGGCGACCAGGAGGCGCTGGCGGCGGCGGGGAAGCTCCGGATCCTCCATCGCGACTACTGGCCCGGGGACCTTGGCCAGGGCGTGGCTGGCAGTGGATGCCAGCGGCGATCCTGACGTGGACCGCGGCTGCCGGGCCGAGGCCGACCGGGAGCGGGTCCTGCTCAACGTGGTCGATCAGCTCCGGCTCTGCTCATCGCCCCGGCAGTGGTGCGCCGCGACCCGCTGGTGGTGGCGATCTCGACCTCGGGCAGGAGCCCGTTTCTCGCCTCGGCCCTCCGCCAGCGGCTAGAGCGACTCCTGGGACCGGAGCGGCGGCCGTTCACGGCGGCGCTGGGGCGAGTGCGGCAGCAGCTGCGGCGATGAGGTATGGCGCCCGCCCAACAGCTTCGGGTCGATCGCCGCCTGCTGGCCTCGCCGCTGCTCAGCCAGCTCCGCTCCGGGGGACGGCAAGAGGCGGCCGCGCCGGCCGGCCGGTCGGCAGACCTCCTCGGGCCGGGTCGAGTGTGGCTGGTGGGTGCCGGCCCGCGAGATCCGGGGCCGTGACTGCCCTGGAGCTGCTAGCGGGTGCCGAGTTCGCACTCCACGACGCCCTGGTCCCAGCCGAGGTGTTGCGCCTCTGCGGTCCCCAGGCAACGCTGATCGACGTTGGCAAGCGGCCCGGCACCGGACCCGACCAGTCGATCACCGCACGCATGGTCCAGCTGGCCCGCTCCGGCCACGATGTCGTCCGCCTCAAGGGGGCGATCCGCTCCTCTTCAGCCGTGGGGGCGAGGAGCTGGAGGCCCTGCGCCGGGAGGGGATCGAGGTGACGGTAGTGCCCGGCGTCACCTCGGCCGTTGCGGCACCAGCGGCGGCCGCCATCCCCCAACCCACAGAGGCATCGCCTCCTCAGTGGCCATCGTCGCGGGACAGGGGCAAGCCGGCTCCCCCTCGGACCGTCTGGAGCAGCTGGCGGAGGTGGCTGACACACTGGTCGTGCTGATGCCGGTCGCGCGCCTGGAGGATATGGCGGCGCGCGTGGCGGCGGTTCGAGGCGGTGACTGCCCTGCGATTCTGGTTGCCTCCGCCACCCGGCCTGGCCAACGGGTGCTGCACACCCAGCTGGGAGAGGTTGCTGCGCAGGCGCGGCAGACCGGGGTCCAGGCGCCCGCCACCTTGATCCTGGGCGAGGTGTGAACATGGGCGAGGAGCGTGAACCGCCCCGACGGCGACTCCCCGGCGGAGATGGGTCGCCATCGCCCCGCCCCTTCCGAGGCCTCATGCCGCACTCGGCCAGTGCCGGACCGGACCCGCCAGAACCGGCAGCTCAGTCGACCTGACCGGTAGACTGCCGGCGGGTGACCAACCCGGGAAGCCTGGTTCGAGCGGTGGTGCGCAATCTCGAGCCCTACTCGTGGGAGCCCTCGTCCAGGGAAATCGCCCGTCGCCATCACCTCCCTTCCGACCAGATCCTCCGCTTCGACCTCAACACCTCACCATTCCGGCCCGCTGGCTGGGAGCGGGTCCTGGAGGAGGAGTGTCGATCCGGCACCCCCAACGAGTACTTCGACACCTCGTACGCCGAGCTGGTCCCCCTCTTCGCCTCCTACTGCGGCGTCACCGAGGACCAGGTGATCGTCGGCGCCGGCGCCGACGAGGTGCTCGACATCGTGGCCAAGACCTTCCTCGACGATGGCGATGCGGTGGTGGTCTCCCCGCCCACCTACTCGATGTACGCGATCGTCAGCACCCAGATGGGGGCCGGGATCCGGCGGGCGCCGCTGGGCCCGGGGTTCGGGCTGGACGTAGACGCGATCCTGGCCGCCGCCCGGGGGGCCAAGCTGATCTGGGTCTGCAGCCCCAACAGCCCGACCGGGACCCCGCCGGATCCGCAGCGGCTGGCACGGCTGGTCGACGAAGCGCCGTGCATGGTGGTGGTGGACGAGGCCTACGGTGAGTACGCGGGCTGGTCGGCGGTGCCGCTAGTCCCTAGCCATCCGAACTTGATCGTGGTCAAGACGATGTCCAAGGCGTTTGCCATGGCCGGGATGCGCCTGGGCTGGGGGATCGCCCAGGCCGAGGTCATCGGGATGCTGAACAGGGTGCGCCCGCCCAACAGCGTCGCCCGCGTCACCGCTCGCCTGGGCGCAGCCGCGCTGCAGGACCTGGCCACGATGCGGGCCAATGTGGCCGCAGTCGTGGCCGAGCGGGAGCCGCTGGCCGACGCGCTTCGCCATGCCGGTGCCCGGGTCCACCCCTCAGCCACCAACTTCCTCCTGGCCGGATGGGAGCCACCGGGCCGCGCCCAGGCGATCGCCGACTGGCTGGAATCGAGGGGCCTCGTCGTTCGCAACTACGCCCATGACCCTGAGCTACCGGGCCATCTGCGGATCACGGTCCGGACGGCGGAGCAGAACGCCCGCCTGGTGGCGACGCTGGCGGAGTACGATCCGGCGGCAATCGAATAGGCTTCCAATCCCCGGGGGGACCTGATGGTGCACGATGGGGGCACATGGACCGGATGCCTCGATACGGGCCACACACGGCCGATGTCGAGCGACTGCTCGAGGACACCCGCGTGCTCGGGCCGAGCGGCATCGAGCGCATTGCCTGGGGCTAGCGTCGCTACGAAGAACACGAGCTGGGCTCGGTCGACCCAGCCGCCGAGGCGGCCCACCAGGCCATCCGCGGCGCCGGGCTCGGGCAAGCCTGGGAGAGGGTGGAGGAGGAACTCCGGCGGCTGACCCACGGCCACGACTGGCAGGCCGAGGATGTCCAGGCCGGCCGCACCGCGGCCGAGGCCGCCCGGCATGCGGGCATGGCGCTCCTGGCCCGCGATGCGATCGACCACCTGCAGTACCGCCACCTGGTCAAGGCGATGTCGGAGGCGCTTCCCTGGCTCCTGCCCGAGGAGCTTCCCGATGCATATCGGGAGCGCCGATGACTCGCGCCCGGCCCATCATCCAGAGCACATCTCTCTCTCTCTCTCTCTCTCTCTCTCTCGATCTCTCTCGATCTCTCTCGATCTCTCTCGATCTCCTCCAATCTCGTGTCAGACCGGCAATTCTTGAGGAAACCGACTCTGACTCGAGACTCCCAGACTCCTGTATGCGCATCAGACCTAACCATCAGGGTCTCCGAGCGGAGACCAAAACCCCAGAGGTCCTGTCAGGCAGTTCAACGTACTATCGCGGGCGGCGACCAATTCCGACGAGGCCGCCTTCGGAGCGGGCAGTCCACGTGCAGCTGTCCCGTTATCTCGCTTCCAACCCCCACCCCTTCGCAGATCTGCCCCGCTGACGCGAGCATCGGTGCATGGGCACGGAAGATGGACCTCGGCGTGTCGCACGCTGCCCGGACCTGGTGCCCAGGCACGGCTACCCAGATTGCGGTGCAGTGCGCCGGCCTTCAGGCCGGCGGTGAAGCGCCGCGCGGCCCGCAGGGGCGCCGTGAACTCATCCTGTCCGGTGACGGACTAGCCCCGATCTTCGCGCAGGGATTTCGACCCCAGGCTCCCTCCTGAGCCCCTAGGCGCCCACCCCGAGGCTGAACTTGACCTGGTCCGCCAGACTGGCTCTACGCTCAGGCCGATCATCGGATATGGCTGTTCGTTGACACCATTTCTTTGAAGTCGTCGTGAGATTGGGCGATCCCGCCAGTGAGCCCCCTCCCGTTCCCAACGATGCCGATCATGGCCACCA
>CADDZO010000064.1 GCA_902812395.1 bacterium | reverse complement strand
TCCGGCGGCTTCGTGTTCAAGACCTGGGCGACGCCTTCTACGCTGCCTTCGCCACCCCTCGGGCGGCGGTCGAGGCAGCGGTCGCCGCCCAGCGGGCGCTGGCCGCCGAGGGCTGGCCGCCGAGGGCTGGCCGACCTCGCGCCCGATCCGGGTGCGGATGGCGCTCCACACCGGGGTGTGCGAGGAGCGCGGCGGGGACTACTTCGGTCCGGTGGTGAACCGGGCGGCACGGCTGGAAGCGATCGCCCACGGCGGCCAGGTCCTGGTCTCGGGGGCGACCGCGGAGTTGCTGGCGGAGACGCCGGTGGAGGGGGTGGAGCTGCAGGACCTGGGTCGGCACCGGCTCAAGGACCTGGGCCGGCCGGAGCACGTCTTCCAGCTGCGGGCGAAGGAGCTGGAGGCGAGCTTCCCGGCGCTGGCCTCGCTGGACAACCCGGAGCTGCCCAACAACTTGCCCAGCCTGCCCAGCAGCTTTGTCGGCCGGGAGCGGGAGATGGAGGCGGTGCGGGGGCTGGTCGCGTCCTCGCGGCTGGTGACGCTGACCGGGGTGGGCGGCTGCGGCAAGACCCGGCTGGCCCTGCAGGTGGCGGCCGAGCTGCTGGACGCCTCCCCGGACGGGGTCTGGTACGTGGAGCTCGCTCCGTTGAGGGAGCCAGACCGGATCCCGGAAGCGGTGGCGGCGGCTCTGGGGCTGCAGGAGCAGCGGCAGGGGCGAGCAGTGGATGCGCTCCTGGAGGCGCTGGGCGGCCTCGACACGCTCCTGATCCTCGACAACTGCGAGCACCTGATCGACGCCGCCGCCCACTTCTGCGACCGGGCCATTCGCCAGTCCCCGCGCCTGCGCATCCTCGCCACCTCGCGGGAGCCGCTGGGCATCGACGGCGAGCAGGTCTACCGAGTGCCCTCGCTGACGCTGCCGCCAGGAGACGTGGCCGCGGCCGAGGACCTGGGCGACGCCGATGCGGTCCGTCTCTTCGTGGAACGCGCTCAGGCGCGGAACCCCGGCCTCCGCCTGGGTGGGGCGGCCCTGTCGCTGGTGGCCTCGATCTGCCGGCGGCTGGACGGCATCCCGCTCGCCCTGGAGCTGGCGGCGGCACGGCTCTCCTCGATGTCGCTGACCCACCTGAACCAACGACTGGACCAGCGCTTCCGCATCCTCACCGGGGGGAGCCGCAGCGCCATGCCCAGGCAGCAGACGCTCCAGGCGACGGTGGACTGGTCCTTCGAGCTGCTGAGCGAGGACGAGCGGCAGACCCTGAGGGCGATATCGGTGTTCGCCGGCAGCTTCGAGCTGGAGGCGGCCGAGGCGATCTGTGCGGTGGACGGGATCGAGGCCCTCGACCTGGTCCTGGGCTCGCTGGTGGACAAGAGCCTGGTAGAGGCGGATGGCAGCGGGGAGTCGGTGCGCTATCGATTGCTGGAGACGATTCGGCAGTACGCCGCCATGGAGCTGCTGCGCTCCGACGGCGAGGCCAGGGTCCACTGCGCCCGCGGCCACCACGCCCAGTTCTATCTCCGGCTGGCCGAGGAGGCGCGGCCGGCGCTGATCGGGCAGGGGCAGGGGCGGTGGCTGCGGCGGCTGGACCTGGAGTGGGACAACCTGGCCGCGGCCCTCGCCTACCTGGAGGCGGAGGGCGCCACCGAGGACGTGCTCCGCCTGGGCGTGGGGCTGCACCGGTTTGCCACCAGCCGGGGCCACTCCGCCGTGCTTACCTCGCTGCGGCGCGCCGTCGAGCGGGCGGACCCCGCCCCCAGCCGGCTGCTCGCCGATGCCCTGATCGCCTGTGCTCGCCTGATCCGGGGCTGCTGCCGACGGACGTCGCCGAGACCGCCGTCGCCCGGGGCTGCGCCGAGCGCGCCCTGGACATGGCTCGGGAGCTGGGCGACCGCCACCTGGAGGCGGAGGCGCTGCTCATCCTCTCCGGCGTCGCTCGCTTCGAGGGTGACCTTGAGGGGGTGCGGCGGCTGGGCCAGGAGGCGGTGGCCATCGCCCGGCAGGTGGGCGACGTCCACCTGCTGGGCGAGGTGCTGAGCGGGCTGAGCATGGGAACCTCGGAGGAGGACCACTGGCGTGCCCATGAGGAGGCGCTGGAGTGCTTTCGGGCGGCTGGGGACGACCTGGGTGCAGCGGGTGAACTCCATGCCCTGTCGGTGCTGGACTTCCAGGCCGGGCGGCTGGAGGAGGGCCGCGCCCGCCTGCAGGAGGCGCTCGCCATCGCCGAGGGGCTGGGCGACGAGATGTTCCTGTACCTGTTCCGCAGCGACCTCGCCGAGGTGCTGCTGTGGGAGGGCCGGTACGAGGACGCGGCGCCGGTGGTGCGGTGCTGCCTACTGGTGGCGCGGCGGATCGGCCTCGGTCTCGACATCGCGGAGTTGCTGTTCGCGGCCGCCTGCTGCACCGCCTGGCAGGCGGATCATCTCCGGGCGGCCCGCCTCCACGGCGCCGCTGATGCGGCCATCGACGCCTCGGTGGCGATCCGGAGAATCAAGTGGGTGGAGGTGGAGCAGCGGCTGCGCGAGCGGGAGCAGGGCCGGCTGCGGGCGCTGATCGGGGATGTGGCCTTCGAGCAGGCCTATGACGTCGGTGCCCGGCTTTCCCGCGCCCAGGCGCTGGAGCTGGCACTGGGCCGGGAACCGCCCGGCCAGGAGGCGGCCGCCTGAGGGCCACGGTCGGAGGCCCTGGACCCGCCCCAGTTCGCTCCTCCCTGTGCTCTAGGGTGTGCGGCACGGACGGGAGGTGGGCACTCCGGTCGTCCGAGTAGGGAGGTAAGTGGTGTTCGAAACCGTGGTCGTAGGTGCGGACGGGTCATCCACGGCGGCGGAAGCCGCCCGGCAGGCGATCGAGCTGGTCAAGTTGACGGGTGGCCGCCTGCACATCGTCCCCGCCTATAAGCCGCAAGGGTTCAGGTCGTCGGCCGGCGAGGAGTTCTCGAACGCGCTCGATTCGGCGAGCCTGGCCGAGTCGGTGCTGGCCGACCTGGCGTCGCGGGCCAGGATCGCCGGGGTCGAGGTGGAGACCCACGGGGTGCCCACCGATCCGGCCAAGGCGATCTGCGACGTCGCCGACCAGGTCGGTGCCGACCTGATCGTCGTTGGTAACAAGGGGATGAAGGGGGTCCGACGCGTCCTGGGCAGCGTCCCCAACTCGGTCGCCCACCAGGCGCCCTGCGCGGTGATGATCGCCTTCACCGCCTGAGAGCGCCTGGCAGGGTAGCTCCGACCTCGGGCGGCTCCCACCCGGGAGAAGGGTGTTGCGGGGCGAGCGACCTGCTCACATCCCGAGGCAAACACCCTCCGGGGCAACCGTCCTGCGACCCCGCCAGCGGTGCTGGCGAGGGCTACCCAGATTGCGGCGTTGTGCGCCGGCCTTCAGGCCGGTGGTGAAGCGCCGCGCGCGCAGGGACACCGTGATACACCTGTTCCGTCCGGTGACGGACTAGGCTGGGGGGCACCCGGTGACTGGACTGGGAGGACCGCGAGAACCAAGCGGCCCGAACGTCAACCACCCGGCGGTACGCCGACCGGGAATCTCCGCCCTTCAAGGGCGGAGAGGATGTCAAGTGTTCACCAGCCGGGCCAGCCGGTCGAGGCTGCTGCGCGGTGACCTCGGCGGTCCGCCTGCCGGTGATCGCGTCGGAGGTGCAGGAGTGCTTTCCACCTGTACGAGCCCCCGACCGAGGGCGGGGCGCAGGCGGTGCTTGCGGCGTCGTTCTTCCCACTTCGGCGAGATGATCGTGGCGGGGGTGAGCGGGAGTTGGCGCGGGGGCTGGAGGTGCGTTCCGTCCCCGCCACGGTGCCGGGGGGCCATCCGCCTTGCCGGGCGGACCGCCGTGAGGGAAGGGCCCGACTCCTCGAAGGGCCCGATCGTCGCCGTCGCCCCGGACGCTTGGGGAAGCCGAAGGAGGTGAAGGGGCTCAGGCCCGCTGCGTCCACCAGCTGTCGTCCAGGTCGTCGCGGTAGACGGTGAGCGGCCGGTCCCCCTCCAGGAGCAGCCGGTAGTAGGTCCTGGCCACCGGGCGGGGCCGCCACCAGCCGTCCTCGATCCGCCAAACCTCTTCCACCCGGGCCACCGCCCGCCAGCGCCGGTCCAGGAGCAGGGTGCGGGGGAGGCCGTCCGCTGCCCGCACCTCCACCGGTGCCGGCGCGTTCAGGCGCCGGAGCCGATGGATGGTATCCGGCGCCCGGCGGTCCCGACTCGCCGCTCCGCGACCGCCTTCAGACATCGAAGTCGACCAGGGCCAGGCGGCGCTCCGGGATCCGGCTCCACGGCTCCATTTCGACCACGCGTCCGAGAGGGCAGTAGCCGTACCGGGCCTTGAGCTGGCGCATGCCCTCCTCCAGCCGGGCGCGCATGGTCGCCCGGGTGCTGGGCAGAGCCAGCTGCTGGCCCCCAGCCGGGGTCAGGCCGTGCAGCTCGACCGCCAGCTCGGCCAGGGGCCCCGGGAAGCTGGCCTCCTCCAGCGCCGAGCGCACTGCCGACCACATGCCGTGGACGTCGGCCAGTGGCTCTTTGAAGGTGATCCTCCGTGCCCACTGCCGCCCCCGCTCGGTGGCAGCCCGTAGCTCGATCTGGCGGGCGGCCAGTCCCCGCAGCTCCCGCCGATGGCCCAACCGGCCCAGCGTTTCCTGCCAGGCGGCGAGGATGGCAGGCCGGCTGACCAGCGGCGTCTCCAGTCGCAGCGACTCGGCCATCCGGGTCTGGCGGGGAAGGGGGCGGAGGGGGGAACGGTCCTGTCCCCAGGCCAGGTCCCAGGCCCGTGCTCCCTCGGGCCCGAACTGGGCTGCGAGCGCCGATCGGGGTAGTGCCCGCAGCTCGCCCAGGGTCGTCAGCCGGAGCACGCTCAGCCGCCGCAACATTTCCGGGGACGCCGGCAGGGCAGCCACCGGCTGCCCTGCGAGGAACCTGACCAGCTCCTCCTCGCCCACCACCAGGGCACCACCGGAGCTGGCCTGGCGGGCGGCGAGCAGGGCCGCAAACCGGGTCGGCGCCGCCCCGGCCCGGGGCCTCAGATCGGGGTCGACACAGCCGAGCAGGGCGGCCAGCACCCCTTCCGGCGAGCGGTGGTGGGGCACCAGCTCGTCGATCCCGATGTAGGCCTTGCCCGGCTCCGCCGGCTCCAGGGTGAAGGCAACCCGCTCCAACGCGGCCAGGATCTCCGCCCAACGAGCGTGGTACCGGGCACCTCGCTCCTCCAGGACCGCCAGGCCGGGACAGCGACCGATCGCCTCCCGTATCGTCAGATCGGGGCCGACCCCCCAGCCTTCGGCCTCGGGCGAGACCGCTAGCACCTGGCCCGACTCGCCGGCCACGACGGCGGGCAGGCCGGCCAGCTGGGGATGGTCCGCGAGCTCGCAGGCGAGGGGAAAGCGGGCTACCAGCAGGCATCCGACCATGGCCCAGAGTATACGAACGAAAGTTCGGGGCGAGGGGGGTTGGCGTCCTCACAGGAACTTTTCAGGTCGCTCTCAAGGGACTCCCAGACCGGGTGGGCAAGGTAGGGGCGTGATCGGAGAACGCCACCGGACGGGTGGGGGAGAACCCGCCCCCGGTCCATACGAGGTACGAGATGTCGGACACGGACACTGAGGGCGATGAGCGGCCGGTGGCTCCCGAGGACGTCCCGACCGCTGCCGGCTCCGGGTCACCGGCGGGATCGGATCCGTCGTCGGACTCGGTGGTGCGCCCGCCCGACCCATCGGGGCGCGTACCGCCATACCCGCCTCCTCCGCCGCCGGGTTGGGGGTCCTCGTGGGGCCAGCAGTACCAGTACCCAGGGGCCCCAGAAGGACCCTCCTGGGGTGCGCCACCTCCCTCCCCGCCACCGTCGCCGGTCCGGGGCCGGACCGTGCTGGCGGCCGTCCTGGCCGGTCTGGTCCTGGTCGGGGGCGGCGCCGGCATCGGCTGGGGTCTGGCCAGGGAGTTCGGGGGGGCATCCTCGCTGGTGCCGAGCTCCAGCACCTCTTCCGGCTCCTCGCAGCATCAGAGCCCGCTCGAGCCCCAGCCCCAGAGCGGCTCCTCCAGCTCGAGCTCCAGTCTGAACCTGCAGGCGATTACCAGCGAGGTCGATCCCGCCATCGTCGACATCGACACCACCCTCTCCAGCAACGGATTCGGCCCCGCCGGCACGGCGGCCGGGACCGGCATGATCCTGACCCCCTCGGGTGAGGTCATGACCAACAACCACGTGGTCGAGGGGGCCACCAGCATCCAGGTCTCCATCCAGGGGGACGGGACCCACGGCGCCACCGTGCTCGGCGTCGACCCCAGCGCGGACGTGGCTCTGCTCCAGGTCAACGGGGTCTCCGGGCTACCCACCGTGCACCTGGCCAACTCCTCGACCCTGAGCGTGGGCGAGGCGGTGGCGGCGATCGGGAACGCCCTCGGTGAGGGCGGCACCCCACGGGCCACCACCGGCACCATCGAAGCCCTGCACCAGTCGATCTCGGTCAGCGGTGACAACGGAGCGACCGAGAACCTGAGCGACATGATCGAGATGAACGCCACCATCTGGGAGGGCGACTCGGGCGGAGCCCTGGTCAACAGCTCGGGCCAGGTGGTGGGCATGCTCACCGCCGGTGAGACCGCCGGCTTCCGCCAGACCAGTGGCTCCATCCAGGGCTACGCCATCCCCACCAACGACGCCCTGAGCGTCGTCAACCAGATCCGCAGCGGCCAGGCCAGCAGCCAGGTCTTGATCGGCCCGGTCGGCTACCTGGGCGTCGAGGTCCAGAACCTCAACGGGATCGCGGCCGCCCAGCTCGGCCTCAACGTCAGCTCCGGCGCCCTGGTCGTGGGCCTGGTCCCCGGCGGACCGGCCGAGCAGGCCGGTATCCCCCAGGACTCGGTCATCACCGCGATCAACGGCCAGTCGGTCACCGACACCGACCAGCTGGGGACCCTGCTCCATCAGCACAAGCCAGGGCAGCAGGTCCAGGTGACCTGGGTCGACCAGAGCGGCACCCACACCACCACGGTCACCCTGACCACCGGTCCTCCCGTCTGAACCCTCTCTCCTCACGGGTCCTCGGGGGTGAGCCCCGAGGACCCACTCTCCCCGGCTGTGGCCCCATGGTCCGAGGATCCGCTGAGGGCGCCCTCCCGGAGACCTGCCAGGAGCGCCCGACTCCCCGCCCCAGCGCAGCGGGGAGCGGCGGCTAGGTCGAGCGGGTCCTGTCCCTCATACTGGGATCGAGAGCCAGGCGCAACCGCGCCTGCCGGAGGAGGTTCCGTATGCAGACGGTGGACCGGGAGATCGGCACCTGGCACCCTCTCGACCCGCTGTCGGCCGAAGAGGTGGAGGCCGCCGCTCGCGTGCTCAGGCAGCAGCGGGGGCTGGGCGAGGAGGCGCGCTTCGTCTACATCGGCCTGGACGAGCCGCCCAAGGCCGCGGTTCTGGGGCTGGAGTCGGCGGCGATGCCGGATCGCCGGGCCCGGGTCCTGCTCCGCGACCGTGCCCGACGCCGCACCTTCGAGGCTGTGGTCTCGCTCAGCCGCGAGACCGTGGTCGAATGGCGCGAGTTGACGGGCGTCCAGCCGCCGATCATGTTCGAGGAGTTCGAGGCGGCGGAGCGGGCGGTCAAGGCCGATCCGAGCTGGCGGGAGGCGATGCGACGGCGCGGGGTGACCGAGGAGGAGCTGGACCTGGCCGTCCTCGACCCCTGGTCGCTCGGGTACAACGGCCCCGAGGATGCGCCTGAGCGGGGCCGCTTCGTGCGGGCGTTGACCTGGCTCCGGCCCGGTCCCGGCCAGCACTGCTACGCACGCCCCGTGGAGGGCCTGGTGGTCAGGGTGGACCTGGACCGGATGGTGGTGGCCGAGATCGAGGACCACGGAGTGGTTCCGCTGCCCTCGCGCACGGCCAACTACCGGGCCGACCAGATTGCCGACCCCAACAACTTCCCCCGCTTTCCGGACGGGGTCCGGAGTGACGTGCGCCCGCTCGAGATCTCCCAGCCCCAGGGTCCCAGCTTCCAGCTCGAGGGCCGGCAGTTGCGCTGGCAGAAGTGGCAGCTCCGGGTCGGCTTCACACCCCGCGAGGGCCTGGTACTGCACCAGGTCGGCTACGAGGACCGCGGCCGCCTACGGCCCATTCTCTACCGGGCCTCGATCTCGGAGATGTTCATCCCCTACGGCGATCCCAACCCCACCCACTACCGCAAGAACGTCTTCGACATGGGCGAGTACGGCCTGGGGCTGATGACCAACAGCCTGGAGCTTGGCTGTGACTGCCTGGGGGAGATCCGCTACCTGGACGCGGTCGTCAACGACAACGATGGCAACGCGGTCCGCATCCCCAACGCAATCTGCATCCACGAAGAGGACTACGGGATCCTCTGGAAGCACACCGACTTCCGCACCGGCGAGGTGGAGGTGCGGCGGTCGCGGCGATTGGTGGTGTCGAGCATCGCCACCGTCGGCAACTACGATTACGGCTTCTTCTGGTACTTCTATCAAGACGGCACCATCGGATACGAGGTCAAGCTGACCGGCGTCATCTCCAACGGGGCCGTCGCCGACGGCGTGCGCCCACGCCACGGCGTGCTGGTGGCGCCCAACGTCTACGGTCCCAACCACCAGCACTTCTTCTGCATGCGCCTGGATGTGATGGTGGACGGGCTCCGCAACACGGTGTTGCAATGCGACTCGGAGGCAGTGCCGCCGGGGCCCGACAACCCTCACGGCAACGCCTGGGTTGTCTCGGAGCGGCCGTTGCGACGCGAGTCGGAGGCCGCCTCCGTCGTCAACCTGCTGAGTGCTCGGACCTGGAAGATCGTCAACCCAGAGCGTCGGAACGTGCTCGGCGACCCGGTTGCCTACCGCCTGGTCCCGGGGGAGAACGTCCTTCCCTTCTACCAGCCCGATGCCCACGCCATCCGCCGGGCCGGCTTCGCCACCCGACACCTGTGGGTGACCGCCTACGACCCGGCCGAGCGATACGCCGCCGGTGACTTCCCCAACCAGCACCCGGGCGGGGACGGGCTCCCTCGCTACGTCCAGGCCGACCGGCCGATCGAGAACGCCGACATCGTCGTCTGGTACGTGTTCGGCGCCCACCACGTGCCCAGGCCCGAGGACTGGCCGGTGATGCCGGTCGCCTTCATCGGCTTCCAGCTGCGCCCACAAGGGTTCTTCGACGGCAACCCGGCCCTCGACGTCCCGCCACAGCACCCTCACGCCGGCTGACCCACCTGCGGGGCTCGCGATCGGGGCCTTCGGTCTGGCCGCGACGGCTCATGTCGTCGGCTCGAACAGCTCCTCCGGCGGCAGGTCTCGGGTCTTGGACATGCGCCAGGACGGTTCCCGTCGCTCCAGGAACGAGACCACGCCCTCGGCCGCATCCGGCTGGGCGCCGAGTCACCAGAACGCCCGCGACTCCACCTGCCGGGCGCGGTCGCGGTCCGACTCGCCCAGCAACCGGTAGACGAGCCGCTTGGTCAGCGCCACCGAGACCGGGGCGGCGTTGCGGGCGATGTCATGGGCCAGCTCGAGGGCTGCCGGGAGGACCTGGTCAGAGGGCAGTGCCCGGGAAGCGAGCCCGATCTCGGCCGCCTCGCGACCGGTGAAGAAGCGCCCGCTCAGGAGCAGCTCCATTGCCCGCGAGAGGCCGACCAGGCGGGGCAGCAGCCAGAGCGAGTTTGCCTCGGGCATGATCCCTCGTCGGGTGAAGACGAATCCGTAGCGCGCGTCCTCGGCCATCAGGCGTACGTCCCACTGCAGGGGGAGGGTCAACCCCATCCCGACTGCCGCACCGTTCATGGCGGCAATGATCGGGGTGCCCAGCTCCCACGGCCTGGGCTCGTCCGGGTTGGCGGCTGGCCCGCGGGAAAAGGTCTCGTCGCCTCGCTCCAAATCGGCGCCGGCGGCAAAGGCCCGCCCCTTACCGGTGACCACGATCGCCCGCACCGAGTCCTCGCGGTCCAGCTCGCCGAAGGCGCGGTGCAGCTCGGCGGTCATGGTCCGATTGAAGGCGTTCAGACGCTCTGGCCGGTTGAGCCAGACGGTGGCCACCGGTCCTTCCCGCTCCACCACGATGGTCTCGTAGTTCATGCATCACCCTCTCGATCACCGGCGCCACAGTACCAGCGCGTCCAGGGCCTCGACCCGACTCCCCGAGGCCCAGAGTGGATTGACCTCCAACGCCGTCAGCGCCGGCCCCAGGCCCTGGGCGAGCCTGGCGATGGCCTGGATCGCGGCCGCCAGGCGCTGGCGGTCCACCGGCTCCCTGCCCCGGACGCCGTCCAGCAGTGGCGCCGCGCGCAACTCGGTGAGCATGGCCAGGATCTCATCCCGGTCCGCCGGCAGCACGCGCAGGGCCACGTCGTCCAGGACCTCGACGAATACGCCGCCCAGGCCCACGCTCAGGATCTGTCCCCACACCTCATCGGAGCGCACGCCGACCAGCAGCTCGACCCCGCCCGAGCGGGCGGGGCTGACGAGCACGCCCTCCAGCTTGGGGATGGGGGGGACCCGCTCCACCATCGCACGGTAGGCGTCCGCCACCTCGCGCTCGTCGCGCAGGCCCAGCCGGACCCCGCCCACGTCGGTCTTGTGGAAGAGGCCGGGGGCGGCCGCCTTGAGGACCACCGGCCAACCCAGCCGCCGGGCGGCCGCCACCGCCTCTTCGACGCTGGTGGTCAATTCGGCAGGCACCACCTCCACGCCGTGGGCTGCGAGCAGCCGGCGCGCTCGCAGCTCGCCCCAGGCGCCCCGGGCATCGTCCGGAGGTGGAATCGGGGGAACCGCGTCCGGCGGCGGCCGGTCGAGGATTCGCTGCCGTCGCCGCTGGTAGTCGATCGCGGACACCAGAGCGGTCATGCCGTGGTCCATGCCGGGGAGGACGGCCAGTTGGTGCCGGGCCAGGAGCTCGCGGCCGAAGTCGGCGACGTCGGTGGGGACGGTGGTCTGGATCAGGACCGGGACCCGGGAGCGGCGTCGGACCTCCGCCAGCGCGTCGTAGCGGCGCAGTACCGGGGTCGGGTCGGGCGGCGGCCGGGAGGGGAGGGTGGTCTGGAAGAGGATGAAGTCGAACGTTCCCTCCGCCCCCTCCGCCACCACCTCCAGGGCCCGATGCCAGAGGTCGGGGTCCACGACCACGTAGCCGGTCACGTCCAGGGGATTCCGGGGGTTGGCGAAGGCGGGCAGCAGCCGGCGCAGCCGATCGTCGGTCGCCGGCGGGAACGGAGGGAGTTCGAGGCCGGCTTCCGCCGATCGGTCGGCGATGATCTCGCACGAGCCACCCGAGGCGGTGATCACCGCGCCCCGCCGTCCCAGCGACCGGGTCTCGTAGCCGAGCAGCCCGGCACTGGCGATCAGGTCCTCGAGCGAGTCCACACAGACTGCCCCTAGCTGGAGCAGAGCGGCCCTGGCGGTCCGAGCGTCCCCGGCCACGGCCCCGGTGTGGGCGAGGGCGGCGGCCTGCCCGGCCTCACTGCGGCCGACCTTGAAGACCACCACCGGCTTGCCCGCTTCCAGGGCGGCCAGCGCAGCACGGCGGAAGCGGTCGCCGTCCCGGATCGACTCCAGGAACATCGCCACCGCCCGGGTTGGCTGGTGCTCGACCAGGTAGTCGAGCACGTCCGCGGCCGAGACCATGGCCTCGTTGCCGGTAGCCACCACCAGGCTCACGCCCACGTCCCAGGCCTGGGCCAGGGCGAGGACCGAGCCGGCCAGGCCACCGGACTGGAGCACGATTCCGACCGGGCCAGGGCGAAGCGCGGGCGGGATGGGGAGGCCGAAGGGCGTGGAGGCCTGGCTCAGGTTGACGAAGCCGTTGCCGTTGGGCCCGAGCAGGAGCAGATCGCGCTCCAGGGCTAGCTTCACCAGCTCCTGCTCGCGTCGGCGGCCATCCGCACCGGCGTCGGAGAAGCCGGCCGTGAGCACCACCGCCTGCCGGATCCCGCAGTCGGCTGCCTCCAGCAGCACCTCCGCCACCCGCTCGGTGGGCACCATGACGTAGGCGAGGTCGGCCGGTTCGGGCAAGTCGGCCAGGCGAGGCACTGCCGGGACCCCGTGCACGATCGGGTGGAACGGATGCACGCACCAAACCCGGACACCGGGCGAGCAACGAGCGAGGTTGTCGAATGTGTACAGGGACCAGTGGGATCGGTCCGTGGCACCGACCAGCGCAACGCTGCGCGGGTTGAACAGCGCCTCCACCCGCTCCACCGCCGACCGTGCCGGCGCTCCCCAGGTCGTGCCCGCCCTCTCGGTCACACCGCCGCTGCTCGCAGCATAGGTCGGTGTGACGAACCCAGCAAGCTCCGCAGCCCAGCTTGCGGCCGGATCTCGGACACGAGACCCCGCTGGCCAACGCCCGCCACAATTGCCGCCGTGACCGTCGACGAGGAGCTGCGCCGGGTGTGGGGAACGGAGACGGGCGGGGAGCCAGAAGGCGAGCTGGACGTGCTCGAGGTTCGAACCCCGAGAGGAGCTGCCGAGGCCCTGGCCAGGGTCCGAGACGTGCTGGCGGTTGTGCTCGCCCAGAGCGAGCAGGACTGGCCCGATCCCGCCCGCTGGCGGCGGCTCCTGCCTGGCTGGTTCGTCGCCGCCTGTGTCGACG
This sequence comes from bacterium, assembly GCA_902812395.1. GTDB lineage: Bacteria > Chloroflexota > Dormibacteria > Dormibacterales > Dormibacteraceae > CADDZO01. The sequence goes on along the minus strand of CADDZO010000064.1, from coordinate 4,755 downwards.
ACGCCGAGGTCCGGGACTGCGTGCTCGATCGGTGGTCGCTGCGCGCCTGGGTCTACTGGTTCCAGCCCGGGCTTCGCGCCTGGCGGTGGTGGGATGCCGAGGCGCTGGGCGACACGCTGCGGGTGCGGGTCCTCCCCCTACGGCGCCCGTATCTGCGAGGGGCCCTGGAGTGGCTCCTGAGGGTGGCGGCGTGAGCCCAGCCGTCGGCGATCAACGCCGACCTCGGCGGTCAAGAACGCCGGCGTCGCCGGATTCTCGCTGGTCGTCGGGCTCGCACGAGCGCAATTCGCATACACGGGTACTATCGAGACCTGAGGCGATGGACGAGGGTGCCACCTCTGCAGCCGACGTCGCGGCGGCGTCCGACCGTCTCGCGCAGCTGGCCGGGATGATGCCGTTCAGCGCGGTGGCTGGGATCCAGTTCCTGGAGGCGAGCCCGGAGCGAGTCGCCGGCCGACTGGCCTGGGCTCCAGAACGGTGCACCGCGGGCGGGGTCCTGCACGGAGGCGCCTTGATAACGCTGGCCGACAGCCTGGGCGGGATCTGTGCCTTTCTTAACCTGCCGTCCGGGATGAGGGGCACCACCACGGTGGAGTCCAAGACCAATTTCCTGCGTCCGGTGAGCGGCGCTGCAGTGACCGCGGTGGCCAGGCCGCTCCACACGGGGAGGAGGCTGGCGGTGATCCAGACCGAGCTGCGGGACGACGAGGGACGACAGGTGGCCCAGGTCACCCAGACGCAGCTCTTCCTCGGCTGATCGGGAGCCGAGCTCGACGGCGCCGACCTAGCAGAGCGGAGGGATTGACGCCGGGCTCGAAGTGATGGCCTGGTGGGGGGCTGTGTCCAGGACAGCCCGAAGGTGCCAACGTCGTGCGATGGCTGCGTCGCCGGCCGCTTCGGTCGCCGCCGAATGGGCCTCCATCCAGCCGCCGTAGCCAGTCGTGCCCGTCGACTGCACCCCCGCGATCCGGGGGCCTCACCCGGCAGGTCACCGGCGGCGTCGGACCTCGGCCCGAGCTCCCACAGCTGCGCGCTCGGAGACGGCGACTGGGGAACCTGCTGCGGGTCCGAACCGGTTCGAGGTGCCGCTCCCGCTGGATGATCGCCCCAGCTCAGGAGCGGGTCTCGCCGCTGCGCAGGTGCAGATCGAAGAAGCTCAGGATGCGCCGCCAGGAGTCCTCCGCGGCCTCAGCGTCGTAGCCCACCCCCACCACCTTCGCGATCGCCATCAGGAGCCCTCGGTGGTCGTTCATGAAGCCGTGTCCGACCCCGGGGTACTCCTTGACGTCGTGGTCGACACCCAACCGCTCCAGGGTGGCGGCGAGGCGCTGGGCCGTCCCCGGCGGGGGGCGTCGGTCACGTCCGCCGAAGCTGGCCACGATCGGGCAGGCGCCGCGCAGCAGGGTCTCGGCGTCGTCGGGCACCTGGCCGTAGTTCACGCTGGCGGCTGCGAACTGGTGCTGCGGCATCGCTGCCAGGAGAGCGAAGCCGCCGCCCAGGCAGTAGCCGATGACGCCCGCCGCCCCAGTGCAATCGCCGCGCGCAGCCAGCCATGAGCGAGCAGCGTCGATCTCGTGGAAGGTCCGACCGCTGCGGTTGCGCAAATCGACGAACGCTTGTCGCAGACAGCGGATCCGTCCCGACCAGGCGAACAGATCCGGAGCCAGGGCCAGGTAGCGGTTGGCGGCGAACCGGTCGGCATGGGTGCGCAGGTCGCGGCTCATCCCAAAGGCATCGTGGATCAAGACCACCCCTGGCCAGGGGCCCTGGTCGGGCGGAGCGGCCAGGTAGGCAGGCACGTCGCCGGTGGCGCCGGGATAGGTGATCACCTTGACCCGATACCCGAAGCCGGTCGCGGTTCGGCTCCCGCCTGCGTGCGTGCCAAGCGGCTACTCGCCACTCAGGTCGGCGGCGAAGCCGGCCAGCGTCTCACCCGGGTCGACTCGCACCCTCGGGATCTGGTAGGGCTGGCCTCCCCGAACCGCGATCGAGAGGTCGGCCTGATCGACCACGGCGCCCACGTAGCCGTGTTGCTGAAGGAAGCTGAAGTCCACCTGCTCGGGGCCCGCCGCGCTGGTGGCCTGGCGGAACGGCCAGGAGCCCGGATAGGCGAAGAACTGGCACGGCTGTCCGGTCAGCTGCTGGATCTCCTGGCGCGACTCGGCGATCTGGACCTCCAGCTCCTGGGTCGGCAACCCGTAGACGGAGATGTGGTTGCGGGTGTGGTCCTGGAGCCAGAACCCTTCCTTTCCCAGGGCGGCGATCTCGTCCCAGCTCATGTACCAGCGGGTCCGGCTGTGCCAGCCCACGAGCCCGGTCGGGATGAAGAAATTGGCCGTGAACCCGTACTGCTGCAAGATGGGGACTGCGTTGACCAGCGGGCTCCGGAGCGCATCGTCGAAGGTGAGGATCACCGAGCGCGGGGGGAGGGGCAGCCCGTAGTAGAGCGCGGCCGCGAGGCGGGGTAGCGAGATCGGGCGGTACTGGTTGCTGGCCAACCACTCCATCTGCCGGGAGAACTCCTGAGGGTCCACGGTCAGCCCGTACTCGAGCTCATAGCCGTAGGGGTCGTCCGGGTACTGGGAGGGGGTCGGGTATGGGCCGACCTCGTGGTACATGAGAATGGGGACCGCCACCGTCCGCGCGCTTCCCCCCAAAGGCAAGAGGACGGGCGCGTCCAGGGCCGCGGGTCCTTCGCCCACGACCTGCGCCAGCGGGCCGCTGATCCCCCAGGGACGCCCGTCGACGACGCTCAGGTAGAGGGCCTGTTGGCGGTAGAAGGGGGTGACGTCGGGCGGGTTCACCGGACCGTTCAGGCTGACGCTGACCGGGACCTCCCACAGGCTTGGGATCGAGACCAGACGTTCTGGGTCGATCCAGCTGGCCCCTGGGGTCGGCTCTCCCAAAGCCGCCGTCAGGCTGATCCCGGAGAACTTGGACGTCAGCATCGCAGCCCGGGCCGCGGCCGACGGCCAGCGCTGCTGGGCGAGGCTGCTGAGCAGCGGCCATTGCTCCAGATAGCGGCCCTGCTGCATCAGCTGCATGAAGTGAGCTGCGCACGCACGAACTGCCTGGGCCGGGGTCTCAGTCGTCTCAAGGGATGCGACGCGTGGCACGGTGCTGGCGGTGCCGCACCCGCTCAGGGTTGCACCCACCGGGACCACCAGCACGGCTCCGGCCAGTGCAGACGCCTTGAGAAAGGTCCGGCGGCTCAGCTTCCGAGCGTCTCGCATCGGCTCACTCCCAGGCGCTCGTTGCATCGGACCGATCGCCGCTCAAGATCATACTGTGGGTTCTGATCACCGGTCCGTGCTGGGCGGGCTCCGGCGGCCCGTGGCCAGCGTGCTCCCTCAAGGCTGCACACGGCGAGTCGGAGGGAGCGATCCGACGTGACGGCAACGAATTGGGCGAGGCGGCGCTCCCAAACCGGAGCTGGTGCGTCTCACGGGTCAGAGAGGTCGAGGAGCTTCCGGCACCGGGAGCTGAAGCCGGGCCTGCGCAGCCGAATGCCGGTCAGGCGGCGGTGTACCCGCCATCCACCACCAGCAACGCACCGGTGATGAAGGATGCCTCCTCCGAGGCCAGGAACAGCACTGCCCGGGCCACCTCCTCGGGACGCCCCACCCGTCCCAGCGGGGTCCGGGCCACCAGCGCGCGCAGCCAGTCCTGGCGGATGTCGGCCAGCATGGGCGTGTCGATCACCCCGGGCAGGACTGCGTTCACGCGGATTCGCTCGTGCCCGTACTCCACCGCTGCCTGGCGGGTCATGGCCAGCAGCGCCCCCTTGGAGGCATGGTAGGCGGTGGAGGCGACCGATCCGACCAGCCCATAGATCGAGGAGGTGTTGACGATCGCGCCACCACCCCGCCGCCGCAACGCCGGTAGGGCGGCCCGCATCCCCAGCCAGGCTCCGGTCTGGTTGACCGCGATCACCCGCTCCCATTCCTCGTCCCGGGTCCGCTCCACCCCCTTGGCCCGGGTGATGCCGGCGTTGTTGACCAGGATGTCGAGGCCGCCGAACTCGGCCTCGGCGACTTCGACCGCCGCCGCCCACTGGGCGGGATCGGTCACGTCCAGGTGGGCATAGCGAGCCACCTGCGCGCCGGTGTGACGGGGGATGGTCCGGGCGACCGCCTCGCCCTCGGCGTCGAGCACGTCTCCCAGCACCACCTGCGCTCCCTCGGCCGCGAAGAGCCGGGCGGCGGCCTCGCCCTGGCCGCGGGCGGCCCCGCTGATCAGCGCCACCTTGCCCTGGAAGCGACCCACGGCTATGGCTCGAGCACCGCCCGCACCAGGCCAGGCGGCCGCTCCTCGAGCAGCCGGAAGGCCTCCGGTGCCCGGTCCAGCGGCAGCACCCGGGAGACGGAACCGGCCACGTCCAGGCGGCCCGAGCCGGCCAGCGCGACCACCTCGTCCAGGTCGGCCAAGGTCGAGACGTAGCAGCCGACCACCTGGATCTCGCGGGTGACCACCCCGGTCACGGTGGTGCCGAGCTGGACCGGCTCGTCGACGACCGACCCCAGCACCAGCCTGCCCCCGACCTCGAGCATCCGCACCGCCTCGGCCGGGCCGGCCGCAGTGCCGCTGAAGTCGACCACCGTGTCGAAGCGACCCTCGCGCCGGAGCCGCTCGGCGGCGCCCTCCAGGCCCAGCAGCACCGGGACCCCCATCGCCTCCAGGCGGGCTGCGCTGGCCCGGCTGCGCACCACCGCCCGTACCTCGACCTCCGGGTGGAGGCGCCGGGCCAGCTGGACG
>CADDZO010000063.1 GCA_902812395.1 bacterium | reverse complement strand
CACGCCCCCGGATCCACCGTCGCCCGCATCATCGCCCGCCGCGAACTCACCACCAGCGCCGGCTCCCTCCCCGCCTCCGCCAGCGCCCCCAGCGCCTCCAACCGCCGCAGCACGACCTCGTCCACCGCCGGCGGCCGGTCCAACAACGACACCGTCACCTCCCCGAACAACCACGCCATCACCCCTCCCCCCAACCACGACCGCAGCTCCGCCCAAAACCGCTCCGGCTGCGGCGTCAGCACCAGCGTCGACCACCCCTCCCTCGCCACCGCCTCGGCCCCCGCCACCAGCAGAGGGTGGAGGCCAGGGAGACGCTCCAGCACGAGATCGCCGCAGGGCCGGCGGAGCCAGGCCCGAAGCGGAAGCGGCGCCGAGCTGAGATTCACGGGATCTCCTCGCAGCCCAGAGAACCGGGGCGGTTGTACACCTCCATGGCCCGGGGCAGGCCCTGTAGCACCGCGGTCTCGATGGCGGCCGCCACGTTGTCGACCACCGTCTCCAGCACCTCCCGCTCACGGCCCTCAAACGGGCTCAGGACATAGTCCACCCCGGCCTCGGAACCGCGGGCAGGCGGCTTCCCGACGCCCACCCGGAACCGCCAGAAGTCGTCGCTGTGGAGGCTGGCGATGATCGAGCCAACGCCCCGATGCCCGGCGGCCGACCCGCCCCGCCGAATGCGAAGCCGGCAAAGGGGCAAGTCCATCTCGTCGTGGACCACCCAGACCGAGGCCGGCTGGAGGCCCAGCTCACGGGCAGCCTCCAGCACCGACCGACCGCTCAGGTTCATGTAGGTCTGGGGTTCGACCAGCCATAGCCGGCGGCCGGCCAGCTCGCCGCAGCCGGTTCGAGCGCGCCAGCGCCGGCGTGAGATCCCGATGCCGGCCCGACGTGCGAACGCCTCCAGGCAGAGCCGGCCGACGTTGTGCCGAGTACCCTCGTACTCCGGCCCCGGATTGCCGAGGCCGACCACGACCAGATCGGCGGCGCCGGTGTTGGTGGCTGGGCGGGGATCGCAGCATGCGGCGGGCATGGGCAATTCGGCGCTCTGGGAATGCGCCGGGGCATCAACTATAAGGACGGCCGAGCCATCCCTCCTGGTCTCGGCCGAGGAAGTGTGGTACGGTCACTCGACCTCAGGCACGATCCGGAGGCCTCTCGCCGCGTGACCCTTGCTCCGCCGGTCGTCCGGAGGGGCGCGACCTCTCCTTCCGGCTCAGATCCGACCTGAGGCCGGTGCTATGCCGGAGCGACCCAGACAGGCCAGGGTGAGCCGGGTCATCTCTCGCTCCTGGTCGGGATCGGCGTGGTCCCAGCCCAGCAGGTGCAGGAAGCCGTGGGTCACCAGGAGCGCCGATTCCACCTCGGGCCCGTGGCAGAACGCCTCCCCCTGGCGGAGAACGGCCGGCCAGGACAGAGCCAGATCGCCCAGGTATCCGCGCTCCCCGCTGGGGAAGGAGAGGACGTCGGTGGGCCGGTCCTCGCCCAGGAACGCGCGGTTGAGCCGGCGCAGCTCCCGGTCCCCGGTCACCCTGAGCGTCAGCTCAGCGTCCGGGGGAAGCCTGGCCGCCACCTCCGGCTCCTCGGCAGCCGAGACCAAGAGCCGACGCCAATAGGCGGGCGGGATCGGCACCGGCACCGCCTTCACCACCGTCACCCGGAGACGGACGCTGGGCGAGCCAACCGGACCGCCAGAAAGGCCGACAATGGAACCCTCGGTGGCCTCGCTCATCCTGTTCCTCCACTACCGCCTGGCAATCGCCTGCCTGCTCTTCTCGATCGTGCTGGCGGTCTGGGGGACCTACCAGTTTCTGCGTCGGCGCCGCATCAGCCCCGGCTTCCGCTCCGGCTACGTGCTGATGATCCTGCTCACCGGGGTCCAGGGCCTGCTCGGACTGATCCTGATGACGGTCACCCAGCCCCCTGACATCCTGCACATCGTCTACGGCGCCTTCGCCATCATCTTCCTGCCGGGCGTGTACTTCTATGCCGACCGCGGCGCCCAGGAGCGGCGCCAGCGACGAGGGCGGAGGCCGTTGGAGGAGGGGCTGATGGAGGCCGATCAGCGTGTCCGCCTGGCCCGCGAAGCTGCGTTCCTGATCGGCGCTTGCTGGGTGGTGGCGATCGCCTTCGCCCGCGGCTTCATGACTGGCTGAGAGCGCTCCACTCCCGCCACCACGCCTCCAGGCCCAGCTGCCAGTCACGCAGCGGCGGCACCCGGGTGGAGCCGAGGCAGCCGTTCCGGGGGCGGGGAGCCGGCGCGGCGATGGCGGCACTGTCCACCGCTTCCACCGAGGCCTGGATCCTGGCCAGCCGCAGCGCCTCGCAGGCAAGCTCCCAGTAGGAGCAGCAGCCCCGGCTGACGACGTGGACCACGCCCTCCATCCCCTCCCCGGCCAGCTCCAGCGCCGCCGCCGCCAGATCGAGGGTAAAGGTGGGGTTGAGACGTTGGTCCGCCACCACTCTCAGCCGCTCGCCCGCCTGCGCCCGGCGCACCACCCGCTCGGGAAAGCTGCCCCCTTTGACGGCCGAGCCGACCGCGCCGAAGAGGCCCGAGGAGCGAATCACCAGGGCGGAGGGGAGCTCGGCCAGGACGCGCTCCTCGCCCTGTAGCTTGGAACGTCCGTAGGCGGAGACCGGATGGGGCGGGTCGGACTCGAGGTAGGGTCGGTCCAGGGTGCCGTCGAAGACGAAGTTGGTGGAGAAGTGGACCAGCCGCGCCCCCTGGCGGCGACAGGCAAGGGCAATGTTGGCCGCGCCCTCGGCGTTCACTGCCAGGGCCCGCTCGGGGTCCGCCTCGGCGGCGTCGACGGCGTTGTCGGCAGCGCAGTTGAAGACCAGGTCGCAACCTCGAACCGCGTCCAGTACTGCCCCCAGGTTGGTGATCGAGAGCTGGGCACGGCCCAAGGCCAGCGCCTCTGGACGGAGCCGCCGGAGGTCGTGTCCGAGCTGGCCCGCTGCACCGGTGATCAGGACCCGCACGCGGGTATGGTTCCATACTCCGAAATGGACCGCCTCACCGAGCTGCTGGCACGGGGACCGGTGCTCTTTGACGGAGCGATGGGCACCCAGCTCATGCGCGGTGGGATCCCTCCCGGCCAGTGCCTGGAGGAGCTCAACCTGACCCAGCCGGCGCTGGTCCGCTCCGTGCACAGCGATTACATCGCCGCCGGGGCGGACGTCATCGAAACCAACACCTTCCGGGCCAATCGCTTCGGGTTGGGCGAGCACTATCTGGAGTCGCGGGTTCACGAGGTCAACCGTGCCGGTGCCCGGCTGGCGGCGGAGGCCCGCAATGCCTCTGGTCGCTCGGTCCTGGTGGCGGGCAGCATCGGCCCGGTGGGGCGCCCGATCGAGCCGGTGGGGGCGATCAAGAGGAGCTCCGCCGAGCGCATCTTCCGGGAGCAGGCGGCGGGCTTGCTCGAGGGCGGCGTGGACCTCTTCTGTTGCGAGACCTTCAGCGTCATCGCCGAGCTGGAGCTGGCGGTGCGGGTGCTGCAGCAGCTGGCCCCCGAGATCCCGGTGGTGGCCAGCCTCAGCTTCGGCGAGGAGGCGGGGGAGGAGGCGGCGGCGAACGCGGTGGCCACCCTGCTCCCGCTCGGGGTGGCCGCGATCGGGGTCAACTGCGGCAGCGGTCCCGAGGCAGCTCTGGAGGCGGTTCGCCATCTGATCCGTGCGGGCGCGCCCACGGTGCTGGCGATGCCCAACGCCGGCCTGCCGCAGCGGGTCGGCGGGCGTCTCCAGTACACGGCCAGTCCCGACTACTTCGCCGACGCGGCCACGCGTCTGCTGGAGGCGGGAGCCCGACTGGTGGGGGGCTGCTGCGGGACCGGGCCCGAGCACGTGGCCGCCATGCGCCGGGGCCTGCGCCGAGCCAGCAGGACAGCGGTGCGGGTCGCGATCCCTGGTTCCCGGCCGGCGCCGGCCGCCCCCGCCGTCCCCGCCTCGGCCCTGGCGCGTGAGCTGGGTCAGGGGCGCTTCGTGGTCTCGGTGGAACTGACGCCGCCGCGGGGGATCGATCCGAGGCGGATGCTGGCCGGGGCCCGGCTGCTGAAGGAGGCAGGGGCTGGCTATGCCAACGTGACCGACGCCCCCATGGCCCGGCTTCGGATGGGCGTGATCAGTTGTGCCGCCCTGGTTCAGCAGCAGGTCGGGCTGGAGGCGATCGCTCACTTCACCTGCCGCGACCGGAACGTCATGGCGATCCAGTCCGACTTGATCGGGGCACATGCGCTGGGGGTGCGCAACGTTCTGGCCCTGCGCGGGGACCCGCCGGCGGTTGGGGACTATCCCCACGCAACCGCGGTCTGGGACGTGAGCACGGTGGGTCTGCTCACGATCTTGGCCAACCTGAACCGTGGCCTGGACGCCAACGGCAATCCGATTGGAGAACGTGCTGCCTTCTTCTTCGGGGCCGCCTTCAACCCCGGCGCACCGGATTCGGCCCGCGAGCTCCGCCTGCTCCAGCGCAAGATCGCAGCCGGTGCCGCGTTCCTGGTTACCAACCCGGTCTACGATCCGGAGGCCGCGCAGCGCCTGCACCAGGCCTCAGCCTGCGGGGTGCCACTCCTGGTGGGGGTGATGCCGCTCACGTCTCACCGCCTGGCCGAGTACCTGCACCACGAGGTACCCGGGATCTCGGTGCCAGAAGGCTTGCGGGAGCGGATGCGGCGTGCCTCCGATCCCGTGCGACTGGGCATCGAGCTCGCGGTCGAGCAACTCGCCGAGGTGCGAGCGGTGGTGCAAGGCGTCTACGTCATCCCGCCCGCAGGGCGTTACGACGTCGCCGCCGAGGTCGTGGCGCGCTCCCTGGCCGCTCCGCCGCTCCCGGCCTAAGCACACCCCCGGTCCAGCGGATACGCTGGTCCAATGCCAGATCCCAGTTCTGCCCCGCGCCGGCGACGGACCCGGCCCGACCCCGAGGGTGGCCTGCTCGGCGGCCTCGACCTGGGCGGTACCAAGATCCAGGCCGTGATCGTCGATACCGAGCGCTCCGTCCTGGGTCAGGTCCGCCAGCCCACCCCCCAGGACGGCCCGGCCGCGGTGGCCGCAGCCATGGTCGAGGTCCTGAAGGAGGCGGCGGAGCAGGCCCGAGTCCAGCCCTCGCAGCTGGTAGGAGTGGGAGTCGGCTCGCCCGGCAGCGTGGATCCTGACGGAACCGTCAGCCATGCCCGCAACCTCCACGACTGGGACGGCCCCTTCCCGCTGGGTCCAACCCTGAGCCAGGCTCTGGGCACCCGGGTGGAGGTGGGCAACGACGTCGAGGCGGCAGTACTAGGCGAATTCCACCTGGGAGCCGGGCGGCCTTACCGCTCCCTGCTCGGGGTCTGGTGGGGAACCGGGGTCGGGGGCGGCCTGGTCCTGAACGGGCAGGTCTGGCGAGGCCGCGGCTCGGCGGGCGAGATCGGGCACACGGTGGTCCGCCGGGGTGGGGCACGCTGCACGTGCGGCCGCCGCGGCTGTCTGGAAGCCTACGCTGGACGGGCGGCGATGACCGAGCGGGCCTGGCGGGAGTCACGTCGGGGCCGCTCGACCCAGCTCTTCGACCTCGCCGCCAAGGAGGGACGGCAGGCGCCCACCAGCGGCACCTGGGCCCGGGCACTGGCCCACCGGGACCCGCTCGCCACCCGTCTGCTGCGGCGAGCGGTGAGGAACCTGGGGGCCGGCATCGCCTCGGCCGTGAACCTTCTCGACGTGGAGGCGGTCGTGATCGGCGGTGGGCTCGGCACTCGCTTTGGCCAGGCATGGGCCGACCGCATCGCGGCCGCCATGCAGCCACACCTCTTCGTCCCCGAACGCCCGCCCGCGGTCCTCACCACGGGACTGGGCGACCTGGGCGGCGCCATCGGCGCCACCCTGCTGGTCGCCGCCCCTCCTGCCTCCTAGCCGGAGGCGTGGCGCGCCCGCAGCCGCTGCAGTCTCTCGCGCTTGGTGTCCAACGCCCGCCTCAGCGCCTCGGCCAGCTGGGCGTCGTTCATGGGCACCACCCGCAAGCGCGCCTCCAGCTGACGGACCTCCACCTCAGCGTTCGTCAGTTCGAGATCGATGGTCTGCATGTCCCTCTGGTCGGATATTGTCCCAGACACCGGATGGATTTCTCAAGGCCCACCTTGAGTAATTACCTCCACCAATTCGCACAGCGCCGCTGTCGATGCCGCGGATCAGTGGTGAGTCGGAGGAGGCCAGTCCCAGGCCCCGTCCAGGCGCTCGAGCAGCGACCGCAGCTCAGGTGGGATCTCGTCCTCCTGGACGATGGCCTGGCGCCCCCGCAGCGAGATCCGATAGACGAACCGGTCGGGACCAGAGGGCGGCCGGGGAGGCTGCGAGAGGAAGCGCTCGAGGGCCGCTCGCTCCCCTGGGGTCAGCTGTTCTTCGCCGACGCTGGCATGGAGGGTGAGTCCCCCAAACCCTCCGGAGCGTTCGATGTCCACTTGCACCCGTCCACCTCACTTCTCAGCCCAGCTGGGCCGCCGACAGCACCCCGACCCGCACCCACGCCTCCGCTACTGCCCGCCACTCCTCGGAAGCCACTCCGAACAGAACCCCGGCGGTCCGGAGCGTGGCCTGGGCGAAGGTGTGGAAGTGGGCGTCAGGCGGCACCGCGCCGACCACCAGGGTGTGGTACCAGATGCGGCCCGCCTTCTCCCAAGCGTAGCCGCCCAAGGCCGTTGCCGCCAAGTAGAAGGCATGGTTGGGGATGCCGGAGTTCAGGTGGACGCCGCCGTTATCGGAGCTCGTGACCCGGTAGTCCCTCATGTGGGCGGGCTGGAGGTCGCCCTCGAAGGCGGTCCCGGGAGCCCGCAGCGAGCGCAGCGCCACGCCCCGGACCGCCGGTCCGAGGAGGTCCTCCCCGATCAGCCAGTCAGAGTCGGCGGCGGTCTGGCCACGCCGGTACTGCTTGACCAGGGAGCCGAACACGTCGGAGATGGACTCGTTGAGCGCCCCCGGCTGCCCGGTGTAGAGGAGGTTCAGGGTGCTCTGGGTGACGCCGTGGCACAGTTCGTGCCCGATGACGTCCAGTGCCCGGACGAAGCCTCCAATCTTGAACAGGCGGCCGTCCCCGTCCCCGAACATCATCCTCTCGCCGTCCCAGAAGGCGTTGTCGTAGTTGCGGCCGAAGTGAACCTCGCCCAGCAACGGCAGCCCGGCATCGTCGATGGAGTCACGCGAGAGCGCCTCCCAGAAGAAGCGGTAGGTGTCACCGAGGCCGTCGTAGGCGTGGTTGGCGTCCTCGTCCGAGCAGGGCGGCTGGCCCTCGGCGCGCAGGACGGTGGTGGCGTGGACGTCGGTACGGTGATGGGCATCGAAGATCGTGCGGTGAGGCCGCCCGCGGCCGCCGTGCACCAGGTGGTGGCGCCGCCGAGGGATTGCGGCCAGGAACGCATTCTGGATCCGGTTGGTGCGGATCGAGTGGTCGATCGAGAGCGTGGCCAGGGCGGCCTCGCGGTCGGCGGCCTGGCCCAGGCGCAGGATACGCTCCAAGAGCTCCGGCGGCACGATGAAGCAGGGTGACATCCGACCTCCGGTGCCGATTGTGGTTCAGGTCACGAGCTTGCGGAGCTCCGGCTCGGTCCAGCCTCGCAGCCGCAACCAGCCACGCTTGAGGGGGTTCATCTGCTCCAGCTCCACCGCCGAGACCCGACAGAACACCCACTGCACGCCTCGCTCGCCGGTGCGCAAGTCGGGCATTCCCCACCCGTCCAGTCGGATGGCGGTCCCATGTCGAACCCCGGGCGGGAGCTCGATCAGGCGGGGGCCGGCCAGCGTGGGTATCTCGACCTTGCCGCCCAGCGCGGCCTTGGCCAGGTCCAGGTCGATCCAGCAGGACACGTCCCGCCCGCTGCGATAGAGGTCGGGATGAGGCTCCATGCGCACGTGGAGGTAGAGATCGCCGGACCGGCCCCCTGGCTCAAGTACATCGCCCTCACCGGCCAGCCGGATCTTGGCGCCCTCGTCCACCCCAGCCGGGATCTGCAGCCAGATGACTTTGGTCTGCTCCGCCAGCCCCCGCCCGGCGCAGGCCCGACAGGTGCCGGGCAGGAACCCCGAGCCGGCGCAGACAGAACAGGCCTGGCGGGTCCACAGACGGTAGAGCATGCCCGACCCACCGCAGGTCGGACAGGGGCCGTGGCCTCGCCCTGCGCAGGCTGAGCAGGTGAGGACACGGTCGACCAGGATGCGGCGGCTGGCACCGCGAGAGGCTTCTTGAAGCGTGACCGAGATCCGCTGATGGCGATCCCGACCGGCGCTGCGATGGACACTCGACTCCGCGTCAGGGTGAGAACGCTTTTGGCCAGGAGCCGCGGCGTCGTAGCTCCGCCGCCGCCCGGGGTTCGACAGGACCTCGTACGCCTCCAGCACCTCCTTGAAGCGCTCGGCGGCCAGCCGATCGCCCGGGTTGTGGTCAGGGTGATACCGATGGGCAAGCCGGCGGAACGCTCGCCGCACCTCGAGAGGGGTGGCCGAAGGGTCCAGGCCCAGGATTCGGTAGTAGTCGTGGGTAGTGGCCACGGCGATCTTGGCTCGGCTTTCCCGTCACGCTCACCGCCCGGCGACGGACGCCGACGGGATCAGGATAGGGGGAGCCCCACGGACGCGCGCACTCTGGTCACCGACGAGATCGGAACACCCGATCAGGATGGCCCGGGCACGTGTGCCGACCGACCCGGTGGCGGCGGTGTAAGCGGCGCCAGGCGCACAGCGGCGGACAACGGCGCACAACGGCCTGCCGGAGTGGGTGGGACACGGCCCCATGCCGCTAGCTGGGCCTCGGCGTAAAACCGCGACCCCTCGACCAGGTCGGGAGGAGCTGGCAAGCAGTCCAGGGCCTCCTCGGGAGTGCCTTCGAACCGGCCTGATGGCAAGACGGAGACCTCGTAGCTGTTGGTGCTAGCCAGGTATACGGCGAAGCCCCAGTAGATGGCGGAGCCGACAGAGCGGAACCGACAGAGCGGCTGCTGATACCCGTCGTCGAGAACCCCGACCACGTAGGCAAAGACACCTCGCGGAGCTGGGCCACCGTTGGCGCTGGTGCTCCCGCAGCTTCTGCTTGAGCGAGGTCTTCGTGCTCTGCGGAATGCTCAGGAGGCCACATCTTGGCGCCGAACGGCCCTTCTGGCAAGATCAGCCACCGGTTCCGATTCCACGAACCACACGACGCCGCGAGGCCATCGCATGCAACCTGCCCTGCTCGAACTTTCAGCTCGTCGCGCAGCGAGTTCACGCCATCAGCGGTCTGGACCGTTGGCCGGGTCCTGAAGACGGCCACGATCAAGCCGCATCGCATCGACTACTGGAAGCGAAAGCAGAAGCGCGATCCTGACTTTGATCGAAAGGCGGCTCCGATCCTGCGCCTCTACAGGCTCCGCCGCCCGGAGGTGTCGTGGTCTGCGCCGACGAGAAGACGGCAATCCAGGCGTTGGAGCGGATGGAGCCGGACCTGCCGGTGCACGGTACATGCTGCCTGACGGCCGCGCTGTTCGTTCACACCGGCCAGGTGCTCGGCCTGATCACGCCCAACCGACCCTCGGAGGTGTTCACGCAGTTCCTCGATCTGCTGCACACCCATCCCGACGGCCGGGGCCATGGTTCCATGCTCCCGCCGGAGCTCCTGGAGAGATTCCTGGCCCGGGTCCCGCCCGAGCGGGCGGAGCGGTTCGGCCGCGGTCCTGGTCCCTGACCGTCACATTCCGCGGCCCGGAACTCCCGGCCAGCACCAACCGGCATCGACTCAGCGGGTTGACAGGAGCTCGCCTCTCTCCGAAGATACGACCAGACGTATGGACGTTTATTCGACTAGCCCGACGCCCCCGGCGCCCAAGTACTGGCGTATCCGCCAGGAAATCGAGCGGCTGGTCGAGAGGGAGAGCCTGCGGCCGGGAGATCGGCTACCGCCGGAACCGGAGCTGCAGCGACGTTTCGGTGTCAGCCGGGGCACCGTCAGACGGGCCTTCGACGATCTCGAACGCATGGGCCTCATCAGCCGCCAGGCCGGCCGGGGTACCTTCGTGTCCCGCCGGCGCATGCCCCGCCCGCTGCCCGAGCTGACCAGCTTCACCGAGCACCTGCGCTCCCTCGGACTGAGGCCGGGGGCGAGACTCATCAGCTATCGCAGCGTCGGCAGCCAATCCGATGCCGCCGGTGACTTCCCGCCGGGAACTCCGCTGGTCCGCATCGTTCGCATCCGGACCGCGGACGACGTGCCGGTGGGAGTCCACGTCCTCTTCCTCCCGGTCGACCTGGCGAGGCACGTCGGATTCCTGGCCCCTGCATTGCAGGCCAAGCCCGGGCTGTCCCTCTACGAGGCCCTGGAGCGAAATGGGGTCAGGATCGACGCCGCACGCGAGGACCTGGTCTCGCGCCTCGCCACTGGCCGCGAGGCAAGTCTGCTCCAAATCCCGCGTCGATCAGCGGTGCTGGAGGTCACCCGGCGCACCTTCGACGACGAGGGACACCAGCTCGAGCTAGTGCGGGCGGTGTATCGCGGCGATCGCTACGACTACGTGGTCTGGCTCCGGCGCTCGCCGGCCGCGCCCAGCGAGGGCGGGCTGCAACCCCACGTCGGGACCCGAAAGCGGGAGTGAGGCACCACACGAGAGGAGGCGGATCGATGCTCAGAGGAACCAGAAGGCGACGCATTTGTCGTCCGGCAATCCTGGCGGCGGCGGGCTCGCTGCTGTTGGTTGCGTGCGGGTCGGCGACGCCCCAGGCTGGTGGCGGCGCCGCCGGCGTCTGCTCGAACTCCCATCCCTGCCACGTGGCGCTGATCATCTCCGACGCCGGGCTGGGTGACAAGGGCTTCAACGACCTGGGCTACTCCGGACTCAAAAGGGCGATGAAACAGTTCCCCGGGGTCCAGGGAAAGCCAATCCAGGATCCCCAGATCGACACTCAGTGCACTCAGGTCCTGACTGCAGCCGCCCAGGCCGGTAACGCACTGATCATCAACCTGAACTACGGCTGCGGCACCGTTCTCGGTCAGGTGGCCAAGGAGTACCCCCAGGTCCACTTCGTGATGGTCGATAACGTCACCCCAGGAGCCAACGTGACCAGCGAGATGTTTGACGTCCAAGACAGCTCGTTCCTTGTGGGCGCCCTGGCAGCGATGGTCAACGAGGATCCATCGATTCCTGGCATCAACGGCAAGAACACCATCGGTGCAATCGGTGGTGTGAAATCGCCGGGGATCGATCAGTTCCTGGCTGGCTACCAGCAGGGGGCCCAGTACATCAACAAGCACGAGAGGGTCCTCGTCGCCTACGCCAACAACTTCGCCGATCCCTCGATCGGCTTCCAGCTGACGAGCTCGATGTTCGACCAGGGTGCAACCGTCGTCTACCAGGTGGCAGGCGTGACCGGGCTGGGTGGGATCAAAGCTGCCCAGCAACGCGGTTTGTACGCGATCGGAGTTGACAGCGATCAGGACTACCTCGCCCCCGGACACGTGCTCACCAGCTCGATCAAACGGACGGACACAGCTGTTTACACCGCCGTCAAGCTGTACGCCCAGGGCAAGCTGCCAGGCAACAAGACGCTCGAGTTCGGGCTGGCCAATGGAGGGGTTGCAATCAGCCCCATGACCTATACCCGCTCGCTCATCCCGGCGGCCGACCTCCAGCGGCTGACCACCCTGGAAAGGGACATCGAATCGGGCAAGATCCACGTCTGGAACGTGCCTACGCAGGGGTACCCCACCTGGTTCGTAGGAGGGAAGTGAGCGCAGAACCGGCCACCGCGGCGGTCCACATGACGGGGATTTGGAAGCGGTTCGGAGCGGTCCAGGCGCTGGCCGACGTCGGCCTCACCGCCGATCCCGGTGAGATCCACGCCCTAGTCGGCGAGAACGGCGCGGGCAAGACGACCCTGGTCCGGATCCTTGCCGGGCTGGAGCGTGCCGACGCCGGCAGCGTCGACGTCAACGGCCGACGCCTCGGCCCCCACCACTCGCCGAAGGAAGCGGCCGAGGCAGGCGTGGGCCTGGTCCAGCAGCACTGCCAGGTCGTTCCCGGCCTTGCGGTCCTGGAGAACCTGATCCTGGGCCACGAGCCGACCCGCCTCGGCCTGATCCACCGCCGCCAGGCACTGGCCTCGACCCGGGCGATCGCGGACCGCCTCGGCTACTCCTTCGACTGGTATGCCCCCGCCGAGACCCTGGGGTTGGGTCAGCGGCAGCGGCTGGAGATCGTGCGGCTCCTCTGGCGCCGATGCTCGGTCCTGGTCTTGGACGAGCCGACGACCGTGCTCACCGCCGCCGAGGTGGCGAACCTGTTCGAGGTGCTTCGGTCCCTGGCGGCCGAGGGCCGGACCGTGATCCTGATCACCCACAAGCTGGACGAGGTTCGCGAGGTCGCCGACCACGTGACCGTCCTCCGCCATGGGCGAACGGTCGGCCGGATTCCACGCCAGCGGCTCGACCTGGACGAGCTGGCCCGCCTGATGGTGGGTGAGCTCGAATCACCACCGGTCCGGCAACCGGCGGCTTTGGGCGAGGTTCGACTCCGACTCCGGGGCGTGACCACGCCGGCAGGCGAACCCGGGACGCAAGCGCTGCGCGGAATCGACCTCGAGGTGCGCGCTGGCGAGATCGTCGGCATCGCCGGCGTAGAGGGGAACGGACAGGCAGAGCTCTGCGAGGTCGTGGTCGGCTTGCGCCGGCCGGCCTCTGGCACGGTCGAAATCAACGGGCGGTCGGTCGATGGCCTCGGCACCCGGGCTCGGCGGGCCCTGGGGCTGGCCTTCGTCCCAGCCGATCGAATGGAGGAAGGGGTCAACCCGCTGGGATCGCTCTGGGAGAACGTAGCCGCGCCGCAGATCGTGGCCGGCCGAGGCACCCGGCTCGGGATTCTCGATCGGCAACGCCTTCGCGAACAGGCCAGGGCCGTGCTCGCGGGGGCCGGCGTCAAGGGCGACCTCGACCTGCCGACCCGCTCCCTGTCCGGAGGCAACGTCCAGCGTCTGGTGGTAGGTAGGGAACTGCAACAGCCGAGCGTGGTCGTGGCTGCGCACCCCACCCGGGGGGTAGACGTGCGGGGCGCGGCGTTTGTCCACCGACGCCTGCTCGATCTCCGGCGGGCCGGTTCGGCCATTCTCGTAATCTCAGCCGACCTGGACGAGCTGTCGCAGCTGGCCGACCGGGTCCTGGTGCTCCATCGCGGAGGCATCGTCGGTGGCTATGCCCCCGAAGACGCGGACCCCGCCCGGATCGGCCTGCTCATGAGCGGGGTCGTGCCGGAGGCGCGGCCATGATCTGGCCAGCGGCTGAGTCCTCGAGCCCTGCGCTGGTTGGGCTGGGTCGCCGCGCCCTGCGGGCCCTGGGTCCGCTTGCGATCACCCTGGCGGTGGGTGCGGGAGTGCTTGGCCTGAGCGGGCGCAACCCCCTGACCATCTACGCCCTGTACCTGGTCCAGGCCGTCGGTGGGTGGTCCCGCCTGGCCAGCACCTTGGCCGCTGCCACCCCACTGGTGTTGACCGGAGTCGGGACCTCGATCGGGTTCCGGGCGGGGTTCTTCAACGTCGGCCTGGAGGGAGCCGTCTACGTCGGCGCCCTGGCCACGGCCTGGGCGGGCACGGTCTGGGGCCAGCTCCCGGCTCCCGTGCTCCCGGCGCTGGCCCTATTGCTCGGCGCCGCGGCCGGCACCGCCTGGCTGGTGGTGCCAGCCCTGCTCCGTTCACTCCTGGCCATCGACGAGGTGGTGACGACTCTGATGCTGAACTACGTCGGCATTGCCCTCACCACCTACTTGGTCCTCTACCACTTCCTCTACAAGACCATCGGCAACGCCCAGACCCCGCCCATCGCCACCTCGGCCCAGCTCGCGCCCCTGGTCCCCGGAACCAGCCTCACCGCGGCCGCGGGCCTGGCCTTTGCCATCCTGATCGGCTACGGCCTGTTCCTCCGCCGCACCCGGTTGGGGGCAGAGGTGCGGACGGTCGGAGACAATCCCCGCTTTGCCGCCGCCATGGGCTTCTCGGCGCGCCGGGCGGCGATCCTGACCATGCTCGTGGGCGGAGCCCTGGGCGGCCTGGCCGGCGGCATCGTCGTCCTCGGCGTCACCTATAACTTCACGGCCGGCTTTTCCACCGCACCGGGCTACGGATACAGCGGTGTCGCGGTCGCGGTGTTGGGGCGTGGCTCGTGGGTCGGCCTCGGGCTGGCCGCACTGTTCTTTGGGGCCCTCGCCAGCGCCGGGGGGGTGATCCAGCTCTTCGGCAACGTCCCGATCGCCCTCACCCAGATCCTGCAGGGCACGCTCATGATCTTCGCCGGCATTCGCCTGGTCCAGCTCCGACGGCGGCGTCGCCATCCGGCGACCGGCGGAGAGACCGATTCCGGAGGTGACGGCTCATGGAGGTGATCCTGACCAGCGGGCTGCTGGCCACGACGCCCATCCTGCTGGCGGCGCTGGGAGGGGCCATCAACCGCCAGGCAGGGATCGTCAACATCGGCCTGGATGGCATGATGCTGGCCGGGGCGTTCGTGGCCGTGCTGGTGGACTGGCACACCCACCAGCCGGCGGTGGCCTGCGCGGCGGCTCTGGCGGCCGGTGCGCTGGTGGGCTGGCTGTTCGCCCTCCCCATCACCCGGCTGGGAGCGAACGAGATCGTGGCCGGGCTTGGGCTGGCGGTGTTCATGCCGGGGCTCTTCGGATACATCCTCCCGATCTTCTTCAACCAGGCCAGCACGCTCGAGCCGTCCGGCATCCCCGGCATCCCGATCTTGCGGATCCCAGGCCTCGCTTCGATCCCGGGGCTGGGTCCGGTGTTCTTCGCGCAAGACCCCATCACCTACTTCTCCTGGCTCGCGATCCCGCTCACTTGGCTCCTGCTCTCCAGAACCGTGCTCGGACTCCGGCTCCGCGCAGCCGGTCACAACCCGCAGGTGGCGCTGGCGGCAGGGCTCCCGCTGGCGGGGCTGCGCGAGCTCTCGACTCTGATCGCAGGCCTGCTCGCCGGCCTGGGCGGAGCGCAGCTGGCACTGGTCTCGGTGCAGCTCTTCAACAAGGACATGACTGCCGGGCGTGGCTTCATTGCACTTGCCGCGTTCTACTTCGGCCGGGCTCGCCCGCTGATGACCGCGGTGGCGGCCGTGGTGTTTGGCATCGCCGATGCGGTCAGCATTCGGCTCACCACCGCAGGCCTTCCCGATCAGATCCCAGAGATGCTGCCCTACCTGGCGGTGGTGGCCGCCCTGGTGGTGGTTGCGGTGCGCCGGCGGCTGGCCGGTGCGAACGCCGCCGGCACTGCAACGGTGACGTCATGACGCGACCGCTGCAGCCTGGCAACGCCGCGCTGATCGTGGTTGACGGCATCAACGCCTTCTTCAGCCGGAGCGGCTCCCTCCACTACCCCGCGGTCGAGGCCACGGTGGATCCGATCCGGGCCCTCCTAGATCGGGCCCGGAGCCGGGGCGACCTGGTCGTGCACGCGGTGGAGCGACACCGAAGAGGATTCGACGACCTGGAGGCCCGCCGCCTGCCCGAGCACTGCCCCGCGGACAGCGAGGACGCGGCCATCTTCCCCGCCTTCGCCATCGCCCCGGGTGGCCGAGAGGTGGAGCTGCCCAAGCGTCGCTTCAGCGCCTTCTTCGGCACCGATCTCGCGCTCCTGCTCCGGGAGCAGAGCACCGAGACCGTGGTCCTGTGCGGCTGCAAGACCAACGTCTGCGTTCGGGCCACGGCCCAGGACGCCTTCGCCTGGGGCTACTCGGTGGTGGTGCCGGAAGCCGCGACCAGCTCCAACCGCCCGCACCTGGCCCAGGCCTCACTCGAGGACATCGATCGGTACATGGGCCGCGTGGTCTCGCTGGCGGAGGCACTCGAGCTGCTGTGATCGGACAGCCAGCAGCGGTGATCGGATACCTGGGGCTGGACCACTCGGTCCAGCTCCGCCGGCCTCTCCGGCCGGGACGGACGACGCTGGTGGCACGCCGGACCACGCCTCCGGCAGGTCGCCTCGGCGGTTGCGCCGCCCACATCTCGCTGGGACTGGCGGCTGCCGGCGTACCGGTATCGATCGTCGGCTGGCTTGGACCGGACGTCGACGGCGATCGCATCCTGGAGGCGCTGGAGCAGGCGGGGGTGGAGACGACCGGCCTGGCGCGTACCCTCGC
The DNA here is from genome assembly GCA_902812395.1 of bacterium. Taxonomy (GTDB): domain Bacteria; phylum Chloroflexota; class Dormibacteria; order Dormibacterales; family Dormibacteraceae; genus CADDZO01. The sequence continues at coordinate 1,517 of CADDZO010000063.1, read as the reverse complement.
ACGGACGCCCCGTAGCTGGCTCGCCTATGCACCGGACGGGACGTGCACCTGCATCTACGACCCGGGCGGCCAGTTGCCGGAGCGGCTCTCGCTCCCCCAGCAGCAGTGCCTCGCTGCCGGCCGGGTGGTGGTGTCGGTCGGGCCGCCGGGCCCTGTCCAGGAGGCTCTCGACCTGATCCCCCCTGAAGCCCAGCTGGCCTGGTCGGTCAAGGCCGACCAGGAGTCGGTCCCGATCGATCTCGCCCGGCGACTGGCGGCACGGGCGCGCGCGATCGTGTGGAGCCGCGACGAGGCACCCTTCCTCGAAGAGGCCCTGGGTCCTGGCTGGGTCGAGGCCGCCGCTCGCCGCGGGACGCTCTGTGTCGAGACCCGCGGTGCCGGCGGCGTTGCATGGAGGCGAGGACCGAGCCGGGGGTACCTCAGCGGCGAGGTCCTGGTGGCATCGGATCCAACGGGGGCCGGGGATCGCTTCACCGCTGGCCTGATGGCCGGGATCTGGCAGGGACTCCGCCCCGAACCCGCCCTCCGCAGGGGCATGGAGGCTGCGACCACGTTCCTTCGGGGTCGGGAGTCGGAGGGAAGGGACCGATAGGAGGCGAGCACATGGAGCAGCGGGCGTGGTACCTAGGCGCAGCCGCATCCGAGGTCGCCGATCGGGCGTTGCTGGTCGGGGATCCCGGCCGGATCGACCGCATCGCCGAGCGGTTGGACGGACCGGTGCAGCGCACCGAGCGGCGCGGGCTCAAGACCGTGACCGGCACCTTCGGCCGGCATCGCATCACCGCGGCGGCCTTCGGGATGGGAGCGCCCATCGCGGCCATCGTGGTCCACGAACTGCGCAGCCTGGGCACCTCCTGGTTCTTGCGGCTTGGCACGGCGATGACGCTCGCGCCCGCCTGCCTGGGCGAGTTCCTGCTCCCGGAGGCGGCGATCCGGGGCGAGCAGACCTCCGGCACGTACGTCCCCGACGGGTTCCCGGCAGCCGGCGACCACGTTCTTGGGACGGCCCTGCGCCACGAGCTCGACCTGGCCGGCCTCCCCTGGAGAGCAGGGCTGTTCGCCTCCTACGACGGGTTCTACACCCAGATGCTGGCCTTGACCGATGACGACCGCCGCCACCTGCGCCCGCGGATCGACCAGCTTTCGCGCCTGGGAGTGATCGGGATGGACATGGAGACCTCAGCGGTGCTGGCGGTGGCGCGGGCCCTGGGCGGTCGCGCTGCGTGCCTGTGCGTGGGAACCGTGGCCTGGCGGGGCCCCGAGGTGATGGACGACGACCAGAGGGAGAAGGCCGAGACCCGACTGATCGAGATCGGCCTCCGAACCCTGTGCCGGCTGGACCGACACCGCGACCCGGCCGGCGATCCCCGAGGAGGCAACAGTCATGAACCCCACGGCTAAAGCCGGGGGCTTGTCCCTGGCGCTACGGCCCAGTGGCCGTATCCGAGACCATCGGCTGCATGACGACAGCCCTGGCGCGGATAACCCGCGCCGCGTTGTGGTCGGCGGGCGCAGCG
>CADDZO010000062.1 GCA_902812395.1 bacterium | reverse complement strand
CCTACATACTATCATAGGTTCAAATGCCAACAGTTACCGACCCCAAAGCCCGGGTTCGGGAGCCCCAAAGCTCGGGTTCGATCTGGGATTTCAAGGACACCGGTCCCGGATCGGTGGCGCGAGGGCTGCACCTGGTGAGCATCAGGAGGGTCCAGGCCCATGCCACGGGTTCCCCGGTCACGGTCTCGCTCCTACCGGCTGGCGCGGTGCGGTGGCCCCTGCTTCATCGTCACCTGGCCGGCGGTGTCGGGTCTTACCGTGCTTCTGCCACGTGACGGCCAGCTCGGGCAGGTTCTTCGCGTTCAGGTCTCGGTCGATGACCAGGCCGCATTCCTCACGGGTGGTCTCGCTCGGCCAGGGTCAGCTCGGTGAGATGAGCACCCTCGCCGCCTGACGGCCAAGGCCGGTGCGCTGACAGCAAAAGGCAGCCGGGCGGCCACGGCCACCGGCTGCTGTTCCGTGGGGTTTCCACCAAGAGCACACGCCCGAGTTGCCTCACCGAGAGCGGCAGCGTGCCCGAAGCCGTCCTAGACCCGACCTCAGCCGGCCTCGGCCTCGTCCTCCAGCTGGACGCCGGCCAGCCCCAACAACGAAGTCACGAAGCGATCCTCGGGCAGCGCCCCCACGATCGCAGCCTGCCGGTTGACCACCGTGCGAGGAACCCCCTGGACCCCGAACTGCTGGGCCAGAGCTGGGAACTCGTTGGCCTCTACGGTGAGGGCGTGCACATGAGGTGAGGCCATCGCCATCCGGTTGGCAAGGCTCACGGCCTGCGGGCAGTACCGTCAACCAGGGGTGGTGAAGACCATGGCCTCGAGAGGCTCTTGCAGGCGCTCCAGCGCCCGCATCGAGGCCTCACTCAGGCCGTGGTCGCCACTGGAGACTCGCTCGATCGCGTCCACCACGGTGGCGAACTCGTAGCCGGCGGGCAGGCCTTGCCAGCGGATCCGAGGCTCCTCACCGCAAGCGGCCAGGGTCAGCGTCGGGACATCCATCACCTCCGACGTCTGCCGGCTCACGTCGATGATGTCAAGCTGGATCCGCTCCGGGTCCAGCGAGTGCAGTTCCTGGGCCAGCTGGCGGGCGTCGTCACAGGTGGGGCAGCCCACCCCGCTGGGCAGGATCAGCCGGCCCGTGCCTGGGCGCACGTATAGCATGAGCTGCACGGGGCGTTCCAGTCGCCCGGCAAGCTCCTCGCGCAGCCGTACCTTGACTGCCTCCGGCAGAACCGACATCGGCTCCTACTCTACCTGTCTTCTGGCTGCGGTCGACCAGCGCCGGGTGCAGTTACCCAGCCCAGGCTCGGCACCCAGCGGAAGCTTGGTCAGCAGGTGCCGCCAATGCTCCTGAGGGAAGTCATGGAAGGTGGTCCGCTCCCCCAATCCCGCTCCAGACGTTCCGCTACCCCTGCTGGATCGCCCACATGTCCCGGCAGTAGGCCTGCTGCAGCACCGTCCCCTCGGCCTTGCTCGGAGCTTCCAGCCGCTGCTTTGCCGTCGCCCGCAGCCGCTTGGGAGCTTGTTCAGCTTCCTTGGCCGCCAGCGCTACCAGGAAGCGAGTCCGTGGCTACCGGCGACTTGCCTGAGCGGGAGATCGGGCCTGCATGGCGGCTGCAGGGGTCCCCGGGTGAGGGAGGTTCCTCAGGAGGTGTCGGCCGACGGTTGCCGCTCCCAGATCGTGGCCATCTACCAGTGGCACTGGGAGCCAGGACTGGCTGTCGGTCTGCCTCTAGCTGGAGGGGGTGGCAAGCGGGGGACTTCGAGCCGATCTGTCGGGCACTGGTGAGAAAGCCGGCGGGTTGTGGCCGCCGTCAGGCTCCCAGCGAGGCCGAGCGCGTCACAGGACCGGGCCGAGCTTACCTGAACAGAGGTAAGTGCGTATGACTCGACGGTCTGAGGCGGAGGCCCGCTTAGTTGCGACCCCGCCACGCATCCCGAGGTGTCGCCGCCCACTCGGTCCTATGTGTACATCACTGCAGATCTCTTATCCCTGCTTCGGCGTGGGGCCATCGGGTCCCGCGAGCGCGGCAGCGTGGGTCATCCATCCGGCTCATCCCGGTACTCGCGACGCCCGGTCTGCGGGTCCTCCCAGACTCGAGTCAGTTTGCCAGTGGTCGGATCGCGGAATACCTCGGCGGTGGGTCGGAAGTTGCCTGGCCCACCGCCGCGGTACCGGCGTCGATCCCAGATGAGGTAGCCGACCACCGCCACCACTAGCACGACTGCGGCGATGATGACACCACCGACGAGGTTCAAGACCGCCTCTCCACGATCGCAGCGGTGCCATAGGCGACCACCTCGGCAAGGCCCTGGCCGAGCTCGGACGAGTCGAAACGCATCATGATCACGGCGTTGGCACCCTGAGCGCGGGCGTTCTCTACCATGCGGTCGATAGCATGTCGGCGAGTGTCCTCAGCGAGGCGCGTGAACTCAGGGATCTCGCCTCCGCCGAGTCTTCGAAACCCGGCCACAAGGTTCGCACCCAGGCCGCGGGAGCGGACGGCAATCCCGTAGACGTGGCCGATGGTCTTGACCACTTCGTGGCCCACGGGCTGCTCGGTCGTAGTCACCAGGACGGCATCCGGCTCATGCATTGGATCACCCCAGACATATGGTGCCCGCCCGTCAGGCGGGCACACGGTGGCGAGCGTGCGGAAAGATTACGGCAGTGTCGCGGATCGAGTCCAGTTCGGCGTGACGGAAGCCCGAACTCGAGAAGGACGGCGATCAGACCTATCGTTGGGTTCACGGTCTCTTTCCCGGCTGGATGACGGCCCGCCTGGGGATCGACAATCGAGATTGACCTCGAGGTGCTCAGGCTGGTGGACCGATAGCGGCGCCTAGTGGTCCAAGGACCTACCTTAACTAACAGTTGACACGACCGCCGGCAGACATTCGGTTCCCGCCCGGCTACCTCGTATCCGATCATCAAACGGAAGGCTCGAACTCCCCTGCGCGAACTTATCCGGACCAAAGGCTGCAGCTTCGCGCATTACGAGTTCGACATGGTGGCTGTTGCGGGCGGTCGAGCTTGCTGATACGCCACGACCCTCTCCACTGGCGCCGAGGCCGGCACCTGGAGCCGGATCGCACCTGGGCAGCGGCCGAGATCAGTATCAAGCGCGGGCCAGATCGATGAGGCGCTCGGTGAGGACCACCTGTTCCAGGTGCGGGATCCCAAACCACGGGACGCTGAGAGTGATCCGATCCACGAGCGGCAGCCAGGGTGACAACCCTGCCTCCAGATCTTCGCCGACGATGACGGCCAGCCGGTCCAGGTAGCTCTCCTCGATCAAGGCTGCCGCCTTCTCCCGGTCGCTGCTGGCCATGGCCATTACCCGGTCGGCGAGCTCGCCCAGCCCGGCGTGGTCCAGCACCCGGCGGTACGCGGGCACGGTGTAGGCGATGAACTGGGTCGCTGCGGCGCGCCGACTGGGAGCGACCACCAGCTGCAGGAGCACCGGTGGCTTCGTCCGGCCTGCCCGGCGCGCGCCCTCGGCCAGCGCCGGGAGCACCACCTCTCGGAGATAGGAGGCAGTCGTGAAGGGATGGGCAGCCAGACCGTCCGCCACCTCCCCCGCCACTCTGGCCATGGCCGGGTTCACCGCAGCGACGTAGACGGGAGGATCGGTCGCGTCCTCAGGACCTGCCTGCAGGACCGGGCGCCGGATCCGGTAGTAGTTGCCTTCGTAGCCTCCCCGCCCGCGACGGAGGGCGGCGAAGCACGCACGCACCGCCCGCACGTAGTCGCGCATCCGCGGTGCCGGATGGTCGGAGGCGATGCCGAAACGGGCCAGTAGGGTAGGGCCGACCTGGCTGCCCAGCCCGAGCACGAACCGCCCCCCGCTCCACACCCCCAGATCCCAGGCCGCGACCGCGGTGGTGGTCGGGGAGCGAGCGAACGCCACGGCCACGTTGGTACCGACCGCGATCCGGGAGGTGGCCCCCACCGCCGCCGCGCAGAGCAAGTACGGGTCACGGCGCACATCGAGGACCCAGACCGCCTCCAGGCCCGCTGCCTCGGCGCGCGACGCCAGTCTCGCCGCCTCCTGTGGACGAGCCGCACCGGGCAGGGTCACCCCGCACCGGACCGGTGCTGCCACCGCGCTATGGAACCAGGTTGATCAGCTTGTCCGGGACGTGCACCACCCGCGTCGGCGACCGGCCGTTCAGTGCACGCCCCACCGCGGGGCTGGCCAGAGCCAGCTGGACGGCCTGCTCCCTGTTGAGCCCAGCCTGAACCTGCAAGCGGTCTCGCACCCTGCCCGCTACCTGCACCACCAGCGTCACCTCGGGCTCGGCTGCCAGGGCCGGGTCGTGCACCGGCCAGGGTGCGTCGACGCAGAGGCCATCGCCTCCGATTCGCTCCCACAGCTCCTCGGTGATGTGGGGAGCGAGCGGGTGCAGGAGCCGAACCATGGCGCTGACCGCCTCCTCCCATTCGGGACCCCGCGCCCCACCGTTGGCCAGGTACTCCTGCATGGCGTTGCTCAGCTCCATGAGCGCGGCCACCGCGGTGTTGAAGCGGAAATCGTGATAGTCGGCAGTGACGCGAGCGATGGCCTGGTGCACCCGACGGCGGAGTACGGCCGGATCTGCCCCCTGGCCGCTGACACGGACCGTCTCCGGTTCCGCCACCAGCCGCCAGACGCGTTGCAGGAAGCGCACCGGTCCCGCCACGGCGGCGTCGGTCCACTCCGCATCCTCCTCGGGTGGGCCGATGAACATCTCATACACGCGGCCTGCATCGGCACCCTCACGGACGACCAAGTCATCGGGGGCGACCCCGTTCCCAGCCGACTTGGACATGGCGGTGCCGTGACGCGTGATCATCCCCTGAGTGAACAGCCGGGTGAACGGCTCCACCTGGTCCACCATGCCGGCGTCGTGCAGCACCTTCATGAAGAAGCGCGAGTACAGGAGGTGCAGGATGGCATGCTCGATCCCACCCGTGTACTGGTCCACCGCCATCCAGCGATTAGCCAGGGCCGGGTCGAAGGGCCGTGTCTGGTCGTGCACGCTGGTGTAGCGGAGGAAGTACCAGGACGAGTCGATGAAGGTATCCATGGTGTCGGTTTCGCGGTGGGCGTCGCCGCCGCAACGAGGACAGGCAGTACGGTAGAAGTCAGGCTGCTGATCAAGCTTGCGGTACGTCTCGGGGAGCAACACCGGCAGTTGCTCCTGCGGCACTGGCACCACGCCACAGCCCGAGCAGTGCACGACCGGGATCGGGCAACCCCAGTACCGCTGCCGGGAGATCAGCCAGTCTCGGAGGCGGTACCTGGTAGCCCGCTGGCCCAGTCCCCGGCGCTCCACCCAATCGGCGACGGCGTTGAAGGCGGCCTGGCCCTCCAGCCCATCGAAGGGTCCCGAGTTGATCATGCGGCCAGGCCCGGTGTATGCAGCGGAGAGCTCGCCCTGGGGTCCGTCCGGCGGCGCGATCACCTCGCGCACGGACAGACCGAAGCGGCGGGCGAACGCGAAGTCGCGCTCGTCGTGCCCGGGTACGCCCATGATCGCGCCCGTCCCGTAGCCCATGAGCACGTAGTCGGAGACCCAGATGGGCACCCGCTCCCCGTTCAGGGGGTTGATTGCCAAGCCCCCTGTCGGAACGCCGGTCTTCTCCCGCTCGGTCGACTGCCGCTCGATCTCGCTCTCGCGCCGGGCGCGCTCCACGTAGGCGGCCACCTGGTCGCGGTGCTCGGGGGTGGTGACCGCCGCAACCAGCGGATGCTCGGGAGCCATGACCATGAAGGTGACGCCGTAGAGGGTGTCGGGACGGGTGGTGAAGATGCGCAGGGACTGGTCCAGGCCGACCAGTGGGAAGTCAACCTCCAGGCCGCGGCTCCGTCCGATCCAGTTGGCCTGCATGACCCGGACCTTCTCGGGCCAGTGCTCGAGCAAGGCCAGGTCGTCCAACAGCCGATCGGCGTAGGCGGTGATGCGCAGGAACCACTGCTCCAGGTCCCGCTTCTCGACCGGCGCGCCACAGCGCCAGCAGCGTCCCTGGATCACCTGTTCGTTGGCGAGGACCGTCTGGTCCACCGGGCACCAGTTGACGGGCGCCATCGCCCGGTAGGCTAGGCCGCGCTCCAAGAAGAGCAGGAACAGCCACTGGGTCCACCGGTAGTAGGAGGGATCGCAGGTGGTGACCTCGCGGTCCCAGTCGAACAGCACCCCCATCATGTCCAGCTGCTCCTTGGCCCGGGCGATGTTGGCCCGGGTCCAGTGCAGGGGGTGCACGCCGGCCTTTATGGCTGCGTTCTCGGCGGGCAGCCCGAACGCATCCCAGCCGAACGGGGCCAGCACCTCCATGCCCCGCATGTGCTGGAAGCGGGAGTAGAGATCCCCGATCACGTAGTTGCGCATGTGCCCCATGTGCAGGTCGCCGCTGGGGTAGGGGAACATGACCAGGTTGTAGAACTTGGGGCGGTCGGAGTCGTCGCGAGCGCGAAGCACTCCCCGCTCCCGCCAGCGCCGTTGCCACTTGGGCTCCAGCTCCTGGGGCACGTACCCGCGCCGCTGCGTCACCGCCACCCCGCCTTCCCTCCCCCAAAGCGGCTGGACAGCCTCACTGCCAGGCACGACCCGGTTCGATTTCTCCTCATCACGAGAGGCTCAAATGTTAGCGTCGAGGCCATGCGCAACCTCTACGCCCCCTGGCGCATGGAGTACATCGCCGGGCCGGCCCCCGCCGGCTGCCTCTTCTGCCGGGCCCGCGAAGCCCCGTCCAGTGACGACGCCGACAACCTCGTCGTCCACCGCGACCCAGAGGCGTTGGTGATCATGAACCGCTACCCGTACAACAGCGGCCATCTGATGGTGGCGCCCCGCCACCACACCGGCTCGCTGACCGGGCTGGACGACCCGGCCACGCTGGCACTCTGGGGGCTAGTGCGGCGGGCGCTGGAGGTGCTGCGCGAGCTGATGGCGCCGGAAGGGTTCAACGTGGGCGTGAACGAGGGCCGGGCCGCCGGCGCCGGCATCCCCGACCACGTCCACGTGCACGTCGTCCCGCGCTGGAACGGGGACACCAACTTCATGCCAGTTGTGGGCGAGGTCAAAGTCGTCAACGAGCACCTCCGCCGGACCTGGGAACGGCTCACCGCCGCCTTTGCTCCGCCAGCTTAAACGCCGGAGCGCCAAGCTACAGCCTCCCCGATCCCCATGAGCCAGGTCAGAGCCCGTAGGTCTTGGCGATGATCTCCTTCATGATCTCGTCGGTCCCCGCGCCGATGCGGGCCAGCCTGGCGTCGCGCCACGCGCGTTCGACGGGGAACTCGGACATGTAGCCGTGCCCGCCCAGGATCTGGATGGCGTCGTCGGCAACCTCCACAGCAACCTGGGCGGAGAGCAGCTTGCACTGAGAGATCTCACGGACCGGGTACTCGCCGGCATCCCAACGAGCACAGGTCTCATAGACCAGCGCCCGGACCGCAGCGATCCGGTTGGCCATGTCCACCAGTCGGTGCTTGATGACCTGGAACGAGGCGATCGGCTGGCCGAAGGCGATCCGATCCTTGGCGTACTGCATCGCGTATTCGAAGACCGCCTGGGCGCCGGCGATTTGGCCGCAGGCTGCGATCAAGCGCTCCCCCTGAAGCTCCCACATGAGCTCCTTCCAGCCCTCGCCCTCCGGCCCTAGTCGGAAGTCGGCCGGCACCCGGCAATCTTCGAACAGCAACTCGGCGGTGTCGGACGAGTGCATGCCCAGCTTCTTCAGCGTCCGGGTCACATGGAAGCCGGGCGTGTCGCGCGGAACCAGGAAGAGCGAGAATCCCTGGTGACCGGCCGCAGGATCCGAGCGGGCGACCACCAGGCACCAGCCGCAGCGGGCACCGTTGGTGATGAAGATCTTGCGGCCATTGAGGATGTAGTGGCCCGCCTCTCGCCGGGCGGTGGTCCGCATGCCGGCCAGGTCGGAGCCGGCATCCGGCTCGGTCATGGCGATGGCTGCGATCTCGTCGCCCCTGATCGCCGGGACCAGGAAGCGCCGCTTCTGCTCTTCGGTGCCGAAGCGGAGCACCGGAGGCGTGGCCATCTCGGTGTGAACGGCCACGGCCATGCCCAATCCGCCGCAGTGGGCGCGGGCCATCTCCTCGGAGAGAACCACCGCCGAGAAGTAGTCGCCTCCCTGGCCACCGTACTCGATCGGATAGCGCAGGCCCAAGAAGCCCAGCTCCCCGAAGCGCTTGATGATCGAGTCGGGGAAGGTGGTCTGCTCCCATTCCTCCAGGTGGGGCACCACCTCCCGCTCCAGGAAACGCCGGATGTGTAGCCGGAGCTCCTGGTGAGCGTCGCTGAAGTACATTCCCTGTCGATTCTAGGGATCGCCCGCAGGCTGGAGAGCTACGGACCGACTGCCTGGCAAGGGTATGATTGCGCCCGGCCTCGGGCCAGGCCACGGGTCATCAGCCCAGCTTGCGTTGAGCGGCAGGAGAGGATGCCCGGGGTATTTTGTGCTCTCGGCGAGGCCGAAGGAGAGCTGCGGCTCAGAAGGGGATCCGGGACAGTTCCCCCGGCCCTGGTTCCGAGCTGCGCATGGATTAGGAGTTCGATTGGGTTCGGTCATCAAGAAGCGGCGCAAGAAGATGCGGAAGCATAAGCATCGGAAGATGCTGAAGAAGACGCGTTGGCAGCGCCGCGCCCACGCCTGACAGAGCTTCCGCGCCGCGCCCGACCGAGCCCTCGCTGACGGCGGCTGCCTCGGTGGTCATCCCGAGGACGGGGGGACCGTCACCGGTCCCCCCGCCGCATGTCGGGGGTGGAGGGGTCGATGGCTGGGTCGTGGCCACATCAACGCGTCAGGGCGACCGCCGCAGCCGCTGCCAGCACCAGCCCGGCAGCGATTCCCAGCGCCGCCGCCGAGAGCACGGCCAGGTGGTTGCGCCAGCGTGTCAGCGGTGGATGTCGCCGGGGACGATGCGAGTCCACGATCCGAACCCGGGAGAGCGGGACCTCGGCCCACTGCCCGAGCAGGTCGCGGTGTTGTTCGATCAGGCGCCGCCCGGCGTCGGTCGGGGTGAGATGGAAGTGAACCGGTCCGGACGAGGCCGAGGGGTGCTCCTCCATCCGCACCAACCCCCGGTCCACCAGGGTGGGCAAGGAGAGGAAGAAGGCGATCGTGGCGCAATCCAAGCAGTCGCGATCCACCAGCAACGCCTCGGACTGGCTGGACAGCATGGCGACCTCCGGTGAGCAGGCCGGGCCGGCGGCGCGGTCCCGGCACCATCCCGACTCCCACGAGCGGCCGGCGCACCGCCGCCGGCGAGCACCGCGGCGGGAGATGGAGGCACCAGCCGGTACGCCGGATCGGTCGCATCCACCCTTCTCCCGCAGCCGTTGGACCGCGGCCACCCAGGTCCTCCGAGGGGCGAACTGCCCAGCCGATTCCGCAGCCGGGTGAGCCTGATAACGAGGCTCGATACGCTCGGCTCGAGCAGAAACCTCTACCGGCGCCTGGGGACACGCCGGACCCGATCGAAGGCGACAAGGTCCGGAACTCCTTTACACCGCGGCCAGGGGCTATTAGCCCGGGGGAGCGACGATCCGCCCCCCAGGACCCAGCTTGGCCTTGGGGACCGAGGCCGACAATGGGGGGAGCGACCCATCTGCCTGGGCGGAGGTCCCGCTCCGGATGAGACCCGGGTCCGTATTAGGCGCTGATCCGGGTGCCGCGGTGGGCCTCGAGAAAGTCGTCCGCCCGGGCCTGACGGACCCCTACCTCCAGGAACCCCATCGAGCCGACGTAGACGAACGGCTCCCCCTCCGGCGCCTCTCCGAAGGTCCTGACCACCGTCTTGACCTCCCGGCCGCCAACCACCAGCGGGCGGGCCGGCGGCTTCAGGTTGGTGATCAGGTTGCCGAAGCGGTCCACCCAGAGCACCTGCGGCCCCTCGACCGGCAGCGCCCGCAGGGGTGCGTCCAGGGGGCGGCCCAGCGCGGAGAGCTTGCGCCCGGCAGCCAACGCACCCGCCGCCGGAGCAAACACGTCTCGCCCCTCGAAGGTAGCCGAGGCGTCAGGCGGTCGCTGCAGCTCGACGCCCCGAGGCGTGCCCGGGACCTCGGCCAGGACCAACCCGAAGACCCCGTTGTCAGGCCCGACGTAACAGGACCCGCCCAGCTCGAAGGCCACCGCTCGCCGGGCGGTGCCGACGCCGGGATCGATCACCACCAGATGGACGGCCCCCGGCGGGAAGTGCCTGGTCCCGGCCCAGAGCACGAAGGCACCACCGATCACGTCGAACGGCTCGACGCTGTGGCCAACATCGACCAGAACCGCGTCCGGACAAGCCTCCAGCAATCGCCCCTTCATCGCCGCCACGTAGGGGGATCCAGAGCCGAAGTCGGTGGTGATGGTCACGATGGCGGGGGCCATCACCAGTACCGGAGCTCCCGCCAGGGATCGGCCTCGTCGTGGTAGCCGCGCTTCTCCCAGAAGCCCAGATGGGGCTCGGCCACGAACTCCAGCCCACGGAGCCACTTCGCCGACTTCCAGAAGTACCGCTTGGGAACCAGCAGCCGAAGCGGAAAGCCGTGCTCCGGGGTCAGCTCGCGACCGTTCCAGCCGTAGCACAGGAGGACGTCGTCGTCGTCCAGCGCGTGCATGGGGAGCCCAGTGGTATAGCCGAACTCGCAGTGGGCGATCACGTGCTTGGCCTCGGGTCGAGGTCGGCAACGAGCCAGCAGCTCCCGAACGGGGACCCCCGTCCAGCGGTCACCCAGGCGGCTCCACCCGGTGACGCAGTGGATGTCGGCTACGATCTCTCGGCACGGTAGGGCCCGGACCTGGTCGTAGGTCAGGCGCAACTCCTCATTGACCAGGCCGAAGACAGCCAGGTCCCACCGTCCCAGGTCCACCTGCGGTGTCGGGCCAAACGTCAGGACCGGCCACTTGTGCGGTGCCGCCAGCGTCTGCCCGGGAGGTAGCCGGGGACGATCGCCGCCCTCCAACACAAGACCCTGAGTCTACGGCTCTCTGGTGCGGTGGCAACCGCCGGTATACTGCCCCCGGTCGCAGGCGGGGCGATAGCTCAGCTGGGAGAGCGCCTCCCTCGCACGGAGGAGGTCGGCGGTTCGAGTCCGCTTCGCTCCACCATCATCGTGCCGGACTTCGGCTTCGAGCTCGCGTACAGCGGATCTCGCCCTTGACAGTGTCGGCAATGCCCAGCTGAGAGACGCCTCACCGTTGTCTGACGGCCCCACCGGTCGGCGGGATCGACCTTGATCATTTGCTGCTCCAGCGCCTTCCGCCCCCACCGAGATCGGCACGGCTCGCCCTGACCATCCGACCACCACCTGGCGGGCATGACCATCCTCCTCCCCCTTCTCTCGGCCCTGGCATCGGCTTCTGGTTCTCTGACCTTCTCGGCCCCGCCGAAATCGGGCCCTGCAGTACAGAATTCGTAGTCGGCCCGCAGCATGCCACCCACTGCTCATGCAGGTCACACTTAGGCCAGCGGCGAGGGGAACGGTTCCTTCCCTGTGCATCGGCACCGTAAGTGCCCCGGCCGCGAAGAGAGACTTGGCGACTGGTAATGCCCGCCGTTCTCTCCAGCCGAGTAGCGGCGCCTGAGTCGAGCGGAAAGATGGCCCATACAGCGGATCGCAGCGCCGGCCGTGGCCTCCGCTATCCAAACCCCAGTTTCAACACGTATCAGCAAATTCGCCTGTCACGCCTCCGAACACGCCGGTGGGAGCAGCTTCCTGCCCTCTGCACCTGGGCTGCCGCACCAGCGGCAACTCTACCTGGTGCGATCGTCTCAACAGCAAGGAAGCGGGGACGAGGCAATGACCCGGTCACTCCGATTGGGAGGGTAGCTGCCGCCGCTCTCCCTCGTGCAAATTGTCGCGGCACAGCACGCGCTGGATCAGCTCGTCACCGTTCACCAGCCTGATCATTTCCGCCTCGCTCGGTACCGAGTCGATCTCCAGCTGGACGGCAACCACCTCCACTTTCGCTCGGTTGGTCTCTTCAGTGCGTTACTCGTTGTCGTGGAAGAAGCAGCCGAGGACTGGAGGGTTCCGGGTTTTGAACCTGGTCAGCGGGCACCCCATCGCCCGACCAGGAGTAGCACCACCGCTCCAACGATGATGGCGGCAGAAGCGGCCACCTGCAGCGTCAGCGGCTCGCCGAAGAAGAGGGCGCCGATCGCGACCGCGACCAGCGGGTTCACGAAGGCGTAGGTGGAGACGACCGGCACCGGCAGCGCCCGCAGGGCCAGCACGTAGGCGCTGAGCCCGACCAGCGAGCCAGGGACTATGAGCCAGGCCAGGGCCAGGGCGCCGGACCAACCGACGGCCTCGGGTGACAGGGACCGGAACTCCCCGGTGGCGAGCGCAGCGGCCAGGATGACGCCGCCTCCGCCCAGCATCTGCATGGCGGCGGCCAGGAACGGGTTCGGGGGTTGCTCGGAGGAGCGGGAGTGCAGGGAACCCGCCGCCCAGAGGGCGGCCGCGAGCAGGATGGTGGCCGCCCCCATGAGGTCCACGTGGCCGCCGCTTGGTCCGACCAGAACGCCGACGCCGGCGACCCCCAGCAGGACGGCTCCGACCACCACCGCCCCGGGCCGGCGCCGGGCCAGCACCGCCTGGAACAACACCAGCCAGATCGGCACGGTCGCGACCAGGAGGGCGGCCACGCCGGCCGGGATCGTGCGCTCGCTCACCGTGACCAGGGCATTGCCGCCGGCCAGCATGAGGAGACCGGTCAGGAACGCGCTCCGCCACTGCGCCCGTGGCAGCCGCCAGGGCGCGGGACCGCCGCGCGCTGCGATCGGGAGCAGGATCGTACCGGCGAGCAGATAGCGGGTCCCGGCCAGGACCAGGGGTGGGATCGTCTGGTCGCCGAGGCGGATCGCATTGTAGGTGCTGCCCCAGAGCACGTAGACGGCGGCCAGGGCAGCCCAGGCCACCACCGTGCGCCGTACGGGCAGGGAGCGGACCCCGGTCGAGACCGGATCGGAGCTCTCGGTCGTGGTTGTCATCCCCTCCCTGAACACCAGGCGGATGCGCTCCGATGCACCGTGGAAATGACAACGTTCGCCAGGTTCCTGCCAATCACCGAAGGGCACCGGGCAGAGGTGCTCCGGGGACGGAGGGACTCTCCCCTCCTCCGGCCAGCCGGATGAATCGCCTGCGGTCCGCCTCCACCGCTGCGGCCGGTGTCCGGTGCGGGGCAACAGCCTGCCGACGGCGATCGTCCCGGGTGCCGAGTCGTTCGCCCCCGAAGCCAGCACCGCCTCAGTGGCTATCGGTCACTTGACATCCTCCCCGCCTTGAAGGGCAAAGATTCCTGGTCGACGTACCGTCGGCTGGTTGACGGTCGGACCGTTTGGTCCTTGCGGTCCACCCAGTCCCAGGCACCGGGGGCCCCCGGCCTCGTTCGTCACCGATCCGAACAAATGCATCACCGACCAATACTGTGGGCCATGGACATCGGGCGAATCGGGATCTGGAGCGGACCGCTGCGGCGCGCCGAGGAAGACGCAGCAGTCAGTGCTGCGGTGGAGATCGAGCGTCTGGGCTTCGGGGCAGCGTGGCTTCCGAGCGGTCCGCCCGGACAGCTGAACCGGGTCGGTGCCCTTCTCCGGAGCACACGCAAGCTGCCGATCGTCACCGGAATTCTCAACATCTACACCGAGCCAGACCCGGAGCGGACTGCGGAGTCATTCGCCGCCCTGGAGCGCGACCACCCCGGCCGCGCCCTGCTGGGACTGGGCGTGGGTCACCCCGAAGTGGTGAACCGGGACCAGCCCGGCCGGTATCGCCCACCGATCGCGGCCATCTCGGACTACCTGGATGGCCTCGATCACGCTCCGCAACCGGTGCCCGAGGGGCGACGGCTGCTAGCCGCGCTCGGCCCCCGCATGCTGCGCCTGGCGGCGCGGCGGAGCCTGGGTGCCCACCCCTACCTCACGACGCCCGAGCACACCCGCATGGCGCGCCAGGAGCTGGGAGCGGGCCGGTTGTTGGCGCCTGAGCAGACAGCGGTCCTGGACACCGATCCGCACCGCGCCCGCGAGATTGGGCGCCGCTTCCTTTCCTTCTACCTGGGCACGACCAACTACGGCAACAACCTGCGCCGGCTGGGCTTCACCGACGAGGATCTGGCGGGTAGCGACCGGATCATCGACGCCCTGGTCGCCTGGGGCGACGAGGAGGCGGTGCTGCGACGCGTTGAGGAGCATCACCGCGCCGGTGCCGACCACGTCTGTCTGCAGGTGCTGAGCCCGGACGGGGAGGAATTCCCGCTCCGGGACTGGGCGCGGCTGGCTGCGGCGCTGCGCTGAGAGCGATGGCACACTGTCCATGGACATGACCCCTGAAAGACAGTTCGGCTTTGCCACCCTGGCCGTGCACGCCGGCCAGCGTCCCGACCCCGTGACCGGGGCGCGTGCCGTCCCCATCTACCAGACCAGCGCCTACGTCTTCGAGGACACCGACCACGCCGCCAACCTGTTCGCGCTGCAGCGCTTCGGCAACATCTACTCGCGGATCATGAACCCGACGGTGGCGGTCTTCGAAGAGCGGATCGCCGCTCTCGAGAACGGCATCGGCGCCGTCGCCACCGCCTCCGGCCAGGCCGCCCAACACCTGGCCATTGCCACGCTCATGCAGGCCGGCGACGAGTTCGTGGCCTCGCGCAGCCTCTACGGCGGTACCTACACCCAGTTCGCCGTGACCTTCCGCAAAATCGGGATACAGGCCCGCTTCGTGGATCCCTCCGACCTGGACCAGTGGAAGGCGGCGGTCACTCCGCGCACCCGCGCCTTCTACGCGGAGACCCTGGGTAATCCCACCATCGACGTCGTCGACCTGGAACCGCTGGCGGCCCTCGCCCACGAGGTGGGGGTCCCCCTGATCGTGGACAACACCTTCGCCACACCCTACCTGTGCCGGCCGCTCGAGTGGGGCGCCGACATCGTGCTCCATTCAGCCACCAAGTTCATCTGCGGCCACGGCACCGCGATCGGCGGCGTGATCGTGGACGGTGGGCGGTTCCCGTGGGACAACGGTCGCTTCCCGGGCATGACCGAGCCCTCCAAGGGCTACCACGACCTCCGCTTCTTCGAGTATTTCGGCGACTTCGGCTGGCTGATGAAGTGCCGGGCCGAGATGCTGCGGGACTACGGCCCGACCATGGCGCCTTTCACCGCCTGGCTCTTGCTCCAGGGGTTGGAGACCCTGCACGTGCGCATGGAGCGCCATGTCGCCAACGCGCAGCGGGTGGCCGAGTACCTGGAGGGGCATCCGGCGGTGGAGTACGTCAACTATCCGGGACTGCCCTCCAACCGCTACCACCGGCTGGCTTGCAAGTACCTGCCCCGGGGAGCGGGCTCGATCTTCACCTTCGGCATCCGGGGCGGCCGCGAGGCCGGCCGCCGCTTCATCGAGTCGGTGCAGCTGCTGAGCCACCTGGCCAACGTCGGCGACGCCAAGTCCCTGGTCATCCATCCCGCCTCGACCACCCACGCCCAGCTCACCGACGAGGAGCTGCGGGCAGCCGGGATCGGCCCGGAGATGATCCGAGTCTCGATCGGGATCGAGGACGTGGACGACATCCTCTGGGACCTGGAGCAGGCGCTGCGAGCCTCCCAGCTGGCAGCGCGGGCCCGACCCCATGGGGTCGGTCATTCCCAGCTGGCCAAGGCCTTCGGGGCCCCTTACCAGGGATGAGGGCAGGATGAGCGCGGTCGGAGAGCGCAACGATTACGGGCTCCGCCCCCAGGACCGGCTCCGGATCCTGACCACCTACCGCACCATTGCCATGGTCGGGCTCAGCTCGAACTACTACAACGCCAGCTCGTTCGCCGCCATCTACCTCGATGCCAACGGATACAACGTGATCCCGATCAATCCGGCGCAGGCGGGCCGCCGCCGGATTCTCGACAAAGACGTCTACCCCGACCTTCGGGCCGCTGCCCGCGAGCATCGGATCGAAATCGTGGACGTGTTCCGCCCCTCCTCGGAGGTTCCCGCGATCGCGAGCCAGGCGATCGAGATCGGGGCCAAGGTGCTGTGGATGCAGTTGGGGGTGATCAACCACGAGGCGGCGCAAATGGCACGCGAGGCGGGCCTGGAGGTGGTCATGGACCGGTGCTGCAAGATCGAGCATGCCCGCTTCTTCGGCGGCCTCCGGACGATCGGGCTCAACACGGGGATCGTCACCAGCCGGTTGGCGCTGCAGGCTGGCCCGGCCAGCTGAGGCGGGTCAAGCGCGAGTTGGCCCGGCCGGACGCTCGGGAGTGATTCCTCGCCCATCGGGCCCTCCCGTCTCGATCGGGCTCACGACCGCTCGGCCCGAGGCGATCCCGGTCTGGCGGATCGTGGACGTGCCCGGCGAGCGTGAGGGAAGGCAGGGGCCCGCGTGCTGCGTCCCGGCCAAGCAACCTTGAGCCTGGTCGGGCCCCCGAACACCGCGAGAACCCCGCATCAGCGCGGTCCCACGCGGCGGCCTGGTCTTGTGCGCAGATGACAGAGGGTCTTGACCCGGATGCTGTCGAGCTGCCAGACCCGGTCCTGCCGAGCGAGGAGCGGCCTCGCCGCGGCAGAGGCCCAATGGGGAGGTGAGCCGCGGAACAATCGCTTTCCCGGGTGCGTTACCCGGACAGGTGAAGACGCCAACCCGCTACGGGTCGAGTTCCGACCCGATTGCTACGCCGTCGAGGCGATGATGATGAGCGCCTGCGCTGCCTGCGGAGGGCCCATCCAGACCGCGGCCTGGCTGTGTCCGACCTGCACCCAGCGTCACTGGGAGGGTCCCATGGCCAGCCAGGAAGGGCGACTGCCCGCCCAGCTCCAGGCCGACCGCGCCGAGGAGGAGGTGATTCGGCGGCTGCGGGGACGGAGCAGGCCACCGACCTGGTAGCCAAGCCCGGCCGCCGCGGCTACGATCGGGTGCCGTGACCGCCGACGGCGGCCATGCCGCGGGGATGCCGGCGCCCCGGCGCCGGGAGGTACGTCTGCTCGGCTTGCCGCTGGGTGAGGCACTGGTCGAGGACCGAGGTGAGGGCCTGCTCCAGGACGTTGAACGGATCCGACGGGCTGCGATCGAGCCCCGCCCCAGCCGCGGTGGGGGCCGAGGTCAGGCAGCGCCGGCTGCTGGAGGTGGTGGAGGGCCTCGACCAAGTGGATCACGGCGCCCCTGCGGGCCGCGCGGCGCTTCACCACCGGCTGAAGGCGGGCACAGTGCGCCGCAATCTGGTAGTCGGGACCGCAGACGCTCAGCGTGGTCACCCCGCGAGGGTCCAGGACCGGAACTGACATGCAGGCGGCGGCCGGCCGGCGCTCACCCCAGCGGCGGGCAACGCCCTGCTCGCGGATCGATCTCAGCAGCTCCCGCAGCCGCTTCGGATCGACCACTGTACCTGGGCCCACCCGCTCCAGCGGACGGGCCAGGATCCCCTCCCGAATCGCCTCGGGGAGGAACGCAAGCAGGCAACGGCTCGGGCGCCGGCGTGGAGCGGGAAGGGGCGACCCAGCTCCAGCTCGAGCTGACCTCCTGAAGGCTGACCAGCTCCTCGACGTGGACCCCTGGTCACCGACCGCCAGGCTCAGGAGCACGGTCTCCCGGGTGACGCTGTCCAGCGAGCGCATGAAGAGAAGCGCTTGGGAACGCAGCTCGACTGGTCGGTTGGGGCGCTGGCCCGGACGGAGCGCCGCCGGACCCAGGACGTAGGCCCCGGCCGGGGCGACGTAACGGTTGCGGGCCAGCACCGCCAGCTGGTAGTGGGCCACGCTCTTGGGCAGGCGGAGGCGCCGAGCCAGCTCGCTCACGCCCAGGGGCTGGTAACTGTTGGCGTTT
>CADDZO010000061.1 GCA_902812395.1 bacterium | reverse complement strand
GAGGTGGGCTGGGGGGCGGAGGGAGTGCGGGCGTCACATCCGCCCGACCCCGCTCTCGCGACGGCGGCAGCCACCGCGCTGCGCTCGACCAGGGTGGGGTCCGCCTGCTGATGG
Source organism: bacterium (assembly GCA_902812395.1). Lineage (GTDB taxonomy): Bacteria > Chloroflexota > Dormibacteria > Dormibacterales > Dormibacteraceae > CADDZO01. Next base: position 18,046 of record CADDZO010000061.1, on the reverse strand, counting down.
TGCTCGCGGTCGAGCAGGGCCGAGGCGCCCACCGCCACCGAGCTGGCCATCAAGAAGATCAGCGTCATCACCACCAGGACCGCCACCAGTGCCTGCCCCTCCTGCCGCCTCAACAGGCTCCCTCCGGGGAGCGGTAGGGGATCTGGAGCAAGCTGCCGCCCGCCCCCAGGCCGGTGGCCCGCACCGTGCCGACCACGGTCCCACCGGCGTCGCCTCGGTCGGCGGAGAGCCGGGGCGGGGATCCAGATACCCGGGCCAGAAGGGTGGAGCGGGCACTCTGGCGCCGCTCCACCAGCCACCCCTGGCCGGATGCGACCACGACGTAGGTGACCTCGGGCCGGCAGGTCAGGGTAGAGCAGAGTACGAGCTGGTCGTTACCGTCGTCGGCTTGGCAGGGGACGAGATGGGTCAGGTCGGCCTCCAGCGCGGTCGCCAGCGACGAATCGGTGGAGGCCGAGGCAACCCGGGCGTCCCAGGCCAGGAAACGGTCGCCGACCGCATAGGTGATCCCGGCCAGTGCGCCCAGCACCATGCCCATCACCACCAGCGCCACCAGCAGCTCGACCAGCGTCTCCCCGCTCTGGTCCCTCATGACGGGCACTCGGCCTCCATCGCCCGCAGCGTCGCCGCGCCCATCGGGACTCCACCGGCCGAGAGCGGGGCCGCCTTCAGCACCGTGGCCCGATAGAGGGTCGCTCCCGTCGTCGGATCCAGCGCCGTCACCGTGACCCGCTGCAGGCTGGGCACGGTGTCGGCCGCCACCTGTACGGAGACTCCGCGCGGGGCGGCATAGGCGGCAGCCCAGGGAGCCGACAGGACCGCCTCGACCTCGGCCCTGCCCAGGCACTGGGCACGGGCCAGGGAGAACGCGGTGCGGGCGCCGGCGGTGGCGCTGTCCCAGGCCACCAGGCCCGCCACCACCCCCACTCCGAGCAGCGAGGCGGCGACCACCGCCTCGACCAGGGATGCTCCGCGCTCAGCGGATGACATGGACCAATGCGTACATGGGCCCGATCACCGAGATGCCGATGAAGGCGACCACCACCCCGACCGCGATGACGAGCGCGGGCTCCAGCACCGCCATCAGCCGGGCGGTGCGGTAGTCGGTCTCCTCGGCGTAGTGCTCGGCGGCTTGCTCCAGGTTGGCGTCGAGCCGACCGGTCTCCTCGCCCACGCGCACCATCTGCAGGGCCAGGCGGGGGAACAGCCCGGTCCGCTCCAGTGGCCCGGCCAGCCCCTCGCCACTCAGCATCGCCGGCTGGACCGCGGCCAGTGCCTGCTCGAATTCCACGTTGCCGGTGGCGGCGGCCGCGGTGCGCAGCATCGTGGCCGGCGGCACCCCGGCTCGTGCCAGGGCTGCCAGTGCCCGCAGGTACCGCTCCACCATTGCATAGCGGACCAGCTGGCCGAGGAGGGGCAGGCGCAGCTGCAGCCGTTGCCATCGCTCCCGCCCGCCCCGGGTGCGGGCCGCCAGGACCATGGCGACGCCGAGTACGGCCGCGCTCCCGAAGATCGCGGGGACGTGCAGACGGCAGAAGTCGCCCACCGCCAGCAGCAGCCGGGTGGGCAGCGGCATCGTTGCCCCGAAGTCGCTGAAGAGGTCGGCAAAGGCGGGGAGCACGAAACCGATCAGGACGGACACCACCGCCAAGGCCAGGCAACAAACCACGATGGGGTAGACCAGGGCGTTGCGCAGCCGGCGGGCGGCCCGCTCCTCCCGGCTCAAGTAGTCGGCTAGATGCTGGAGCACAGCTTCCAGGCCACCGGCTGCTTCCGCCGAGCGGATCAGGTCGGCGTACAGCGGGGGAAACACCCGGGGCTGGCGGGAGATCGCGGTGGAAAGCGCCGCCCCCGCTCCCAGGTCAGCGATCATCCCCTCCAGCGCCCGCCGCATCAGGCTCGAGCTGGCCTGCTCATAGAGGACCTGGAGACCGTCAAGGATCGAGATCCCGGCCCGGCAGAAGGTGGCGAGCTGGCGGGTGAACAGCGCCAGCTCGGCCCGCCCCACCCTGATCAGGCGGGGGAAGAGGCAGGCCATGTCGGGGACGAGTCTGGGGGCGATATCGACCACGTGCAGCCCCTGGGCCCAGAGCGTCAGCTTCACCTGGTCGGCCGAGACGGCCACCATGGAGCGGACCTGGCGCCGACCGGAGGGGTCGTAGACGATGGCTCGGAAGGTCGCCATGGCCCCTATAGCCACACGCAGCGGACCACCTCGGAGAGGGTGGTCAGATCGTGCGCCACCTTGTCCACGCCGTCTGCGCGCAGGGTCCGCATCCCCTCCCGCCGAGCCTGCTCCCGGACCATGGCGGCCGGGGCCTGCTCGCTGATCAACCGCTTGATCTGCTCGCTCACGACCAGGGCCTCGAAGACACCGATGCGGCCCCGGTAACCGGTGCCGGCGCAGTGGTTGCAGCCCCGGCCGCGGAAGAACTCCGGCTTGGCCCCTGTTCCGTACTCGAGCCAGAGCCGGAGCTCCTCGGGACCCGGCTGGTAGGTCTCCCGGCAGTAGGGGCAGATGCGCCGGACCAGGCGCTGGGCCACCACCCCGGCCAGAGCCGAGGCGACCAGGAAGCCGTCGATCCCCATCTCGACGAAGCGCTGGATCACGCCACCGGCATCGGTGGCATGGAGCGAGCACAGCACCAGGTGACCGGTCAGTGCGGAGCGAATTGCGATCTCCGCGGTCTCGCGATCCCGCACCTCGCCCACCAGGATCACGTCCGGGTCCTGGCGGAGGATGGCCTTGAGCGCACCGGCGAAGCCCAGGCCGCCGACCCGGCGGATGGAAACCTGGTTGATGTTCTCGAACGTGTACTCGATCGGGTCCTCGATCGTGGTGATGTTCTGCGTGATCGGGTCGAGCTCCCGAATGGCTGCATAGAGGGTGGTGGTCTTGCCGCTGCCGGTGGGGCCGCTGACCACCAGCATCCCGAAGGGTGAGCGGAGGAGCCGGCGCACTGCCCGGTAGGCGTCTCCCGCCAAGCCCAGCTGGTCCAGGCTGAGGAGCGTGCGGCCGCGGTCGAGGAGGCGCAGCACGACCTTCTCCCCCCACTGGGTCTCCAGCGTCGAGACCCGAATGTCGACCAGCCGCCCGCCGACTTCGAGCTGGATCTGGCCGTCCTGGGCGTTGTGGCGGTCGACGATGTCCATGTTCGCCATGACCTTGATCCGCGAAGCCAGGGCCGGCGCCATGGCCCGAGGCAGACGCAGGACGTCGGTGAGTAGCCCGTCGATCCGGAAGCGGACCCGCAGGTAGCCCTGCTGGGGCTCCAGGTGGACGTCGGAGGCCCGATCTCGGAGTCCCTGGGCGATGACCAGGTCGACCACCCTGACCACCGGCGAGTGCCCGTTGATCGCGAGCAGGGCCGGCGGGGCAGACGGCGGCTGGCGCTCGGTGAAGGCCCGGACCTGCTCGGCCACGTCGGGCAGCACCCGGTAGCGCTGCTCGATCGCCTCTGCGATCTCGCCCGCCGAGGCGGGCAGGGCGCGGACCTGGTGCCGACTCAGGACCTGAAGCTCGGTCAGCATCTCCGGTCGGATCGGCTCGGCGCAGGCCACCACCAGGCATCCCCCCTCCAGGCGGAGCGGGACCAGGTGGTTGGCGGCGGCGTACGCCTCCGGGACCAGGGCCAGTGCCTCCGGCTGGCTGGGACAGACGCCAAGATCGACCCGGGCAGGTCCAAGCTGCTCGGAGGTGGCCGCGAGCTCCACGCTCCACCCCCCGGGAGCGGCCATTGCCGCATCATGACCGGGGCGGACCGGGCGGGAAATGGGCGATCTGCCTCCGCCCGGGACGGATGTCCCGCCTTCAGATCCGGGGGTGGCGTAGGCCCAGGCGGGCGGCGAAGAGCATGGTCTCGGTCCGGCCCCGGAGCCTCAGCTTGCGGTAGATGCTGGCCAGGTGGTTGCGGACGGTCTTGGGACTGATGCCGCGGGCGCGGGCGATCTTGTCCACCGGGAAGGCCGCTCCGACCATGGCCAGGATGTCGAGCTCGGTCGGCGACAGCAAGGCCAGCCCGGGCGGCGCCACCGCCCGCTCGCCCGCCAGCCGGGCCACGACGTGCCGCATCACCCGGGCCCCAACCGCCCGGTGGCCCGCCAGCACGGCCCGAATCCCCTCCCAGAGCTCTTCGGGGGTGGCGTCCTTGGTGAAGAGCCCGGCCACGTCGGCGTCGATGGCCTCAGCCAATGCTGCTTCGTCGCCTACCTCTCCCAGCAGGATCAGCGGCGGAGGGCGGTCAAGGGTTCGTAGCCAGGTCGCCAGCTCCAGGGGCGGGACCGGCTCCGCCCGCAGATCGCAGAGGACGAGGTCGGGTGGTTCATCCGCCAACTGCTCGCGGACGTCGGAACTGGGGGTGGTGGTGGGCATCGCCTCCAGCGGAGGCTGGGCAAGGAGGCCGGCGAGGGCGTCGGCGAAAAGTACCTGGCTGTCGATGACCAGCACCCGGGGGTGACCGCGGAACTCTGCCACGCGGTCGTCGGCCTGCGCCGGGACGATGACCACGTCTGGATTGTCGGGGCCCGCCGAGTTGGTGGTAATGGGATACTCGTCCCCAGGACAGGGACAAGCCCCGTCCTGGGTCGGCGTTGTCTAAGGCCTCGTCTATGGCCGGCCAGGCTGATCCGGCGAGCCGCCGCCGTCGTCGCTCAAAATGAAGTTGACAAGCGTGCGTGAGCTGACGGGTTGGACCGGGGGTGACGACGTGAAGAAGACGCGGATCGGAACCTCCACCGGGAGCGCGATCCCATGCCGGGACTTGCCCCGGCAGTATGATAGTGGGCTGCGGGTCGTGTTCCTCCGGTGCCTGCCCGTCGGCCGCACCTGATGACGTAGCACACTCCCCTTCCCCCCACTCGCGGTGCGCCGATTCTCGGCGCACCGCCCTCTTGTTCTTTCCTGACCGTTTCAGCGAGGGGCCCAGCCTCTCCAGCGGAGGACGTCGATGCGGAGCACCGGGCCGGGGGGAGGTTGTCGGCGGTACTGCGGATACTTGTCCGCCAGCAGCGCCAGTGCCCGTTCCGTCTCCGCGCCCGGCTCCAGCTCTCGGGCGGTGCCGTCGAGGCGCACCCACCACAGCCGGGACCAGTCCTCCTGGTAGTGGTCGACGAGGACCGAGACCCGCGGGTCGTGGGACACGTTACGGAGCCGGCGCAGCCGGCCCTTGCGTTTGGGCTTGCGGTCGACGGCCGAATAGAGGTGGTCGTCTTCGAGCGCGAAGCAGAAGGGCACCAGATGGGGTCCGTCCGGCCCCTGGGTGGCCAGGCGAGCAACCCGGGCGGCGGCGACCCGCTTCCGCATCTCGCCGGCGTCCACGATCAGCAAAGCGTAGTGTGAGCAGCACCTGGCCAGAATCACCGGTTCCTGGTACGACCAGGGCCGGAGCTGGAGCGTTATTGGGAGTGGAGGTTTTTCGGTGACGGTCGCATGGATCGCGGTCGCGCTGGTCTTCTCGATCATCGAGGTCGCGACGGTGTCGCTGTTCGCCGGGTTCGTGGCTCTGGGGGCGTTCGGGGCGGCGGTGGCGGCCTTCTCCGGTCTGGGGCCGATTGAGCAGGCGCTCGTCTTCGCCATCGTCTCCCTGACCGGGATCGGGATGGTGCGGCGGCCGCTCCTCCACTACCTGCAGCGGCGCCCTCACCTGACCCATTCCGGGTCGTCCTCGCTCATCGGTCAGACCGCCGTGGTGGTCGACCCCATCCGGGGGCCACACGAGCGGGGCCACGTGCGGCTCCAGGGCGAAGACTGGCCGGCGCTCTGTCGCGACGGGGGGCGGGCGGAGGCCGGCGCGTCGGTGCTGGTGGTGGAGATCCGGGGCGCCACCCTGCTGGTCGATCGGGTCGGGGCCTCCCCCGACGGCCTGCAGCCGAGCCCACAGAGGTCTATCAGAGAGGATTCGACTGGAGATGTCACAGATGGTCGTTGAGATCGTGATCGGCGTCCTGATCGCTCTGTTCGTGCTGACGTTGATCAGGATGGCTGTACGCCAGATCCAGCAGGGGTGGGTCGGGGTGATCAAGCGCCTTGGTCGCTATCACGCCCTGAGCGAGCCCGGAATCGTGTTCCTCATCCCCTTCGTCGACTCGCTGGCGCGGGTGGATCTGCGTGAGACCCCGCGCACCGGGGAACGGCAGGACGTGATCACCAAGGACAACGTCTCCCTGGTCGTGAACGTGACCATCTTCAGCCAGGTGGTGGATGCCCGGGCGGCGCTGTTCAACGTCGAGGACTACCTGATGGCCGTGGATCGCCTGTCCCGGACCACGCTGCGGGCGGTGTTCGGAGAGATGACCCTGGACGAGGCGCTGAGCCAGCGCGAGCTGATCAACGCTCGCCTGCAGCAACAGATGGAGTCGGCCACCGACAAGTGGGGGGTGAGGATCAACCGGGTCGAGATCCTGGACATCCTGCCGCCACAGCCCATCCTCCAGGCGATGGCCCTGCAGAAGCAGGCCGACCAGGAGAAGCGGGCGGCGATCCTGCAGTCCGAGGGCCAGCAGCAGGCCGCCATCAATGTGGCCGAGGGCCAGAAGCAGGCGGCGATCAAGCAGGCCGAGGGAGAGCGACAGGCCGCAATCCTCCGAGCCGAGGGCCAGAAGCAGGCAGCGATTCTCGAGGCCGAGGGTCGGGCCCGCGCCATCGCCTCCGTCTACCAGGCGATCAAGGAGAACGCTCCCACCCCGGAGCTGCTGGCCGTGCTCCAGCTCGACACCCTAAGCAAGTTCGCCGCCAGCCCCAACTCCAAGGTGGTGGTGCCGGTGGAGTCTGCCGGCCTGCTGGGTGCCGCCCAGGCCCTGAAGTCGGTCATGGACGGCGTGCCTGCAGCGGACGAGACGGTGGTGAAGGCGGTGTCGCAACGCCAATAGCGAGCTGACCGCTCACGCAGCCGCCTCTTGCGAGGTGGCAGTCAGGTCTCCTGCGCACTCGCGGTGCCGGGTACTTGCTCTATCGCTGTGCGCCCGCGAAGCTAGGGATCGCGGCAGCCAGCGGGGAGGCCGATGAGAAACTTCCGAGGGTGACTTTCGGCGGCAGAGGAATCGGATCGCGGGGTGCGCTTGTTCGTGCCGCAAAGGCTGCGAGGACCGGCCGCCTCCCATTTGGGAGTTGCATCTTCCACAATCCGATACCGTTGACCGGTTCCGCCGCTCCCCAGCTGCAAGTTCGCCGTCTTCACTACTGCTGATGGCGGAAGTTGACCACCGCAATGGCCAGCAGCACCGCACCGAAGGCGAGCATGATCCCGACGTCGAGCAGGATCGGCACCGGTTGACCGAGCAGGGTTAGCGAGAGGCGGTCGATCAGCGGTGAGGGGAGGCCGGAGGCGGAGAGCACCACCCGACGGATGGGGTCCACCCCGTAGGAGAGGGGGTCGATCCGGGTCAGCGGGGTCATCCAGGCGGGCAGGCCCTGCAGGGGGAACAGTGCCCCGGAGAGGAAGAACGCCGGCTGGACCAGGAAGTTGAGGACGAACTGGAAGCCCATCATCGACTGCATCCTCGATGCCACCGCCACTCCCACCGCGGTGAGGGCAAAGGCGATGCAGAAGATCAGGCCGACCAGCTCAAGGGCGTCCAGCGCGCCCAAATGGACCCCGAAGAAGGGCGAGAGGATGAGCAGGATCAGGCCACCGATGGTGGCCTGGCTGGCACCGCCGAGCGTCTTGCCGATGGCAACGGCGGAGCGGTCGATGGGGGCCACCAGGACCTCCTTGAGGAAACCGAAATCGCGGTCCCAGATGATCGACATGCCGCTGAAGATGGAGCTGAAGAGGACGGACATGCCGATGATCCCCGGGTAGATGAAGTGCTGGTAGTCCAGGCCTCCGGCGAAGGTGCTGCCGCCAGCCGCCCGCAGTGCCGACGAGAGCCCGGTGCCGAGCAGGATCAAAAACAGCAGTGGCTGCACCAGCGAGCCCAGGACCCGGGCCCGGTCACGCCAGAAGCGGAGCAGGTCGCGCCGCCAGATCATGTACACGGCCCGCAGGCTCGCCCAGGCGGTGCTCACCGCGGCCCGCTGGGGGCCGAGCCGCTCTGCCTCTCCCCTCATCGCCGCCTCGCCCAGCGCTGGTGCATCATCCGCATGGCGTCCTTCTGGTCAACCTCCTCGTCCCGTATGGCCTTGCCGGTCAGCTTGAGGAAGACGTGGTCCAGGGTGGGCCGGCTGAGGGTGACGGCGCTGACCGGGACCGTCAGGTCCCGGACCAGACGAGGAACGAAGCTGGCTCCGTCCGCCACCTCCAGCCGGAGGTTGGACCCATCCACCGCCGGCTCCAGCTCGAAGGCCCGCCGGATCTCGTCCGCGGCCAGGGCCGGATTCCGGGTGGTCACCGTGACCACGTCACCCCCGACCCCAGCCTTCAGCTCCTCGGGAGTGCCCTGGGCGATGATCTGTCCGTGGTCGATGATCGCGATCCGGTCGCACTGCTCGGCTTCGTCCATGTAGTGGGTGGTCATGAAGATCGTGATCTCTTCGCGCCGGCGCAGGGCATGGAGGTACTCCCAGATCCGGTTCCGGGTCTGGGGGTCGAGCCCGATCGTGGGCTCGTCCAGGAACAGCACCTCGGGATAGTGGACGATGCCGCGTGCGATCTCCAGGCGCCGCTTCATCCCTCCGGAGAAGGTGCGGACCAGAGATCCGGCCCGTTCGGTCAGCTCCACCATCTCCAGCACCCCGTCGATCCGTCGCCGTCGCTCGGCGCGGGGGACGTTGTACAGGAAGGCATGGAACTCCAGGTTCTCCCGCGCGGTCAGCTGGTCGTCCAGCGACGGGTCCTGGAAGACCAGCCCGATCCGGGCCCGCACCGCGCCGGGCTGGCGGGTGACGTCGTAGCCAGCGACCAGGGCCTGGCCGGCTGTCGGCGAGAGCAGCGTGCACAGGATGCTGATCGTGGTCGACTTGCCGGCTCCGTTGGGGCCCAGGAAGCCGAAGACCTCGCCCCGGTGCACCGCCAGGTCGATGCCGCGGACCGCCTCGACCCTTCCGTAAGTCTTGATCAGGCCGCGCGTCTCCACAACCGTCTCGTCCACTCGCGCCTCCACCGTTCAGGTGTCCCCCGGCCGGGATGATACGGGCTAGAGGCCGGATGGCGATGCTCCTGCCCGGTCGGCCACCGACGGGAGCCGGGCTGACGCTGCAGGTGGGAGCCGACCTCGTGCATGGCATGAATCTAAATTCCGACTTGCCAATTTGTCAACCCCTCCTCATCGATCTGAAAGATCGGCGTGGAGATCCTGGCCGATCACATCGCCGAGCAGGATCTGGTCGTTGGATGCGCCTGCGGGCACCATGGGGAAGCAGTTCTCGGTCGGCGAGACCCGGAAGTCGACCACGGCGGTCCGATCGGCCAGCGCGGCCAGGGCGTCGTCGATCACACCGTCCAGCTCCTCCGGCCGCTCCACGCGGAAGGCGGCGCAGCCGTACGCACGGGCCAGTGCGACCACGTCCGGAACCTCGGCGCCCAGGTGCACCTGGGAAAGGCGGCCCCGGAAGAAGAGCTCCTGCCATTGCCGGACCATGCCCAGGGCGCCGTTGTTGAGGACACAGACCAGCAGCGGCAGCCCTTCGGTGACCGTAGTCGCCAGCTCATGGCAGGTCATCTGGAAGCAACCGTCGCCGTCGATCGCTAGCACCAGCTGGTCGGGACGGGCGGCCTTGGCCCCGACCGCGGCCGGCACCGCGAAGCCCATGGTGCCCAGACCCCCGGAGGCGACCCAGGATCGGGGACGGTCGAAGCGCCAGAGCTGCGACGTCCACATTTGGTGCTGGCCGACCCCGGTGACCACCACCGCCTCGCCCCGGGTGCGGACCCACAGGCGCTCCACCACCTGCTGCGGCTTCAGCGTCCCGGGCTCGGGGCGGTAGCGGAAGCAGAAGCGCTCCCGCCAGCGATCGAGCTGGGCCAGCCAGGCGCGGCGGGCGGCCGGGTCGGCCACGTGATCGAAGTCGGGCAGGACCGTGCCCAGGGCCACCAGCACCCGGCGGGCGTCGCCGACGAGGGCGACGTCGGCCGCCCGGTTCTTGCCGATCTCCCTCGGGTCGATGTCGATGTGCACCACCCGGGCGTCGGGGGCGAAGGCGTCCAGGCGGCCGGTGACCCGGTCGTCGAAGCGTGCGCCGACCGCGACCAGGAGGTCGGAGCGCTGCATGGCCATGACCGCGGCGTAGGCGCCGTGCATCCCCGGCATGCCCAGCGCCAGGGGGTGGGAGTCGGGGAAGGCTCCGCGCGCCATCAACGTGGTCACCACCGGCAGTTGTTGCCTCAGGGCCAGGTCGAAGAGCTCGTCCTCGGCTCCGGAGCGGACGACGCCGCCGCCGACGTACAGCACCGGCCGGCGCGCGGCCAGGATCAGGTGGGCGGCGCGCCGGAGCTCGCGTTCGGCCAGCACCGGGGGCGGAGGGCCGGCTGGGCACGTCCAGCCACCGGGTAGCTCCCCGACCGCGGCCTGCACGTCCTTGGGGATGTCGATCAGCACCGGCCCCGGGCGGCCGGAGCGGGCGAGCGCGAACGCTTCGTGGACGGTGGCCTCGACCCGCTCCGGGTCCATCACCAGCCAGGTCCCTTTGGTGATGGGTCGCACGATCTCGGTGATGGGCGCTTCCTGGAAGGCCTGGCGCCCCAGGCTCGATCGCCCCACCTGGCCGGTGATGGCGACCACCGGGATCGAATCCATCATCGCGTCCGCGAGCGGGGTGACCAGGTTGGTGGCCCCCGGGCCCGAGGTGGTCATGCACACGCCGACCCGGCCGCTGGCCTGCGCATAACCCTCGGCGGCGTGGCCGGCGCCCTGCTCGTGTCGCATCAACACGTGGCGGATGGGGGAGTCCAAGAGGGCATCGTAGGCGGGCATGATCGCCCCTCCCGGGATCCCGAACACGATCTCCACCCCCTCGTCCTCGAGCGCCCGGAACAGAGCCTGCGCACCACTCAGCGGCATCGTCGAGACCTCCTCTGGGAGCCCCCCCGCTGCCGGAAATGAAAAAGGCCGCCTTCTCGCTGGCGGCGCCGGCACGCAGGTACGAGGCCCCTGCGTGCCTAGAGAATCCGAATCGCGACGATCGAGAGGGCAGCCGCGGGCTGCGGCACGTTCGTCCCGGTTGCTGCCTTCTCGCTCATCGGTCGGGCGCAGTCTACCCCGTTGGCAGCCTTGACGTCGAGCTCTGTGTCGAGCGCGGCGGCGCTGGCACGAGAGGGGGACGCCGCTACGGATCCGAGGTCAGCGGGGCAGGACCGACCCTGGTTTCGCGTCGTATAGAATGAGTGTTCGTGCCCGAGGTGACCCCGTTCTCGCCGGAGCGTGCGCGTTCTGAGGAGTGGCAGCGGTATCACGCCTTCCGCCGGGCGCGCCAGCGGGAGAGCCGACCCGAGGAGCCCGTACCGCCCGACCACGTGGTGGAGGCCGAGCTCCAGCTGCCACGGCGTTTCGAGGCCAACCTCCATTTCCAGGTCTCCGTGGACGGGGAGATGGCAGGGTTCCTCACCGCCTCCGCGGTGCTGCCCGCCTCACCCGAATACGAGACCAACCGGCACCTCCTCTGGGCCGAGGGCTGGGTCCTGGAGCCGTATCGTCGGCGCGGGATCGGCCGTGCCCTCTTGCCCGCCCTGGCCCGGGTCATGGACGAGCGCGGCGCCACCGTCCTCAGCTCCCCGGCCGAGCTGCCGTCCGGCCATGAGTTCCTCCGCTGGCTGGGGGCGGAGCCGCGGTTCCGCGAGCGACAGAGCCGGCTGGATCTGACGACGGTGGACTGGGAGATGGTAGAGGCGTGGGCCCGCGAGGGCCAGGAGCGTTCCCCCCGCTCCCGGCTGGAGCTCTACCCTGAGCGGCTGCCGGAGTCGAAGCTGGAGGAGATCGCGGCTGTGGTCACGCGCCTGGTCAACACGGTCCCCACCGAGCAGCTGGACCGGGGCGAGTTCGCGGTCTGGCCGGACGCGATCAGGGAGTGGTACCAGCGGCTGGACGTCCGCGGGGCGGCGCACCACACGGCGGTCGTCCGCGACCCCGACGGCTCGATCGTCGCGTTCACGGACGTGACCCGCTCGCCGTACGACGGACCCTATCTTCGGCAACAGCTGACCGGCGTGGTGCCCGAGGCGCAGGGGCGGGGTCTGGGCAAGTGGGTAAAGGCCGCCATGCTCGGCTACGTCCGCCAGCGCCACCCCGACGTGAGGTACGTCACCACCGAGAACGCGGGCTCCAACGCCCCCATGCTCGCCATCAACGTCCGCCTCGGATTCCGTCCCTACCGCGAGATCGTGACCTATCAGGTGTCCAGGCAGACGCTGGCGGGTCGGATCCCGCCGTCCTGAGGTGAGCTGCCGTCCGGGTCACAGCCGTCGCAGGCGCACCTCCTGCACCGAGTGGTCACCCGCCTTGCGCAGGATGAGGCGGGCCCGGTCGCGGGTGGGCCTGATGTTCTCGTGCAGGTTGACCTCGTTGATCTCGTCCCAGATTCGCCTGGCGGTGGCGATTGCCTCCTCGGTGGACAGGTCGGCGTAGCGGCGGAAGTAGGAGCGAGGATCGCGAAAGGCGGTGTCGCGCAGCGTCAGGAATCGGGCTACGTACCAGGACTCGATGTCTTCCTCATCGGCGTCGAGGTAGATCGAGAAGTCGAAGTAGTCGCTGACGAAGGCTCGGATCGACCGCCGCCGCGCTCCGTCGGGGGTCTGGAGTACGTTGAGGCCCTCCAGGAGGACGATGTCGGGGCGCTCGATGATCAGCTCCTCGCCGGGCACGATGTCGTAGATCAGGTGAGAGTAGACAGGGACCCGCACCTCTGCCGCCCCCGATTTGAGCTCCGCCATCATCCGCATCAACCGACGCAGGTCGTAGCTCTCGGGAAAGCCCTTGCGGTTCATCAGGCCCCGCTCTTCCAGCACGCGGTTGGGGAAGAGGAAGCCGTCGGTGGTGACCAGGTCCACCTTGGGATGGTTGGGCCAGCGGGCCAGCAGCGCACGCAAGATGCGGGCGAAGGTGCTCTTGCCCACGGCCACGCTGCCGGCGATCCCGATCACGTACGGGATCGGGCGGAAGGGCTTGCCCAGGAAGGTGTCGGTAACCTGGTGGAGGGCTTGAGCAGCCGCTACCTGGAGATTGAGCAACCGGGAGAGGGGCAGGTAGACCTCCACCACCTCGTCCAGCGATACGTTCTCGTTCAGTCCCCGGAGCGCCTGCAGTTCCTCGTCGGTCAGCGTGAGCGGGGTCGATGCGCGGAGCTCGGCCCATTCATTGCGGCTGAAGGTGACGTAGGGAGAGAGCCCGTCCGGGAGGGCTGGCAAGGCCATCTGGTTGCCGAAAGCTAACCAGATCGGTGGCCGGGCAGGTGGGGTATCCGTATCCTACTGGCAGTGGCGCCGCGGACCTTCGGGGTGGAGGAGGCGAACAGGGCGCTGGCACAGGTCCGCCCGCTGGTGGCCCGGATCGTGGAGCTGACCGCCCGGCTACCGGAGCTGCAGGAGGAGGTGCGCGCTGCCCAGTACCGGGCGCAGCGGCCGGCGGCGACAGCCGCCGAGCGGGACCGCTTCGAGCAGGCGAGGGCTGGCCTGCGTGAGGCCGAGGACCGGCTGCTGGTGGCGATGCAGGGACTGGAGCGGATGGGCGTCCAGCTCAAGGACCCTCGTCTGGGTCTGGTCGATTTCCTCTCCTATCGGGGCAGGCAGCTGGTGGAGCTGTGCTGGAAGCTGGGCGAGGAGCGGGTCGCCCACTGGCACCCGATCGGCAAGGGCTACCCGGGGCGCCGCCCGATCTGACCGTCAGGCGGTCCGGGCCTGCTCGGCCAGGGCGGAGCGCACGGTCAGCGCCAGCCCCTCGGGGTCCAGCCCATGTTCGGCCAGGATCTCCGCTTGCCGACCGTGGGCCAGGAAGCGGTCCGGCAGGCCAGCCAGACGGACCTTGCCCGCCAGCCCGTGCGGTGCCAGCACCTCCAGCACCGCCGATCCGAAGCCTCCTGCCAGCACGTTGTCCTCGGCCGTCACCAGCAGCGGGTAGCGGCGCGCCCAATCGCCGACCAGCCGGGGGTCCATCGGTTTGAGCCAGCGGGCGTTGACGACCCCGCAGGCGATGCCCTCCGAGGCCAGACGATCGGCGGCGACGCACGCCACCTCGACCATGCGACCGATCGCCAGGATGCAGGCATCCCCGCCCCGCCGAAGCTCCTCCCAGCGCCCCACCGGAAGTGGCTCGACCGGCAGGTCAGGGGTGGCCGGGACCGTGGCCCGCGGGTAGCGGATCGCCACCGGCCCATCGCTGGAGAGTGCGGTCTCGAGCAGCGCGCAGAGCTCGGTGGCATCGGCGGGAGCCGCGATGCGCAGGTTGGGGATGAGCCGCAGGTAGCTGAGGTCGAAGACCCCGTGGTGAGACGGTCCGTCGGGCCCGGTCACCCCGGCCCGATCGAGCACGAACACGACCGGGAGCCGGTGCAGACAGACGTCCATGATGGTCTGGTCGAACGCCCGCTGCAGGAAGGTCGAGTAGATGCAGAGCACCGGCCGCCTGCCAGCCAGCGCCAGGCCGGCGGCGAAGGTGACGGCGTGCTGCTCGCAGATGCCGACGTCGAAGAACCGATCCGGGAACTCGCGGGCGAAGTCCAGAAGCCCGGTCGAGGAGGCCATCGCCGCGGTGATGGCGACCACGTCTGGATGGCGGGCTCCGGCGGAGAGGATGGCCTCACCGAAGACGTCGGTGTAGGTCAGCTCGGTGGTCCGGGGCCTCCCGCTCAACGGGTCGGTGTGAGCGCTCACCTGGTGGAGCTTGTTGACCTCGTCATCGATGGCAGGGCCGTAGCCGCGTCCCTTCTCGGTCACCACGTGCACGACGGTCGGGACCCGCAACCGCTTGGCCCGTCCGAGCAGGTCCTCCAGCGCCTCCAGGTCGTGGCCGTCGCAGGGGCCCACGTACTTGAGGCCCAGGCTGTCGAAGACCGTGTTGGGTTGGAGCAGCTGCTTCAACGACTCCTTGAACCGGTGAGCGGCCTCCTCGGCCTGGGCACCGACCAGGGGCAGGTCGCGCAGCCGGTGGGCGATCTCCTCCTTCAGGCGCTCGTAGCGGGGATCGGCCTTCAGCTGGGCCAGATGTCGGGCCAGGCCCCCTACGGTCGGAGCGTAGGAGCGGCCATTGTCGTTGATGACGATGACCAGGTTGGGCGGCCGCAGGTGTGCGATCTGATTGAGGGCCTCGTACGCCATCCCCCCGGTCAACGCTCCGTCGCCGATGATGGCCACCACGCTGCCCGGGGTCCCGTTGCGCAGGCGCGCCTCGGCCAGGCCGAGGGCATAGGAGAGGGAGGTGGAGGCATGGCTGTTCTCGACCAGGTCGTGGGGGCTTTCCGAGCGGTTCGGGTAGCCGGACAGCCCCCGCGGCTGCCGAAGGGTGGTGAAGGCGGCGGCCCGGCCCGTCAGCAGCTTGTGCACGTAGGCCTGGTGCCCTGTGTCCCACACGATGGCATCGTCCGGGCTGTGGAAGATGCGATGGATGGCGAGGGTGAGCTCGACCACGCCCAGGTTCGGCGAGAGGTGGCCGCCGGTCTTGGCGACGTGGGTGACCAGGAACTCTCTGATCTCGGCGGCGAGGCGCCCGAGCTGGTCGCGATCCAGCCCCCGGATGTCGGCCGGCGATTGGATGGAATCCAGCACTTTTCTATCCCAACGGCCGCCCGGCGGGCTCAGTTACCGGCCGGAACAGGACAGCAACGCTGGTCGGACGGATGACGATGCTTGCATCAGGTTGCCTCCACTGGACATGGTCGAAATCGCCGCCATCGCCTAGCCTAACTGGCTTTTGGGCGACCGGGGTGAGGGCGAACGGGCGAGCGGAATCCGGGGGCCCGCGCTGGGGGTAGGGTTGTGGTGTCATGGTGGAGAGAATCGAGCGGTCAGAGGCGGAGTGGAGGGAGCTGCTGTCGCCGGACGAGTACGCGGTCCTGCGCCGGGCAGCGACGGAACCGCCCGGGACGGGGGCACTGCTGCGCGAGTGGCGGCCTGGCATCTATCGCTGCCGGGCCTGCGGGGCGGAGCTGTTCAGGGCCGAAGCCAAGTTCGAGTCCCACTGCGGCTGGCCCAGTTTCTTCGAGACCAGCCATGAGGAGGCGGTGGAGCTGGTGCCGGACCACAGCCACGGGATGGTGCGGACCGAGGTTCGCTGCCGTCGCTGCGGCTCCCATCTGGGCCACGTCTTCGACGATGCACCCCAGACGCCGACCGGAGAGCGCTACTGCATGAACAGCCTGGCGCTGCGCTTCGACCCGGCCGAGGAGGCGCGATGATCTGGCTGCCCAGGGCCAAGACCCGGATGCCTCGCCCGGAAGAGGCGCTGCCGGGGAGGGAAGAGCCGATGTCGGTCCCCAACCGCCACCTGGTCCTGGGAACCTCCCTGCTCCCGCCCTTCCCTGAGGGCACCGCCATCGCCACCTTCGGGATGGGATGCTTCTGGGGCGCCGAGCGCCGCTTCTGGGAGATGCGGGGGGTCCACACCACCGCGGTCGGCTACTCCGGCGGCTTCACCCCCAATCCCACCTACGAGGAGGTTTGCACGGGGCTCACCGGCCACGCCGAGGTGGTCCGGGTGGTCTTCGACCCCGCGCTCGTCTCCTACGAGCAACTCCTTCGTGCCTTCTGGGAGAGCCACGACCCCACCCAGGGCATGCGTCAGGGCAACGACGTCGGGACCCAGTACCGCTCCTGCATCTTCTGGCACGATTCCGAGCAGCAGCGCCTTGCCCACGCCTCACGCGATGCCTACCAGGCAGCCCTGACCGCAGCGGGTAAGGGAAGGGTCACGACCGAGATCGCGGAGGCCGGCCCCTTCTACTACGCCGAGGCCTACCACCAGCAATATCTGGCCCGCAATCCCCACGGCTATTGCGGCCTGGCCGGCACCGGGGTGGCCTGTCCCACCGGGATCCTAGGGATCGGGGCCGAGTAGGGGTTCGGCCGTAAGCGGCATCGGCTGGCGAGGGCATGGGTCGCTCCGGGATCCCCGGGGTCGGTAACTGCAGGGGTGAACTGGAAGGAGTGGGCGCGGCAGCAGGGCGTGCACCCCGTGACCGCGTACCGCTGGTTCCGCGAAGGCAAGCTCCCGGTTCCTGGGCGCCGTGCCAGCCGGCTGATCCTGTGGACCAGGCACCGGTCAGTGCCGTTCCGGAGATCACGGCCGTGTAGGCGCGAGTGTCCTCCGCTGACAGCGCGCGGACCTGGACCGTAAGGTTGCCCGGGTGACGGCATGGGCGGCAGCCCAGAGCTGGGCGGTGGGCCGCGTGGTGACCGAGATCGGCTCTGCGCTGAACGGCAAACGCCGCAAGTTCCTGCTGCGCGACCATTCGGTGGCCACCATCGTGGTGGAGCACCGCGACCGGTTTGCCCGGTTCGGCGCGGAGTAGGTCGCGGCTGCGCTGGCGGCACAGGGCCGCCGGTTGCTGGTCGTGGACCCATCGGAGGGAGACGACGATCTGGTGCGGGACGTGACCGAGGTCCCAACCAGCCTCTGCGCTCGCCTCTCCGGACGGCGAGCGGCTGGCAACCGAGCGGCCAAGGCCATCGCAGTGGCCACCAGGGAGAACCCGTGAAGCTGCACTAGGCCGGGTCCCCACGAAGCCCGCTTCGTGGGGTGCCCCAGGCCTACCGGTACGCGCTCGATCCCATCGCCGCCCAGGAGCGGAGGCTCCGCTCCCATGCCGGAGCCGCCCGATTCGCCTGGCACTGGGCCCTGACCCGGGTCATGGCGCGGTACGAAGCCGAGAAGAAGTGGTACTCGGCGGAAGAACTCCATCGGCTCTGGAACGTGGAGAAGAAGACCGAGCCCGATCTGGCCTGGTGGAAGGAGAACTCCAAGTGCGTCTACCAGGAGGCCTTCAGGAACCTGGACCGATCGCTCCAGGACTTCCTGAAGTCCAAGACGGGACAACGGAAGGGGCGCCGGCTGGGCTTCCCTCGGTCCAAGAAGAAGGGCCGGTGCCGGGACTCCTGCCGCTTCAGCACCGGGGTGATGCGCTGCTCGGGCTCGACGGTCACGCTGCCCCGGCTGGGGACCATTCACACCCACGAGTCCACCGAGGCGT
>CADDZO010000060.1 GCA_902812395.1 bacterium | reverse complement strand
TCGTCATCCACCTCCGATGGATCCACAACCAGCAACCGTCGGCCCTGTGCCGACATCGCAGCCTCGACCTCCTCCGCACCCAAGCGGGCGAACCAGTCGCGATGTTCCCCCACGATCGTGGTCGCCGAATTGTCGCGCAGGAGGGCCAGGAACTTGCGGCGCTTGCCGTTCAGTGCGGAGCCGACCTCGGTCACCACGCGGCCCACTGCCAAGCTCTGGGCTGCTGCCCATGCGCTCACCCGGGCAACCTTACGGTCCAGGTCGGACCTCTGGTCAGCGGAGGACACGCGGGCATCCACGGCCGTGATCCCTGGAACGGCACTGACCGGTGGCTGGTCCACCAGGATCAGCCGGCCGGCGCGGCGCGCGGGAACTGGGAGTTTGCCTTCCCGGAACCAGCGGTAGGCAGTCATGGGATGAACACCTTGTTGCCGCGCCCAGTCCTTCAAGGTCACCTCTACATACTATCATAGGTTCAAATGCCAACAGTTACCGACCCCGGGCGTTGGCCCAGACGTAGGCCGCCCCCACCCCGACCGCGAGGATGAAGAGGACCATGGCGATCACCTCTGCCTGCTGCGGCTCGTTGTACGACTGGAAGGTGTTGGTTGCCAGCGGGCCAAGCATGGTCGGTGCAGCGGGGCCGATTAAGAAGGGGACTGTGAAGCTGCCCATGACCCCGATTGCGGTGAATGTGGCGGCGATGATCGTGGGAAGTGCGTTCATGGGCACGAGCACGCTACGCACGGTCCGCGCCAGCGACGCACCCACGTCCCGGGACGCATCGATGAGCACGTCCGGGATGCGTTGGAGACCGGAGACGATCATGAGCACCCCGAAGGGCAGGTTGACCCACACCTGACCGATCACAACACCGGCCAGCGTGTAGCCGAGCGTGGGGAAATTGGTGACAGCCAGATGGTCGGCAGCGCTGCGCACGAAGCCGGTACCTGACCAGAAGGCGAGGATGGCGTAGGAGGCGATCACGACCGGGATGAAGAGCGGCACCACCGACAGCGCGGAGATCGCCCTGGCCAGCAGGCTATCGCTGAAGCGTACGTACAGTGCCACCCCCCAGGCGATGGCCAGCACGAGCACCACCGACAGCGCCGTGACCCACAGGGTCGCGGCCAGATCGACGAGGAACTGGTGGTCGAGCACCACCTGCTGGTAAAGGACCAGGGTCCCGGGCCCGCTGCTGACCGAGACTTGGTGCTGCGCCAGCTCAGAGATGGCAGAGTTGAAACCACCAGTGTGGCCAAGGGAGTAGACGATGCCAACGACGATCGGGAAACCAACGAGAAAGAAGACCAGCCCGACCGGCGGGAGCACCATCAGCAGCCCGACCAACCACTGCCGGTCGGAGGCGGCGGGCGATGCCCGCCGCCGTGCCCCCAACCGGTCGATTATCCCGGTACCTTGCTCTGCCACAGCCGGTTGAGATCGGCTGCCATCTTGGCAGAGTAGGGGAGCGACTCATTGGTGCCGAAGGATGCGAACTGCTTCCGAATCGATGTCGACATGTAGGACAGCCGGATTCCGGGCAGGCCCTGCACCTGCTGCACGATCTTAGCTTGCTCGGCACTCCCGAGCACGAAGTTCATAAGGCTGAAGGCGAGCTTCTTGTGGGGCGAGATGGCCGGCACGCCCAGGTAGGCGGGGCCGCCATACAGCGGGGGTGAAAGCTCCGTCAGCCTTACCGATGGCGGAAACTCACCCGTCTTGAGCGCGGACAGGCCCTGGTCGGACCAGACCGGCGACATCCAGATCGCTCCCGAGCCCAGCAGCTGGTAGACCTGGTCCTGTGAGGCCGGGTACGTCCCATTCTGGTAGATGTCGCTGTTGAGCGCGTGAAGCTGGTCGAAGCCCTGGTTCCACAGATTCTCCAAGCTGGGATAGTATCCCAGGCCCATCTTCTGCTGGTCCGCTTTGGGCACGTACTGGTTCAGGACCGCCTCGATGAATGCCTGGCCAGAGCCGCCGCCGCTGGGCACGTTGTAGTCGAACTTGCCGGGGTGGGAACGAATGAAGTTGAGCACGTCGGAGAGCGTCTTCGGAGCCTTTTTGGCGTAGTCAGAGTTGTAGGCGATCAAAACCTTGGAGCCGCGGTACGGCATGGCGTCATGCTGGACCGCGGTGAACTCGGACGGGTCGATCTCGCTCGACCGGGGGACCTCTGAGGTCGTGATCTTGGTCAGCAGGCCCGATTGGGCGGCTTCGGTGACCAGACCTCCCTCGAGCATGTCGAATCCCGAGTACTGCCCCGACTGTTGCGACTGGGCAAGCTTCGCCAGGGTGGTGGCATCCTCGACCCCGTGCGCCGAGTACACGAGGTTCACCTTTACGCCTGGGTAGGCGTTCTCGTAGTCGGGGATTAGGGTGTCCAGCCACAAATGCTGGATGTTGACATCACCGCTCATGTAGAACGTAATCGTTCCGGAGAGCGAAGACTTGGCGGTCTGGGTCGATGTGGAGGTACTGGTCCCACCGCAGGCGGCTAACGCCACCGCAGCCACCAGCGTCGGCACCAGCGCCCGCCACCCATTTGTTCTCATTCCCGAACCTCCCGCTCCTTTAAGGTTAATACCCGGCTTCCAGTGCGGCGGAGCGTGCCGCCACCGCCATCCGGGGCTGGTCGGTGTCGGCGGCATCGACCCCCAAGGCCACCAGCCTAGCGACCAGGTCGGGCTGGTTGGCGGTGCCGCCGGTCACGATCATGCCTGCCTCCCGCAGCTCGGCCAAGAGCCCGCGATCGAGGCAGTCGGCAGGCAGGTTTGCCCCGTCCCCGCCCCACCGCGTCACCTCCCAGATGACGTCTTCTGCCGCCCGGTAGCCGGGGAAGATCAAGATGCAGGGCAACTCAGGAGCCACCTGTTTGGCCGCGTTCACCTCCACGCCAGAGAAGGAGCAGACGGCCAACCGCTCCGGAAAGGGCTGGGCTGCCAGCCGGCTCGCGACCTCGGCACCGACTCCTGGAGCCTTGGCCTCGACCATGGCTCCCAACCCGGTGGCGCTCAACCACTCAAGAAAGGCGTCGAAGGAGGGGATGCGCTCTCCAGCGTAGTCGGCCGAGAACCAGCTACCGGCATCCAGGGCGAAGAGTTCCGGAGCGGTCATCCCACCAACCATCCCCTGCCCGTTGGTGGTCCGCTCCAGGCTGGCATCGTGGATCACCACCAGCTGTCCATCGGCGCTTCGGCGGACGTCGACCTCAAGATAGTCGACCTGTGCCTCGGCAGCGGCACGGAACGCAGCCAGTGTGTTCTCGGGTGCGACGCTGTTGTCGCCGCGATGAGCACCGATGCGGAGCTGGCCCTCTCTCCACCAGACACCGACGGACCTGCGCCGGCCGACCTCCTCCATCGGCAGCTATCTTATCCGGTCCTTTGTTTATGAGATTCCGGTCCTCTGTTTATGAGATTGTTATGAGTTATCGAGTCGCCGGGCCATCGATCGCCCGCCCGGTCATCGAGGCCCGGCAACCCATCCGGACAAGGTGTGAGAATTGCTCACAGCCAGCCACGCTGGCCTCCCCTGGGTCCGGCCGGAACCCTGTTCCTGATCGCCGGTGACCACCCAGCCCTGGAACTGCTGGCGGTCGGCGGAGATCCCCTGGCCATAGCCAAGCGAGGGACTTCCTCCACCGCCTGGCTGGTGGCCATGGGTCGGCCGGGCGTAGACGCTGCGGTGACGACTCCGCACCGTAAGCGACGCAGATACTCAGGCAGCACCAAGGTGTTCCTGACGGGCCGGTTCGGCCCTCTACTAGGTTTCTGCAGGGCGTCCACCTCGGCGTTGTCTCGGTGCCAACAGGCGCGACACAGACGACGTCGACTTGGGACACCGGAAAGGAGGACCAGTTGCCCCGTAAGCATCGCATGTCCGCGGCGCCTCCTGGGGATCAACCATGACCACCACAGTCCCAGCCTGCCACGGCTGCAAGGTTAGTGCGAATGCTCCCCACGCCTGGTCGAGGATCGATCGGTTGAGCCAGGCCTTTTGCTCCACATTGCTCTCTGGACGCCCAATCGTACCTCGGCGGTCAGCTCGGCCCGACCGGGATGCCCTCGACCTGGCCAACGTACTGCCCATACGGCGGAGGAGTGACCGTGATAGGCATCTGGATACCAGGGTTCACATTGAGCTCATGGGTCCCATAGCTGTCGTCCCAGTAGACGGTCACGAAGATATAGTACTGCTCAGCCGCAGTCACCTCGTACATGTGATCCGGATGGCGTTTGTCAGAAATCATCTGGTAACTATGTGCAGTCAGCTGCGGGTGCTGACCACAAGCAACGTTTGGCTGCACCTGGTCGTTACCGAAGGGGTCGTCGAAGTTCCACTCAACCCCACCGAACCAGACATGGATCACATACGTGTAGTAGATGCGTCGACCGCTCGGATCTGGTGGACCGGCCAGCACCAGGGTCTGGTAAGTGTCGGGCGACACCGTGATCCCGTTGATCCAGAAGCAGGTGGGCAAGTTCACCAGTCCCCTCATTGGAAGTGACGCAATGGTCCCGGCGCCGGCGTGGATCTCCTTCACGACCTCCTGAAGGTACGGCGTGATGGAGGGTGGCGGCGAGGTGGCCGGGGTGATGATATGAGGTTGCGCCAAGATGCAGGGATCGGTCACCGGGCTGGCCTGGAAGGCACCACAGTAGTCGACCCATGGCCCTTGCGGCTGGCACTGGCCGCCCTGGTAGGTGCCCTGGCGAGCGTACACGGCGTAGATGTCATCGGTGGCCGCGATCTGGCCGGCCTGGCTGAGCAGCGCGCCGTCAGCTGACGGATCGATCTCGCCCACTCCGGCCGTGCCGTCGGGGGCGGTCCAGGCTGCCCGAATGTAGGCGGGGAAGTCCTCCAGCGTGACCGGGACGTCATCGAAGAGCTCACAGTACGTCCCATTGGCTGGCGCGGTGTAGCTGATCGCCGAGCTAGCACCATAGGGACCCGTGTTGCCGGGCCGGTAGCACGAGATGGTGGCGCCAGCCTGGTAAGTGACGAGACGGCTATCGTTGCTGACTGTGCCAGCATAGGTAGGGCTGCAACTGCTAGGCGATGGGTGTCCCGTCACCGGTCCGTCCATCGCAAGACCAGCCACAGGGTGCATCGCCGTACCGATAGCGACTCCCAGTAAGACTGTCTTAAAGATTGCAGATAGAGGTGACGATACCACGGCACTCGTAGACTCCGTACTCGTACCAGATGGATCCAAGGGATGAATCTGGCTTCAGGACGCCCCAAACTAAGAAGTCGTCGACGTACCCTGGGCCAATCGAAAAGATCACCTTTCTCTTACCATCCGGTAGCTGTAGAACTCGAGACTCTGGTCCTTTGAACTCGACTGCAAGACCATAGGCGGCCGGATGTAATCCCTGATTAGTCATCGCCGTCTGCAGACTGGACGGGATCACGACGACCTGAACGATCGGCGTCTGCGGAGGTTGGTAGATCATCGTCCCCCCGGCCTGTCTGACTTCGTCCAGCTCCTGAAGATCGCCACCGAACAGATTGCCGACGGTGGTAGGATCAGGGAGCGCGAATACCCCTGACCGCAACGTCTGCTCGTCGTCATGTTGGATCGCCCAGTAGTAGTACGCCTGGCCGCGCAGAAAGGCCATCCCCCACAGTTCTGCCGTTGCGTTGCTGATGGCTCCGTTGGTCCCGTTGCGGATCTGCGCTTTTGGCAGCTGGATCCGGCTCGGCAGGGGCGGGCAGGGGTCAAACCCGAGCGCGGCTAATCGAGCGCACCGAGCCTTCGCCGCTTGCGCGGAGAGGATAGGGCGGGACTTCTGAGGCAATGAGTGCTTGGGTTGATTCCCGCCACACGCTATCAGCGCGAGCATCACCATAGCGAGGGATCCCAACGAACGCATTCCAAGCATCCGGTCCATCTCCACCTTCAGTGGGTTGCCTCCGCAGCATACGCCGCCGGTACGGACATCTCGCGGACAATATGCGTTGCCGCCTCATATCCCACGCGGAGAGCTCGGGTCAGGTCGACTCACCGCGGCACAACCCGCCAGCATCCGCACCCCAGCCAGCCGCTACGGGTTCTCCCGCTAGCCGACGGCAGGTTCAACCGGCCGGCAGAGGGAACCGGCATCGGCGCGACAACCGACCGCGTGCGAGGAGCCCACCGGCCCCCATGGACCGCGCCGCGGCTGGTCCCCTCGCTTGCGGCCGTAGAATGAGAATGATTATCAGTCTGGATATGTTCCATTTCAGTTCCTGGAGGCCAAGGGGGCCGGACCGATGCCGCCCCTGTTTGAAGCTCGCAACCATCGTCGTGACTGCAACTCTAGCGAGCGGATGTTCGACAGGGGCCACGCCGCTGACGTCTGAGGCGCCTCTCATAGCTGTCGGGGCTGAGAACGAGTACGCGAACGTGATCCAGCAGGTCGGGGGCCCATACGTCCACGTGGTCGCGATCATGAGCAACCCCAACACCGATCCCCACACCTTCGAGGCCAGTCCGACCGTGGCCAGGGAGGTTGGAAACGCCCTGTTGGTGGTTCAGAACGGACTCGGCTATGACACCTTCATGAACAGGATTGAGGCGGCTGCACCGAGTTCCCGACGTAAGGTGATTGACGTCCGCCAGCTGCTTGGACTGCCGAAGACCACCGCCAACCCCCACCTCTGGTACAAACCCGGGGTCATGCCCGCTGTCGCCGCCGCCATCGCCCGAGATCTGGCGATCCTCGAACCGGCTCATGCATCGGCCTTCGACAGGAACGAGCACCGATTCGTCGTCTCGCTGGAGCCCTGGGATCGGGCGATCTTGACCTTCCGCGCCCACTACGCAGGAGTCCCGATGGCCACGACCGAGCCGGTCGCCGACTACCTGCTTCAGGCACTTGGGGCAAAGAACCTCACCCCATGGTCTCTTCAGGCGGACATTATGAACGGCATCGATCCCTCTCCCGAGGATGTCGCCACCGAGCGGAACCTGCTCGCCGAGCACAGAGTCAAGGTCCTGGTCTACAACCAACAGGTCACTGATCGTCTGACTCAATCGTTCATCCAGCTAGCCGAGTCCCACGGAGTGCCTGTCGTAGGTGTCTACGAGACCATGCCCACCCCAGGGTACGACTACCAATCCTGGATGATGGCGGAGGTCCAGGCCCTCCAGAGAGCGGTCGAGAGCGGCATCTCGACGATGCGACTGTGATGGCAGGCGCCTTCACTCCGGCAGAGGAGCTCGTCCGGCTGGACCAGGTCTCAGTCAGGCTCGATGGCCGCGAGGTCCTGCGGAGTGTCAGCCTGGTCATCGGTCCCGGAGAGTTCATCGGCCTCATCGGCCCAAATGGCGCGGGCAAAACCACCATCATCCGAGCCATCCTTGGACTGGTTCCCATCAGCCGCGGCTCGCTGGTCATTGAAGGGGGCACCCGCCGGCGGCGGGATCGCTCGTTTGGCTACGTTCCGCAGAAGCTGGTCATCGACCCGGACGCTCCGCTGCGGGTGCGAGACGTCGTCTCCCTCGGACTGGACGGCCACCGCTTGGGCTTCCCCCTCCCCTCCCGGGCGCGCCGCGAACTGATACGGGAGACCCTTGCCTCGGTCGGCGCAGACAGGTACGCCGATGCCCGCATCGGCGAGCTCTCCGGGGGTGAGCAGCAACGCGTCCTGATCGCGCATGCCCTGATTGCCCGCCCACGACTCCTCTTACTGGATGAACCCCTGGCCAACCTCGATCTCCGGAGCGAACAATCGGTCGTGAGCCTCCTCGCTCGTCTGGTCCGGGAGCAACGAATCTCGGTCCTGATCTCCGCCCATGACATGAACCCACTCGTCCCCGTCATGGACCGCATCGTCTATGTCGCTGGTGGCCGCGCTGCCAGTGGCCGAGCCGAGGAGGTCGTTCGTTCCGACGTACTGACGGAGCTCTATGGGCACCACGTGGACGTGATCCGCGTCCACGATCGCATCCTCGTGGTTGCCAGTCCAGGGGTAGAAGAGCACACGACTACGCAGCCGGCAGAGCTCAGCGTCATCGGTCGCGCGGGGGCCTGACTGTATGGGTTGGCTGTCACTGCTCGCATCCCTGCCTAGCAACGAGGCGGTCCGGACGGCGGTGCTGGTGGGTGGCATTGCAGCCGCCACTTCCTCCGCGGTTGGCGTGTTCGCGGTGATCAGAGGGCAGTCCTTCGCGGGACACGCACTGGCGGATCTCGCCGCTACCGGCGGCTCCGGAGCCTTCCTGCTCGGAGTAAACCAATTCTGGGGATTTGTCGCCGTCGCAGTCGGCGCGGCTGGCTTCATGGAGGCCGCGGGTGTCGAGCGTCGGCGAGGCCGTGACGTAGCCACCGGGATCGTTCAGGGCGCCGGGCTTGGCCTTGCTGCGCTCTTCCTCTATCTGGCCGCACAGACCACGACCAGGACCGGAGCCACCTTCACCGTTCTCTTCGGCTCGATGTTCACGATCGACCCGTCGGGAATCCCGCCACTGCTCGGCGCAGGATCGGTGGCGCTGTCAACCATCCTGGTTCTATCGCGTGTCCTTCTGTTGAGTGCTCTGAGCCCCGAGCTGGCCACTGTGCGCGGAGTGCCGGTTCGGGCGGTGAGCATCTCCTACCTCATCGTGCTGGCCATGTCGGTCGCGCTCTCCGCGGTCGCGATCGGCGCCGTGCTGAGCACGGCACTCCTCGTCGGACCAGCGGCGACCGCCCTCCGAGTGGCCCGGGGGCCGATCCAGGCCATGGCTGCTGCCGTCGCGATCGCCGTGGGAGCGACCTGGCTCGGCATCGTGCTCGCCTACGTCAGCTACGCCTGGCCGCCACTGGGACATGGCTGGCCGGTGAGCTTCTTCGTGGTCACGCTAGTGGTCCTGCCCTATGCCCTAACTCACATGTTCCGGAGGCCACGGCCTCGTGCGCTCTCGACCGCACAATCGTCGGCCTCGGTCCCCCAGCCATGAGTGGGAGAACGACATGTTCACCGGTCTGATGACGGACACCTGGATCGCGGCCACCATCGTCGCCATCATCGCCGGAGCGGTTGGGTTCTTCACGGTGCTGCGCGGATCTGCCTTCGCCGCCCACGCCATTCCCAACGGCGCCTTTGCCGGCGCTGCGGGTGCCTGGCTTATCGGCCTCAACCCGATCATCGGTCTGGCCACGTTCGCGGTCGGCGCGTCGTTGGCCATCGCCTCCAGCAGGCGCGCACGCCTGGACGTCGTGACCGCCCTGGCCCTTGTCATGATGCTCGGATTGGGTGCGTTCTTCTTCGCACTCAGCAACGAGTATGCATCTGAGATCTACTCACTTCTCTTCGGCGAAGTCTTCGGGGTGGCAGGCAGCGACCTTCTCCCCATTGCTGGCTTGGGCCTGATCACCATCGCTATCCTAACTCTGCTCTTCCGGCCTCTCTTGTTGTCTTCTTCCATGCCAGAAGTGGCGGAGGCCAGCGGAGTGCGGAGCCGTTGGATGAACGTCGTGTTCCTGCTCGTCATGGCTCTGGCGACGACCCTCACCGTGCCCGTAGTTGGTACGCTGCTCATGTTCAGCCTGATGATCGGACCGGCGGCAGCAGCTCGCTCGTTGACATCACGGCCCCTGCTCGCGATGGCCATGTCCGTCGGGTTGGCTCTGCTCACCGTGTGGGCCGGAATCGCTATCGCCTACGAGTCCGGCTGGCCTCTGGGTTTCTTTGTCGGCACAGGCGGAGCTCTCGTCTACGTAGCCGCGCGGCTCTGGGCGGGTCAGCGCCGACCTGCGAGACGAGGCCACCGATGGCCCCCGCACGACGGGCCGCGCCGAGAGCAACCGCAGACCACCAGCTGACACGAGCGCCACCGTGCCGGCGGGTTGACCGATGTTGATTCGGGGATCGCGACTGAGACCAACCGGCCCTCGCGCCGGAGCCAAATCGGACGGGGGGCGGCGTCTGACCTGTGTTCCAAGACCGCCGGCGCGACCTCTGGACTCAGTGGAGGCCGGCCACAAGCCGTTCTCGACTTCCCGATCCGAAATCTTCGTCGGGGCTCAATGTGCCGTCTCGGACTCCGAGCTGGCTCGGGCCGGTGGCTCGTACTCGATCTTCAATCCCGACGCGACTGCGTTGCTCCCATTGAAGAAGTCCACCACCGCCATCAGCTCCATGAGCTCCTGGTCGGTAGCCCCAAGCGCTCGCAACATGTCGGTGTGGCTGTCGAGGCAGTATGCACAGTTGTTGGTGGCGGACACGGCCACCGCGATCATCTCCTTCGTCTTTCGGTCCAAGGCGCCATCGGCCATGATCACCTTGAGGCGCGACCAGGTCGCTGCCAGGTACTCCGGGAAGTTGGCCAGGGCCTTCCAGTAGTTGGGAACCTTAGCCAGCCCTCGCGAAGAGAGGATGTCATCGTAGACTTCCTTGACCAACCCCTCAGCGTCCTTCTCGTCGACCAGCGGAACCAGTGACATCGTCACCTCCCCTGAACTGACAGCCGGGCCTGAGGAGTCGTGGCGGCCACAGCCACCACTTCCCTCCCGACCAGCCGCCGCTCTGTCGCATTTGAGAAGATCAAATCGAACACTGCGGTATCCGCTGAGTGCAGGGCAGTTGCCGCCACGCTGGCACCATCCAGCCAGAACGTCCAAAGGTCGTTCTCGTGATGGCCTCCGTATGCGAGCAGGCGCCCGGCGCAGTCTAGGTATCCCAGGTTGGCGTTCCCGCCCAAAACTCGATGGGTCTCAGGCAGTGCTCGCTCGGGGTCGGCTTGTTGCAGTAGGTCTTGCAGGAGGCAGAAACCGACCTCGCTGTCGGCGTTGCCTCGCAAGCGGTCGGCGAAACGACTACGCAGCTGCTGATGACGGTTGAAGCTACCGTTGTGGCAGAAGGCGAAGCGACCGTCGCCGCCAAGAAAGGGCTGGGTATCGGCAACGGAAATTGTCGAGAGCCGAGATGGCCGTCGCAGGTGAACCAGGAAACGGTCGGAGTGGACCGAGGCCAGCCTCTGCTGGGCTCCCCGATCCTCGTTCAGGCGGCCAGGATCCTTGTCAACTCGGACGGTTCCATCCTCAACCCAGGCCACGCCCCAGCCGAACCCGGCGACGCCGAAACGCTCAAGCCGCAGCGCCCAGTCCAGACAACGCTCGAAGGGCTGGGGCGAAGGCCAGCTGATTAGCAATAGCTCACACACGAAGTCCTCCTGGAAGACGTGTTCAGGTACCGGGTGGGCCCAGATTTCACAGCCCCTTGAGGATAGCGGCCCGAGCCTGCCCAGCCGCCTCCCTCCCAACAAGCCAGACAGCAGCCCCCGGTCATGGCACCAGCGGCATCGCCGCCAGGCCGGCGCACGAGACCTGAAGCTACAGCTACGGACCAGCCAACCGGCCTCAGCCTGAAGTCCGCTGGGGATCCACTGCACGACCGACCCTCAAGACCTCCAGGCCAGGTCTTGAGACGCTATCGCTCGTGCCCAAAGGAGGCCACCGCGGCTGCCGACTGCGCTGCTCAGAGCTCACCCAGCCCAGCCGTCCCGCTGCCCTCGGGGGCCTTGGGGGAACACCGACCGCGAGCGCCCCCACCTCGCCCCGCACCGACGCCTACCAATGCCCGCCGAGCAACCGGGATGGGCTCTCAATCAACCGGCTTCCGTGCCCACACCGCAGCGCTACCCACCGCGCCGCTCCCGCCGAACACTGCTTCCATCCCGGTGACACGGATCTCCGGCGCCTCGAACCCGGCCTCGACCAGGATCCGGCGGTAGGCATCCACGGGAATCGTGCCGGCGATGCAGCCGACATGGGCGTCCAGCTCGTGCTTGACCGTCTCCGGAAGGGGCTGGAGCTCGACCATGTCCGAGACCGCCAGTCGCCCTCCCGGCTTGAGAACCCGAAAGGCTTCCTGGATCACCGCTGCCTTGTCCTCGGCCAGGTTGATGACGCAGTTCGAGATGACGACGTCGACCGCTCCGTCGGGAAGTGGAACCTGCTCGATCGTTCCCTTGAAGAAGGTGGCGTTGGTCACCCCGGCCCGATCGCGGTTGCGGTTCGCCAGCTCCAGCATCTCGTCGGTCATGTCCACCCCGTAGACGTGGCCCTCCGGACCCACCTGCTGAGCGGCCAACAGGACGTCCAGGCCACCCCCGCTCCCCAGGTCGAGGACGGTCTCACCTGGCTTGAGCTCGGCCAGCTGCACCGGGTTGCCGCACCCCAGACTCAGCCCGCCGTCGAGCCCTAGCTCAGTCAGGTCCTCAGCCCTGTAGGGGCTGCCGCAGCCCCGCCCGCCACCGCCCTGCTGGGATGGGCCGCCGCAGCAGCCCCCGCCGACCGCCAGCTGCCGCGCGACCACCGCATAGCGCTGCCTAACCGCCTCTCGTACTTCGCCCATGTCGGCCCCCATTCATTGGTAGATATCGATGAGATCGCCTTACTACTACCATAATCATCGACGGGCGTCAATGACCTGTGGGCCTACGCTTCTGGTCTGACAGATCGAATCAGGCGTTCAGGTGGTTGCCGACGGGGCGAAGGGGACCCGAATCGGCGGATCATGATGGCAGCGCGACCGAGCGAACCGCAGCGTCCTTCCAGGAGGGAGTCATGCTGAAGCGAATCGATCATGTCGGGGTGGTAGTGGAGGACCTGGATCAGGCCTCGCAATTCGTGCGGGAAGTCCTTGGGCTCGAGCAAACAGCGTCCAGAAACGATCCCGCGCGGGGCAACCGGGTGGCATTCTTCCGCTGTGGCGACACGGAGATCGAGCTGATCGAGTGGACGGATTCCACCGAGCGATCCCACCGGCTCGGGGACGCAAGAGCCCGCATCGAACACATCGCGATCGAGGTCGACGACCTGGCCAGCACTGCGCGCGATCTCGGTGACCGGGGCGTGAGAACGGCGGGCTCAGAGCTGCGCACTCCCACCGGTGTGAGTCTCTTCAGCGCTCCCGAGAGCACCGCAGGCATTGGGCTCCAATTCATCGAGCGTACTCCGCCGCGCTGAGGCCCGGCCGTCGGAGCCCGCGTTCGCCAGCCACCAGCGCAGGCCCAGAGCGAGAGCAGGGTGCGGAAGGCCTCTAGGGGCGACACGTCGCCCTGGAAGACGGCTCAACAACGCGGCGCCCAGCGCGTCACCTCTCTGTCCTCGTTCCGCGGCCGCAATGGCCCCGGATCTCTACTCCCGATCCGACATCGGGCTCCGATATCCTGAGCTGATAGAGGGACCAGGTCTTGATCACAGGGGAGCGACCGTGGTGACAGGTCAGGCGCTGCTCCTGGCGGTGGTCCTGGGCTTCGCCTGGAACCTCGGCGCTCATTACACCGGGGCGGTGATGGGAATGCCGTACGCGGCGGGAGCCGTGTCGAGCGGTGCGGCCCTCTTCCTGATTGCGATCCTGGTCGTGCTGGGAGCGACCTTCGGCAGCGAGAAGGTCGGAGAGACGATCGGGCACCACGTGCTGGCGGACCGGCAGGTCACGATGGGAGATGCCATCGTGGTGGTGGCTGCGGCGGGACTCCTCACCAACCTCTACAACTATCTGAAGATCCCTACGTCCACGATCCAGATCCTGGTGTTTTCCCTGCTGGGCATGGCCCTCGCAGCCGGGATCGCGGTCGACTGGAGCACGATCTGGCATCTGGCGATCGTTTGGGCATGCGCACCACTAGTCGCCTTCGGGCTCGGCTTCGTGTTCACCCGCGCGCTCGACCTGCTAGTTCCGGCCTCCCTCGCCCGTGCCCAGACGGCACGGCAGCCCGACATCGGGCACCGCTGGCGGGGCTGGGTTCCGGCCTTGGCCTGGCCCGAGCCTCCGCAGGAGGAGTTCCGGCCAGCAACACTGGCAGCCCTTCGACTGCTGCCCGCCCTTCTGCTGGCGGTCGGCATGGCCGCCTCCTTCGTGCTGGGGGCAAACGACGTCTCCAACGCCACCGGCGCGCTGATCATCGTGCACCTGCTCCCGCCGATGTGGGCTGGCCTACTCGGGGGAGTGGCCATGGCCGCAGGCGCGCTGCTGTGGGGCCGCCGCATCCTCAAGACCGTCGCATTTGACGTGGTCACGATGGACCTGGCCATGGCCAGCGCTGCCCAAGGGGTCCAGGCTCTGGTGGTCCTGGCTGCGGTGAGCCAGGGGTTCTTCACCTCCATGAACCAGGCCCTGGTCGGAGCCATGGCCGGCACCGGCCTGGCCCGGAGGACCAGCACCGTGCATCGCTCGCAGCTGCTCGGCATCCTGCGCGGGTGGTTGCTCGGCCCGGTCTCGGGTCTCGCCCTGGCGTTCGCAGGAGAGTGGGCTCTCCGTCTGATCGCGCGGGCTTGACCTGTCGGCGAGGCCTGGCAACCCAGGCCTGTGCTGCTCATGAGCTCGCCGATCGATTGCACGACGCTTCGGCATCGGGGCCGCTGACACCGCCTGCCGGCAGCGGTAGAGCACCAGTCCGAGAGGATCGGCGACGCCGCCGGACCCGGCCCAGCTCCCCTCGGCCGGGACCTCTCCCCTCCAGGACCTCGTCCACGAGCTCCCGTATCCGCTGTCGAGCGGTTGCCAGGGCTTCCAGGCCAAGGGGGGTTGCCACGTAGTACTTGCGAACGCGGCCGTTCACCACCCGGGGATCCTGCCTCAGATAGCCCGCCGCCTCCAGCCCATGGAGGAGCGGGTAGAGCGTGCCCGGCCCCAGCCGATATCCATGCCGGCCCAGCTCCTCGATCAAGGCGAGGCCGTAGACCGGCGCCTGGGCCGCATGGTGGAGCACGTGGATCTTGATGAACCCAAGGAAGAACTCGCGCGCCAAGCTATCGTCAGCCAATATCACATGATGATATGGAGTACGCGGGCCGCACCATGTCGTTGGCCCGGCTCCAGGCCAGCGCTCTGGGCCGGGTCCTACCCGCTCGTAGCGCTGCCTCAGGCCGAGGCCGGCATCGGCCGGGTCTCCCTCATGGCTGCAATCAGGACTCCCGCTGACGCAAACATGGCGCCGGCGACACCGAAGTAGGAGGCGCGCAGGCCCCCGCCAGCGGCCAGGAAGCCCAGGAAGATTCCCCCGATCGCGTAGCCGCCGTCTCGCCAGAAGCGGTAGACGCCGAGCCCGCTGGCGCGCCAGCTGGGCCGGGCGGCATCGGCGACGGCGGTCACCAGGTTGGGGTAGAGGAGCGCCATCCCACCCCCGGTGACGGCAGCGGCCAGCAGCCACCAGACCCAGCCCTGCACGAGCGGCACGGCCAGGACTCCGAGCCCACACAGCACCATGCCCACCGCGATCGGCGGCTTGCGCCCGATCCGGTCGGCCAGCTGCCCGGCCCCGATCTGGCCGACCCCCCAGACGATCCCGTACACGAACACCACGGTGCCGATCTGCTCTACGGGCAGCCCTCGGCTGGCGAGATAGAGCGGGTAGGCAACCCAGACCAGCCCGTCAACGAACTTCTCGACCAGGCCGGCCTGGCTCAGAGCGAACATGGTGCGGTCGCGGACCGAGGCCAGAGCGAAGATTTCGAGGAAGCTCGGGCCCTGGCCGGGGCGGGCCGGCGCTTCCAGCCGCGCGTAGGGCAACGTCTCCTCCATCAACAGCCAGCCCAGGCCGAGAGCGATCAGGATCACTGCCAGGGCGAACCAGAAGGGGACTGGGCGCAATCCGAAAGCCGCCCCGAGATACCCGGTCACCAGCGCCGCCACCGCCACGCCCCCATAGCCCCCGGCCTCGTCCAGGCCCATGGCCAGGCCCCGCCGCACCGGGCCAACCAGGTCGATCTTGGCGTTCACGCTCATGCTCCAGGCCAGCCCCTGGTTAATCCCGAGCAGCACATTGGCGGCGATCACCCAGTTCCAGTCCGGGGCGTAGATCACGAGGAACGGGATCGGGATCGCGACCAGCCAGCCCGCAAGCAGGGGCGGACGTCGCCCGAAGCGTTCGGCCAGCCGCCCCCCGACCAGGTTGAGCACCGCCTTCACGACGCCGAAGCTCACCACAAAGGAGGCGATGTAGGTCAGGGAGCGGAGATGGAAGACTTCGGCCCCGATGAGGGGCAGCACGGTGCGCTCGGTGCCCACGGTCAGCCCCACGCAGAAGACCATCCCCATCTGAAGCGTGAACTGCGGGCAGTTCGCGGCGAAGCCTTGGCGAAGCTGGCGCGCCGGGATGCTTGCCTCCCGCATCTAGGGCTCCACCGGCAGCCCGGCCAACCGCCATTCCGGGAAGCCCTCCTCCAACCTCCGTGCTCGGTACCCATGCCGGACCAGACACCGGACCGCCTCGGTGGCGAACACGCAGTAGGGACCACGGCAGTAGGCGACCACCTCCAGGTCCGCTGGCAGCTCGCCGAGGCGGCGTTCCAGCTCCTCCACCGGCAACGAGAGGGCTCCCCGGATGTGCCCGGCCCGATACTCCTCCCCGGGGCGGACGTCGATCAGTACGACGTCTCCGGTACGCAGCCGGTCGGCCAGCTCCTGCCGACTCACCGGCTCCAACACTTCGGGGGCCTGGAGGTAGTCACGAGCCAGCCTCTCCACCTCGGCCAGGCGAGCCGCGGCCAGATCCCGCAGGGCGACCACCAGCCCGAGAACGGCATCGTCGGCCAGGCGATAGAAGACACGGTTGCCGTCACGCCGGGTCTCGACCAGGCAGGCGGCACGCAACACCAGCAGGTGACGCGAGGTGTTCGCCACCGACATGCCGGCCAGGTCCGCGAGGGCCTCGACGCTGCGCTCACCCTGGGCGAGCAGCTCCAGCAGCTCCAGCCGCCGAGGCGCCGCCAGGGCACCGCCGATGCGAGCCAGCTGCCCGTAGAGGGCGTCCTTGAACTCCCTGGCTCCCATGGCGGCTATTCTACTAATCAATTGAATTGATTAGCAGCCCCACGTCTCCGGTCGGCGCGATCAGCAGCCCTGGGGCAAGAAGCGGGGGTTGCCCGACTGGGACGAGAAGTCGAAATTGCCGCCACAGCCGCAGCTCGAGATCCAGAACTGCCAGATCACGATCCGTTGGCCAGCGAAGCACTGACGTACCACGGCAGCCTGCCAGCGCTCCTCCACCGCGGCGAGCGTGTTGCAGCTCCGATTGCAGGGCGGACAGTTCGCGGTGGCACAGCTGCAGGCGCAGACGCCCTGGATGTTCCCCACCCCCCAGTAGACGAACGGCTGGGAAGGGGTGTAGGCGCTGCTGAACCAGGAGCCGCTGTCGCTCATGTTGAAGTAGACGCCCGGGGTGAGGCGGGTCATGGACCCGTCGCAGAGCACGGCGGGGGTGGAAACCACCGCGTCCAGCCAGCCGTTCAGGAGAGAGGCGTTCAGGTCCTGGTGGGAATTGTTCTGGGAGTCGAACCAGCCCCCAAACCCACGTTCCAGGTCGGCGAAGACGTTGGCCCCACAGCAGGAGGGGTTCTGGTTCCAGGCCCGGACCGCGGTCTGGCCTTGGAGGTGGCCCCAGTCATAGGCCGCCATCCCAGCCGGGCCTGCGAACGGCCCTTCTACACCCCAGTAGCCCGAGACCGCGCCGCTGGGGGTGGCGCGGGCTGCGGTGGAGTTGAAATAGGTGCCGTCGATCGTGGTCCCATAGCCCAGCCGGCCCAGATAGAACTGCTGTGGCATGCCCCCGATACCGGGGGCGGTGTTGCTGTCGGTGCCGAAGTATCCGGGCATATGCTCTTCCTCTCAGGCCAGCCACCAGGTGTCGGCCAGGCATCGGCCGGCGGCCTGGCCGCCGAACAGCACCACCCCCTGGCCCATGGCCGTCATCCCGGCCCCCATCCGCGCGGTCGGCCCCGCTATCGCTTCTGCCTGCCAGGCCCCGTTCCAGTGCCAGGCATCGCCACCCACCATCCCGGTGGTGGTGGTCTGGCCGCCGAACAGGAGCAGCCCGCCGCGCACGGGGTCGGGGGCGAGCATCGCCCCAGCGCGACCGAGTAGGGAGCCGCCCGCGAGCTGCCAGTCGCCACCGGCCAGGATCCAGGTGTCGCCAAGGAGCCTGGCCCCATCGAAGCCGCCGTGGAGGACCAGGCCGTTGCCGGCGGCAGCCATCGAGGGGAGCAGGCGAGGCGTCGGACCTTGGACCGCCAGCGCGGTCCAGCGGTCGCCGTCCCATGCCCAGGTGTCGCCCAGGTAGCCGGGGCCGAAGCCGCCGAACAGGACCACCAGCTGCTGGGTCGGGTCGTAGGCCATGACGGCCCGGCTGCGCGCAGGCGGTGAGGTCGGTGTCCAGGCCCGAGACCACGCCTGGCCGTCCCAGAGCCAGGTCTCGGCCGAGGGTGCTCCCCGGGCGTCCACTCCGCCGAAGAGCACGGTTCGGCCACGGGCAGCATCGAATGCGACCGCGGGGTAGGCCAACGGGGGCGGGTGGGGTGCCGGCACCGACCGCCAGGCGAAGCCCTCGAAGAGCCACGTGCCCGGGCAGGGATCGCCGTCGGCGCCGTGGCCGCCGACCAGCACCACACGTCCTCCGGGATCGGGCGCCATGGCCAGCCCGGCCCGCGGTCCAGGGCCGGGCCCGTCTACCTTCATCCAGCGTGGCGCC
>CADDZO010000059.1 GCA_902812395.1 bacterium | reverse complement strand
GCGACGTGGGTTCGCCGCACCTGCCCCCGCTCCGCCACCCGCCCCTTCACGCCCGGCAGCGACGTTCCAGCCTCAGCCTCCGGCAGCGCCCGCCTACAGCCCGCCCGAGCCGGCAGCCCAGCCGGCGCCGGCGGCAGCGCCGGCATACCCACCGCCCGCCGAGGCGCCAGGGCAGGACTGGGAGGCGGTGATTGCCGACCTTCAACAGATCACCGAGGATCAGCTGGGCAACCGGGCGCGGAAGGTCAAGGACCTGCTCGGCGCGGCCGAGCGGTCCCGGGCAGGGGTCCTGAGCGCGATCGATCAGATTCCGTCGATCTCAATCCTCTTTGTCGACGCCTCTCGGCTGGAGGCGCTCGCCAACGACCTTAAGGCCCGTCTGGACGCCCATCCGATCGCCTAGAGCAGCTGGCTTGGCGGCGTTGCTGTTGCTGCCAAGCCTGTTGTCCCTGGTTGCTTGTGGGACGCCACCGCAGATAGTGGCGATCTCACCGGTCAACGGAGCCGGGGCAGTTCCCAGCGACGCTCCCATCCGCATCACCTTCGATCGCCCCATGGACGAGGCCTCCGTCGCCTCGCACTTCCAGGTGGTGCCGTCGATCCGGGGCCGGATCAGCTGGCCCAGCCCCCGCCGGTTGGTCTTCCACCACGTTCCCTTCCAACCCGCCCACAAGTACGAGGTGGTGCTGTCCGCGGGCTACCGGGACGCCTCCGGAAACGCGAATCCGTTCCGCCACAGCTGGAAGTTCAAGACCGAGACTGCCCCTATCTTGACCGGATCCAGCCCCCAGGACGGCGCCACCGGCGTCGATCCTGCGGCCTCGATCGTGTTGAACTTCAGCCGCGGCATGAACCTGCACGCCCTGGAGGCAGCGCTGACGGTCTCCCCGCCACTCGTCTACACGCTGCAGCAGACCCCCGGCGATGCGGCCCAGATCATGGTCTTGCCCCAGGGACTGCTGGCGGCCAACACCCGCTACGCGATTGTCATCGACCGGGATGCGACCGATTTGGACGGCAACCATCTGCGGGCAGGAGCTTTCGTCAGCTTCGAGACCGGGCCTGCAGTGGCGTTGAACGGATGGATCACGTTCACCTCCACCTCCGCAAGCGGCTCCCAGCTCTGGATGGTGGACCACGACCGGCTGCCTCGCGAGCTGATCCCAGTGCCTGTGCAGTCCTACACCTGGTCCTCCGACGGCACCCGCCTGCTGGCCCGCAGCATCGACGGCACCTGGTTCGTGCTGCCCCTGGACGGAACCGCCACGCCGCTTCCGATCAGTGGCCAGTGGGCCCAGTTTCTGGCTCCAGAACAGGGATACGTCGTGCTCGACGGCGATCAGCTGGAGATCCTGAAGGGGACAGCCACCATCCAGGTGGCGGACGGGGTAACCGCGGCGGCGGTCTCGCCCACCGGCCTCCAGGTGGCGTTTGCCGTCCCTGCTGGGACCGAGTGGGAGGTGGACGCCTACGACGTCCAGGTCGGCGCCCGGTATCGGTTGTTCACGGTTCCTTCCCAGGTCGCGCAGCTGACCTGGTCGCCGGACGGTCAGTGGCTCGCGTACCTGCTCCCGGGAAGCTCAGATCGGGCCCAGCTGCGGGCAACCTCGCTCCGGGAC
The DNA here is from genome assembly GCA_902812395.1 of bacterium. GTDB lineage: Bacteria > Chloroflexota > Dormibacteria > Dormibacterales > Dormibacteraceae > CADDZO01. Next base: position 16,825 of record CADDZO010000059.1, on the reverse strand, counting down.
GGCACTACGGTGACGGTGGCCAGCGGCCGGGTCTCCGACCCTGCCTGGCAGGCCGACTCCCGCCACCTCTTCTACCTCGGTACCACCTCCACCCAACAGGGCCTGGTCACCAAGATCTACCGGGCAGCAGTTCAGCCGACCGAGCTTCCCTCCCCCACCTCCGGGATTCCCTCGGGCAGGCTCTCGGTGCAGACCTTCAGCCCGTCGCCCGACGGGCGTCAAATCGCCTTCGTCGCCGCCACGCCGACCTCGCCCGGCGCGGTCTGGGTTATGAACGCCGACGGGACTGGGTTGGCCGACCTGGTCGGTCCCACCTTCTCCGCCCAGGCCAGCCAGATCGCCTGGAACCCCGGCTGACCGCTCAGGCCAGAAGCGGGGCCGGCCGCACGCTGCCGGCCAGGTCCCGGAAGCGCTCCAGGAGCAGGTCCACGGTGCGGGTCCAGGTGAACGCCGATGCCAGGCGACGGGCACGTCCCCCCATCTCCTCGACCAGTCCAGGCGTCGCCAGCAGGCGTTCCATCGGAACAGCATAGGCCTCCGGATCCTGATGCCTGACCAAAAAGCCGGTTGTTCCGTCGCGCACGATCGATGCCAGCCCGGCCGTGTCGCTGGCGATGACAGGGGTGCCGCAGGCCTGTGCCTCAAGGGCCGCCAGACCGAAGGACTCACTGTAGGAGGGGACCAGGCACGCCTCCGCCGCTGAATAGCAGGCCGGCAGCGCCTGGCGCGAGACTGTCCCCCAGAACTCAACCCGGCCGCTGAGGCCAAGTTCGCCTGCCAGACGCCGAAGACGTTCCCTCTCACCTCCCTCGCCGCCATCGTCCCCAAGCACCAGAAGGCGAGCTGTCGGGTACCGGCAGGCCACCAGGGAAAGAGCCCGGATCGCCAGGTCGACACCCTTAAGTGGCTCCAACCGACCAACGAACACGAACAGGCCTCCAGGCGTTCGGCCGATGTGGCGCCCCGCCTCACTCCTGGGCATGGGCCGGAAGTGCCCCAGATCCACGCCTGGCGGAACCACAGCCAGCCGATCCGGCCGGACCCGGTAGGCGGATCTGATTTGGTCTCCCTCCGCCTCCGTGCTCACCACCAGCAGATCTGCGCAGCGAGAGATCTCGCCCTCCAGGTCGATGCGGAAATCAGGCTCCGGTGGCACGCCCGGGGCCAGGCGCTGGTTCTTCATCACCGCCAGCGTGTGGGCTCGATGGGCCCAGGGCAAGCCCAGTCGGTTTCGGAGGGCACAGGCAACGAGGCCCGAGAGCCAGTAGTGCGAATACAGCAGGTCGTAGCGCTGACCAGCGGCGAACTCGGCCACCAAGTCGGTGAAGCGTGCCACCTCGAACATCAGCCGGTACTTGTCAATATCGCGCCGCCCCGCAGGCCGGTATACCAGCCGCGAGAGCGGCGCCAGCGGCTCGGTCCGCTCAGCCTCTCCCTCCGCGCAGCGCGTGAAGACATCGGTCGCTACGCCGCGGCGGCCCAGCTCCGCGCACACCTCGTGTACGTAGACGTTGAGGCCGCCATTGCTGCAGTGTCCGGGCGCGGCGGCCGGTGACGTGTGCATCGTCACCACGGCGATGCGGGCCGGCCAGCCGGTGCCGCCTGGATCGACGTCAGCCACGATACGACGGCCTCCCATCGAGCCAGCGCCGGGCGGCCAGGGTCGTCCTCGATGCGGAGACCGCCGATACGGAGCACATGTCGCAAGCAACGGGACCGGTCGGCGGCCGTATTCCGGGGACCCGCAGCCGGCATGGCGAGGATGACCGGAGCCGGGGCGGCCAGACACGTCGCTGGCACCCGTTCGGCGGTTCGGCCGGGCCAGCTTGCCACTCTCGGATCCTGGTGGCCAAGGTAGTGCCACCAGCTGCGGTTCAGGCTGGTGGCCGGCGCACTTCCTCACCCCGCGAGGAGAAGCAGGTGTGGATCCATTGGCTGTCAGGGTTGACCACACCGGGCACCCAGCAGCCGGCTCACGAGCGATCAACGCCCGCAGTCGGCCAGCAGGGTCCTGCCCCCGGCAAGCCTCGGTGTCGGGCTGAGTGCTATCGTTGCGCCGGGATGACGACGCCGGCGGTGGATCTGCCACAGGCGGCTGCCGCCAGGGGACGTGAGACCATTGCCGGTGTCGACGCGGCGGGACCTGCTTCGATTCTGATCCTCTTCTCTGACACCGGCGGCGGCCATCGGGCGGCGGCCAGCGCGATCGACGGTGCCCTCCATGAGCTCCACCCCAGGGTGCAAGTCCAGTGGTGCGACCCCTTGCTCGGGGAAGCACGGCCGACGGTTCGCCGGGTGGTCTCCCTTTACCCCGGCATCGTTCAGCGCGCTCCGGCGACCTGGGCGCTCGTCTATCACGCGTTTGACTCTGGCCCCGCCTTCGCGCTGCTTCAGGCCGTCTTCGGCGCGCAGGTCAGGACCGTGGTCGGCAAGCGCCTCCGCGAGTTCGACCCCGATCTCCTCCTTTCTGTCCATCCGCTTCTGAACCATGTTCTCTGGAAGACGCTCGAGCAAGCTCGGCCCCGGGGCGTGATGATCGTCGTTACAGACCTGGTCCGAATCCACCGCGGCTGGCGCTGGCGCCGTGCCGATTTGACCGTGGTGGCCACCGAGGAGGCGCGCCGCTCGCTGCTCGCCGCCGGCTTCTCCCCGGAGCGGGTGGCCCTGCTCGGACTACCGCTGGACGGACGCTTTCGCCCGGCGGCGCCGGGCGAGGCAGGCCGGCTGCGCCGGGCGCTCGGGCTGGACCCGGATCGGCCCACGGTGCTGGTGGTTGGTGGTGCAGAAGGATCCGGGCGTCTGCTCGACCAGGTCCGAGCGCTGGCCGAGCAGCGCCATCCCTGGCAGGTCATCGCCGTCTGCGGCCGCAACCAGCGGCTGCGCGAGCGTCTGTGGGCGTTGCCGCTGGTTACCCCCACCCGCGTCCTCGGCTTCGTCACCGCCATGCCGGAGCTGCTCCGAGCAGCTGACCTGGTCCTGACAAAAGCGGGTCCGGGCGCCATCGCCGAGGCGCTGGCCACGGCGGTGCCAATGATTCTTACCGGCTACCTGCCCGGTCAGGAGACCCCCAACCTCCGGTACGCAGTCGCGGCCGGGGTAGCTGTGTACGAGCCACGGCCACGGCACCTCCCCCGGCTGGTGCATCGCCTGCTCGTTGCCGACCCGGACCACCTCAACCACATGCGGGAGCGAGCCGTTGCCCTGGCCCGGCCTTCCGCTGCCGCCGAGATCGCGGCCCGGGCCATCGACCTTGCCGTCCGCTACCATGCCTGGTCGCAGACCAGCCGATAGGGGCAGAAGGCACAACGTCGCCGTTCTGGGCGGGCCTCGAACCGCCCAGCGGCAACCCCGGCCGCGACCTCGGCTCCGATCCGCTCCGCCTCGGACAGCAGCTCCTGATCGGCATCGATCCGCACCCGCCGCCCGTCGCGCAGGTACACGATCTCCAACTCGAGCGGCTGCAGCCCCAGCGAACGGGCCGCGAGCGCGTAGAGGGCGAGCTGAAGGTCACGGCGGAGCCGGCTGGCCGGGATCGGGGTGCCGGTCTTATAGTCGACGATCCGCCATCCGCGATCGCAGCGGTCGATCCGGTCGATCACCCCCCTCAACGTCCAGCCCCCGAGCTCGACCGTGAAGGGATGCTCGACCAACCAGGGCCTCTCCAGCCCCCCCTCGGCGTGGAGGCGACTCAACAGCCTCCAACCCAATGCCTCCAGCGCGGGCCGGCGCCGGTCGACCAGCGCAGCCTGGCGCCAGGCATCCCGATACATCTCCTGGAGCCGGGCCAGATCTACGAGTTCGCCCCGGGACAGTGCGCGACCGGCCTGCATCAGGGCCAGGTGCACGATGCTCCCGAATTGAGCCTCGAGGCTCGGTGGAGCGGGGAGCTGCAGACGGTAGCGGTACCAGTACTGGCGAGGGCACTCTCGGTAGGTCGCGATTGAGCTGAACGATAGGACCGATGCCTCCGCACCGGCGGCGCAAGCTGGATGGGCAACGGGAGCCAGAGGGGCGGGTCGTGGCGGCGCCACGTCGTGGCGCCTGTCCAGCTCCTCGAGTCCATCCCCGAGCTCGGCCAAAAAACGCGAGGGTCGCCAGTGTCGCGTCCCCTCGTAGGTCTCGGCCCATGACAGCACCACCCGTTCCCTGGCCCGGGTGACCGCCACATAGCACAGACGGCGCTCCTCGGCCAGCTGATCCTCCCGCCCGCGCAGAGCCCGATCGAGCAGGTGCGAGGGCAGATCGTCGCCGGCCAGTGGCCCGAGCGCCGCCCGCCGGCCGCTTTGTGGAAGCCTCCCCTCCACCATGGCCGGGATGAAGACCAGGTCGAACTCCAGTCCCTTGGCCTGGTGGATGGTCATCAGCTGAACCGCGTCTTCGTCCTCCTCCAGTTCGCCTTCGTCCAGGTCCAGGCCCGAGAGGAGCATCAGGTCGAGGTAGCGCATGAACGGCCCGAGCGAGTGATCCGGACGGCCCTGGCAGTAGTCCGAGGCCATTTCGGCGAAGCGGCTGAGGTTGGCCCCGGCCCGCCGTCGCTCCAGCGGGTCGGCGACCGCCACCTCGAGGTAGCGGGTTCGTTCTAACAGCTCGAAGATGAGGTCCTCCACCCCCAAGCGAGCTGGAAGCGGCGTCAGCTGCTGCACTTGCTCCGCCCACGCCCTGGCCGGCGCCCATGCGGCCAGGGCCTCCAGCGGGGTCCGGCCATCGGCCTGTCCAACGCGGACGGCAGCCAGCGCTTGGCCCGGGTCCAGGTCCAAGGGCGGCCGGGACAGCAACCGGGCCAACGAGCGCAGGTCGAGCGGGTCGTCGAGCACCCGCAGGTAGGCGATCAGGTCGCGCACCTCCGGGCGGCGCAGCAGGCCCTGGCCGGCAAGATGCCGGTACGGAACCCTGACGCCGGCCAGCGCCGCGGCGATGGGCCTGGCCACAGCATGGGTGCGGGCCAGGACCGCGATCCGCGACGCGGTCGTTCCCTGGGCCACCGCCCGGGCGACCTCGTCGGCGATGGCCACAGCCTCCTGCTCGCCGGTGGCGAAGCGCCACACTTCGGGCGGCCGACCCGCCCCGCAGGCCGGGTGCGCGACCAAGGGCTTGGGGAGACGAGCCGCGTTGTGCTCGATCAGATGCCGAGCAGCGGCCACGATGGCAGCGGTGCTGCGCCGGTTGCAGCCGAGGGTCGCTGTCACCGCTTCGGGAAAGCGCTCCAGGAACCGATCCATCCCTGCACGCGAGGCACCCCGGAAACGGTAGATGCTCTGGTCGTCGTCGCCGACCACGCACACGTTGCCGGTCGGCGCCCCCAGCAGCTCGACCAGCCGCTCCTGGGCGAGGTTCGTGTCCTGGTATTCGTCGACCATGATCCAGGGGAACCGGGCCGCGTAGCCGTCCCGCACCCCCGGCTCCTGCTCGAAGAGTCGCACCACCTCCACGAGCAGGTCGTCGAAGTCGAGCAGGCCCTGATGGCGGCAGCGGGCTCGGAACGTGCGGAGCACGCGCGCCACCGCGGTCATGAGCTCCCGTCGCTCCTGGTCCTCCAGCCGCTGTGCCCAGCCCTGGAAGCGGGACAGCGGCACCAGCTCTTGCTTGATCCGTTCCAGCAGCTTCAGCAGCGGGGCAACGAGCTCGTCCGGCCGCTCCTGGCCGACCAGCGCCGGCTCGGCCAGCTCCCACATCAGTTCCCGGAGCAGGATCCATCGGTCTGGGGGAGCCAGGATCCGGAAACCCGGGGGCAGACCCACCCGCCATGCCTCCTCCCGGAGCCAGCGAAGTGCGATGGCATGGAAGGTGGCAACGTTGGGTACATCAGATAGCCCGGTCACCGCCTGGATCCGCTCGCGCATGGCCGCGGCCGCTCGTTCGGTGAAGGTCATCACCAGGATTTCCCCAGATCGTGCACCGTTGGCCAGGAGCTCCCGGAAGCGGGCCGCGATGACCGCCGTCTTGCCGGTCCCGGCCCCGGCCACCACTCGCACCGGACCGGTCCGCGGCATCGCTGCCAGACGCTGCTCGGCGTCCAGGGGCAGGTCCGTCAGCACCACTACCGACTCCGGCCCACCCGCACCTGGATGGCCCTGATGCGGCGGGGAACCATCGAGCGCTCGTTCACGCGCCGGATGAGGTCCTCGGCCTCGAGGCGGAGCTCATGGGCCAGCGCCGCATCGCTGGTCGCGATCACCAGCGTCGTTCCCCGCACCTCGACCGTCTGGCAGAGCTGGCCCAGATGCGGGCCCAACACCTCGACCAGTGCCAGCCGGACGCGGTGCTCCGCCAGGACGGCGCCCCCGGGCTGTCGAGCGATCACACGGGGAAGAACCTTCCCCAGCTTATCCACAGGGGAGTAGCCTTCCTTGGCGAACCTGCCAGACCCGTGAGCGCCCTATCACCCGGGCCGGGAAGGGGTCGGCCTCGACCGAGGTGACGATGACCTGACCAGGATCGGCAAGATGCTCCAACAGGGCGGAGCGACGGGTCGCATCGAGTTCGGAGAGGACGTCATCCAAGAGCAGCACCGGACGCTCACCGGTGAGCGCGGTCACGACCGCTGCTTCGGCCAGCTTGAGGCTGATCACCGTCGTGCGTTGCTGGCCCTGCGAAGCGAAGCTCCGCGCATCGGCGCCGTCGAGCCGGACCGAGAGATCGTCCCGATGGGGGCCGACGCCGGTGGCCCCACGACGGAGGTCATCGCTGCGGCTCTGGTGGAGCGCCTGTAGGAGCTCTTCAGGCGGACCCTCGTAGGCGACCTCGAGTGCCTCACCGCCCGAGATCTGGCTGTGGAAGCGAGCCGCCTCCGGGGCCAGCGCCTGCATCACCTCACGGCGCCCGGCTACCAGCTCGACACCGGTCCGAGCCAGTTGCAGGTCCCAGACGTCCAGAGCATCCGCCGGCTGTTCGCCATTCGCAACCCGTTTGAGCAGGCTGTTGCGTTGCTCCAACACCCGACCGTACCGGGCCAGGGCACGTGCATAGCCTGGCCGCACCTGGACCAGGAGCTGGTTCAGCAAACGCCGGCGGTGCTCGGGACCGGCCTTGATCAGGTTCAGGTCTTCGGGCCAGAAGAGCGTGACCCTGAACAGCCCGGGCAGATCCACCGCCCGCCGTGGGAGCCCGTCCACCTCGATCCGGCGCCGGGTCACGCCCGCCTCGATGCGCACCCAGATCCGGATCTCGGCCAGTCGTCCCCGGCCCTCGACCAGCGCGCCCACCCGGGCTTCCGGGCCAAGGGGGCCGACGAGCTCGGATTCCCGCCTGGCTCGAGGGGAGCTGCTCAGGGCCAGCAGCGCCACCGATTCCAGCAGGTTGGTCTTGCCCTGCCCGTTGGGCCCCAGAAGCACGTTCAAACCGGTTGCCGGCTCCAGGTTCAAACGAGCGTAATTCCGGTAGTTGCGCAGCTCCAGCGACACCAGCCGCACCGGCCTACATTGCAACCCGGACGGGCATGATCACGTAGCGGTAGTCGTCGGATGACGGCTGTTTGATCAGGCCCGGGGAGAGCTGGCCATCGAAGCGCATCTCGACTTGATCCGAGTCGAGCACGCCGAGAACGTCCATGACGTAGCGGGCGTTGAACGCGATCTGAACCTCCGCCCCCTCCACCTCGGCCTCCAGCTCCGCCCGGCTGTCGCCCACCTCGTGGGTGGTAGCCGAGAGCACGATCGAGCCCGCCTGGGCGCGAATCCGGATCACGTTGGCGCTGTCCCGCGCAAACAGCGCGATCGATCGCACGGTCTGGGCCAGGGCGGCAGTGGGCACCCTGACCGCGGTCGAGCTCTTGGTGGGGATGACCTGGGTGTAGTTGGGATAGGTGCCATCGATGAGGCGCGAGTTGACCTCGGAAGTGCCAGCTCGGAAGAACACCTGGTTGCGGGCCGGGCTGACCAAGACCTCGACCTCGCCGGCCTCCCCGCGGAAGGCACGAGGAAGCTCGGCCAATGCCTTGACGGGGACGATCAAACGCGCCTCGAAGTCCTCTCGCGCCGAGGCGGGGAGCTTGCGCTCGGCCAGCCGGTAGCCGTCGCTTGCGACGAGGACCGCGCTGGGCCCTTGGATCACGAGCAGCTCGCCGGTCAGGACAGGCCGGGCCTCGTCCGTCGAGGCAGCCATCTGGGTCTGCTCGATGGCCCGGAGCAGTGCCTCCAGCGGGACGGTGAGGCGATCCGCCTCCTCGGGTCGCGGCCCGGGTGGGAACTCGTCTGCCTCGATGCAGCGGATGTGGGTGTCGAAGCGGCCGCAGTGAACGCTGAGCGTCTGGGTCGCACGATCCAGCGACATCTCCAGCCGCTCGTCGGGGAGGCTGGCCACGAAGTCGGTCAGGAGCCGGGCGGGCGCGGTGGTGCTGCCCTCCTCGGCGACTTCAGCCTCCACGACCTTCCGGATCCCGATCTCAAGGTTGGTGGCAGTGAGGGCCAGCCCGTCGGCCGTGGTCTCGAGCAGCACGTTGTTGAGAATCGGAAGCGTGGTCCGGGCAGAAATGGCCCGGCTCACGATCTGGAGGGCCTGGCCGAGGGTGCTTGGCTGGCAGGTGAGTCTCAACGCAAGCTCCTTTTCCCCGCGAGCTTACGGCGAGGTTGATTTCTCAATACCGTCGCCGTCCCCGCAGGGGGTGTGGAAACTGGGTATCGGGAATTGAACGTGAAGGGCCCTGGGCGGTGGAAAAGGGAGTGGAGTGGCGATGGAAGACTCGGCCGGCACCTGTGGAGAAGGGCGGTGCGGATGACGGGGCCGGGCCGATTCCCACCGTTGCCGCACCGGGAGCCCACAGCCGGATGTGGATATTGCACCTCAGGGCTCCGCATACAGGCGCTCGCGGATGGCCTCGATCTCCCCGCGCAGGCGCTCGTCGTCCTTGAGTTCGTTCATGATCTTCTCGATCGAGTGCAGGGCGGTCGTGTGGTCACGGCCGCCGAAGGCCTGGCCGATGGCGGGTAGTGAAGAAGGAGTCTCCTCTCTGACCAGGTACATGGCCACCTGCCGTGGGAACACGATGTGCTTGTCGCGCCTCTTGCCGCGCATGTCGGCCACAGAGATCTGGTAGAAGTCGGCCACCGCCTCCTGGATGCGGGCAATGGTGAGCGGCCGGCGGGTGGGGGAGGGGATGATATCCTCCAGCAGTTTCGCCGCCTCGGCTTCCGAGATCCGTCGCTGATGGATGGCGGAGAACGCCAGTACCCGGGTGAGCGCTCCCTCCAGCTCCCGGATGTTCTTCTGGACCTTGTGAGCGATAAAGGTAAGCACTTCCTCGGCCACGAGGCCAGCCCGGCTCCCGAGCTTGGAGCGAAGGATAGCCAGCCGGGTTTCGAAGTCAGGCGGCTGGATGTCCGCCAGCAGGCCCTGTTCGAAGCGGGAGCGCAACCGGTCCTCCAGGGTAGGGATCTCCTTGGGAGGCCGGTCGGAGGAGATCACGATCTGCTTGTTGATCTCGTGCAGTGCATTGAAGGTGTGGAAGAATTCCTCCTTCGTCCGGTCCTTGCCGGCGAGGAACTGAATGTCGTCGATGAGCAGGATGTCGACTGTGCGGTGCTTGATCCGGAACTCCTTCATGCGCGCGGTCTGAATCGAGGCGATGACCTCGTTCATGAACTGCTCGGAGGTGAAGTAGACCACGCGCTTCGACGGGTAGCGGCGGCGTACCTCGTGGCCGATGGCGTGCATGAGGTGGGTCTTGCCCAGTCCAACGCCGCCGTAGAGGAAGAGGGGGTTGTAGGTCTCCCCTGGTGCCTCGGCCACTGCCTTGGCGGCAGCATGGGCAAACCGGGAGTTGTTCCCGACCACGAAGGTCGAGAACTTGAACTTCTCGTTCAGCTCGCTCTCGGGGATGCTCTCCACTTCGGCGGTATCGGTCCCGAGGAGGTCCTCCTCCACCGAGTCGGCGGGCCTGCGGCCCTGGGGCGAGACCACGAAATCGACCTCGACATCGCCGCCCATCACGGCCTGCAGGGTCTCCTGGATCAGTCCGGCGAAGCGGTCTTCTAGCCAGTCCTTGGCCAGCTTGCTCTGGACGCCGATCCGGTAGACGTTGTCGTCGATCGCTAGGAGCGAGGTGTTCTTCAGCCAGGTTTCATAGCTGGACTTGGCGAGCTGGAATCGAAGCTCCTCCTGCACCGTGCTCCAGATTTGCTCGGGTGTCACGCTCGGTCAGCTCCTCGATCTCGCCTCTGTGGAAAACCTGTGCAGCCAACCGTCGGGAAACGAGATCGTGCCCATCTCCCCCTTTTCCCAACCGGGATGGAGTCCTGCTCGGATCCAGCCGGGGCAGGCGACCTGGACGGTGGAGGAACGGTGGAGGAAACGGGGGAAAATCCAATCCCGGGGGGGACTTCCTGTGGATAACTTCGGGTCGGCCAGGCCCTGGATCGGTGCTGGCCGCAGTCCCGTAGGCCGAACGGACACGAGGCCGGGACGGCGGCCCAGGCGTATGCCCTGAACCGCATGGCTGGCTCTCCCTGTTGAGAAGTTTGTGGAAAAGAGGGACGCGAACACACCGCAGCCTGGGCAAGCCCGAACCCGGGGCGAGATGACGCTTCCTGCCGATCTGCACTAATCTATGCAGACAGTAGGACTATCATGTGGCCTTGGGTCGGACGGCACGCCACACAGCTCGCGGAGCTCGCGGCCGGGTGCTGGGGTCCCGCTTTGGCAGGCAAGATTAGCAGAGGCCGGCGCGGGAGGCAATGGCGTCCGGGGACCAGGCAATGGGGTGGCGGGGGGTCCGATATACTCGAGCGGCGCCGCCGGGCGCGGCTCCGTTGCTTCATCCATCTTTGTCTTGCGAGGTCAGCCATCAAGCGTACCTACCAGCCCAAGAAGCGCTATCGTCGCCGGGTCCACGGCTTCTTGCGGCGGATGTCGTCACCGGGCGGCAGGCAGGTGCTGACGCGTCGGCGGCGCAAGGGCCGGCACCGGCTGACGCCAGGCTAGCCCCTGGTGGGAAAGCCCGGTGAAGCAGCGCTACCGGCTTCGCCGGCGGGGGGACTTCGACCGGGCCATGCAGGGCCGGCGGGTGTTTGCGGGCCGGGGCGTGGTTGCTTTTGCGGTGTTGAACACCGAGGGGGATTGGCGCGTGGGGGTGGCGGTCAGTCGGCGTGTGGGGAGCGCCGTGCGGAGAAACCGCATCCGCCGGCGGATCCGAGAGGTGGCTCGCCTCCGCCTGCTGTCGGCAACGGAGGGCACCCCAGCGGTTGGCTACGATGTAGTCTTGATCGGCAGGCCGGCGGCGCTGGAGATGCCGTTGACGGCATTGGAGGCTGAGGTGGCCGGCGTGCGGGCTCGGCTGGTGGAACGGTGAGCCGGATTCTCCTGGGCGTGATCCGTGGGTATCAGGTCCTGGTCTCCCCGGTATTCGGTTCCTCCTGCCGGTACTATCCGTCCTGCTCCCAGTACACTTACGAGGCGGTCGAGAAGTACGGGCCGGTTCGCGGGATCTGGATGGGGGTCAAGCGGATCAGCCGCTGCCATCCCTTCGCCAGGGGTGGCTACGACCCGGTGCCATGATTGACCAAAGATTTCGGCGGCGCAAGCCCCGCGGTTCAGCGCTGGGGGTAGGCCGCCAGTTGGATAGGATTGTCCTGTGGGTTGCTCCACGCGGGCTTGGCGCCTCAGCGCTGGCCAGGGTGCGGAACCGCTCCTGCGGGCGGCGTGGAGCCAAGTTAACCCAACCTGCGAGGGGGAGGGCGTTTCGCTCTTTCTCCTTCGGGGCCGCGCCCCGGAGGAAGAGCGGGTCGCCCGCAGAAGAGGGGACAGCCTGAGCCTAAGCCCGGATGTTGTAGGGCAAGCGCAGCATGTGGCGAGAGCCGAGGAGAGGCGGCGGTGGTTCCCCTCAGAACCCCGCGGCTTTAGCCGTGGGGAGGTTCAGGGTACGGTGAGGAGTCCGGGGCGATAAGCGGCCTGGAGAGAACGTTCGAATTCCTGGCGCCCATCAAGAATCTCTGGTGGGCGATCTTCGGTCAAACCCTGGAATGGGGTTTGACCGGGCTGTATCACACGTTCGCCGGCATCCCGTTCCTCTCAGCGATTGGGGCCTATGGGGTGGCGATCGTCGTCTTGACGATCATCGTGCGGCTCGTGACGTCGCCGCTCTTCCATCTCCAGATTCGCCTCAGCCGGCGGGCCATGGAGCAGCAACGGCGGCTGGCTCCCGAGTTGGCTGAGCTGAAGAAGAAGTACGCGCGGGACCCCCGCGGGCTGCAGCAGGCCCAGATGGAGCTCTACCGGGAGCGCGGGATCAACCCCCTGGGGGGGCTGAGCGGCTGCCTGCCGGCATTGCTGCAGTATCCGATCCTGTATGCCCTGTACTTCGTCTTCCGTGGGGTGGCCCAGCATAAGACGTTCGGGACGACTCATTTCCTCTTCATCCCCAACCTCAACACCTATCCGAACGCCGTCCCCTGGGTGCATGGCCTCCCGATTCCAGCACCCGCCTACCTGGTCATCCCGATCCTGGCGGCCGCCACCACCTTTGTCCAGTCACGGATGATGCAGGTCCCACCCAGCCCCAATCCGACGGAGCAGGAACGGCAGCAGCAGCAGATGAGCCGAACGATGTCGTACATGATGCCGCTGTTCTTCCTCTACATCACGATCATCACGCCGGCGGGGTTGGGGCTGTATTGGTTCGTCTCCAATTGCTTTTCGATCTTCCAGCAGTACCTCGTGAACGGCTGGGGAGGTATGCGACTCAGGCCGGCGACCGCGACAGAGCTCGCCCCGGCCCCTGCCACGACGGTTCGCCAGCCCGGCAGCGGTGCCTCCGCGCCGGTCCGCAGCCAACGGCCGGCCAACCGGCCGCCTCGCCGGCCCGCGAAGAGGACGAGGAGGGCAAGGAAATGAAGTCAGCCGAAGGAAGAGGCCGCACACTCGATGAGGCCATTGATGCCGCTTTGGTCCATCTCGGCGTCAGCCGCCGGAACGTGGACGTTCGCATTCTCAGTGAGGGTCCGGAGGAGACCGCGGTCGAGGTGACCGTGATCGAGGGCGAGAGCCAGCCGGTGGCGGCAGCCGAGGCCGGTAACGGCAGCCAGCCATCGCACGATGCCGATGCGGCTCGGGACATCGTTCAGCAGCTCTTGACACGGATGGGCATCCACTGCCAGGTTGCCTCGAGAGCCACCCCCGAAGCGATCATCGTCGACGTCACCGGGCGCGACCTGGGGGTGTTGATCGGATGGCGAGGAGAGACGTTGCGAGCGCTCCAGACCATGACCAATCTGTTGGCCAGCCGCCGGCTGGGCCCCGACCAGCGGGTGATTGTTGACGTGGAGCGCTACCGGCAGCGCCGCGAGAACACGGTTCGCGAGATCGCCTTTCGCGCCGCACGTCAGGTCAAGATGACTGGCGACCCGATCACCCTGGATGCCATGCAACCCTTCGAACGGCGCGCTATCCACCTCGCGTTGGAGAGCGATCCCGACGTAACCACTATGAGTATTGGCGAGGAGCCTGACCGACGGGTCGTGGTCGGGCCGCGCAAGCCGCGGGAGGGCTGACCAGCGGAGACCGGAGCCGATCGGATTCGGCACGCGATCGCGCTCACCAACGCCGCCGCTGACGGTGCCGGCGACGAGGAGGTGACGCCGACTCGGATCTCGGAGGTGATTCGAGATGCACTGGAGTCACCGGACGTCTCCGCCGATCGACAGACGGTTCGCTACCTCCAGGAGGCGCTCGATGCGCTGTCGGATGGCATGCCGCCAGACTACACCGCGATGATCCTGTACTCCGCGCTCGGGCGCCTTGGGGAGAGTCGATGATGGGAAAGACTCCTTTGTGGAGCATATACTGACTTTCTATGCTCCGCGTTCCCGAACATGTCCGCCACGAGCTGAGGGGGGGCTCCAGGATGCTGAGCGTGGAGCTCCCGGACCGCGCCTCTGCCAGCCTGGTGTTGATGCTCGGGGTGGGGTCGCGCTTCGAGGACGACCGTATCGGCGGGATATCTCACTTCATCGAGCACCTCTTCTTCAAGGGGACTCGGCGGCGGCCAACCGCGAGGGAGATCGCCGAGGCAATTGAGGGGGTCGGCGGCGCTATGAACGCCTCCACCGACAAGGAGCTCACCGTCTATTGGACTCGGGTCCCAGCCGATCGGGTGGACTTGGCGGTTGACGTGCTGTTCGACATCGTGTCGGACTCTCAGCTGGCGCCAGAGGACGTCGAGCGGGAGCGCATGGTGATCCTGGAAGAGCTGAAGATGTACATGGATCAGCCCCAGGATTACGTCCACAGCCTATTCGAGCGGGCGATGTGGCCTGACCATCCGCTCGGTAGGGACATCATTGGAACAGTGGAGTCAGTGAGCTCCACGAGTCGCGCGGACTTGATCGAGTACGTTCGAGACCACTACCGGCTTCCCAACCTCGTCATTGGCCTGGTCGGCGCGATCGATCAGGAGCGTGCTCTCGAGTTGGTGGAGCCCCGGCTTCACTTGCCCGACGAGAGTAATGGACGGACCTTCCGGCCGGCGCCCTCGCCGCTGACGGCAAGCACGGTGACGGTGCTGCGCAGGGACACCGAGCAGGCGCACATGTGTCTGGGGACGCGCGCTGTTTCCTACCTGGATCCGGACCGGTACGCGATGGACCTGCTCAACACCATCCTTGGAGAAGGGATGAGTTCGCGTCTCTGGTTGGAGGTCCGAGAGAAACGCGGGTTGGCGTACGATGTCCACAGCTACACCAGCAAGCACAGTGACGGCGGCGCCTTCACCGTGTACATGGGCGTGGACCCCAGGCGAGCCACGGACGCAATCCGGCTGGTGGTGGAGGAGCTGAGGCGGGTGACCGAGGACCTGGTCCCTGAGCCGGAGCTAACCAAGGTGCGGGAGTACACCAAGGGCCGACTGCAGCTGGGACTGGAGTCGACGAACTCGCTGGCCAGCTGGCTGTGCCAGCAGGAGCTGCTCACCGGCCAGGTCAAGACGGTGCCCGAGGTGCTAGCGTTCTACGAGGCGGTGACCGCTGAGGACCTGCGGCGGGTCGCGCGCCGGGTCCTGACCCAGCCGATCCAGCTGGCCGTGATCGGCCCATTCGATCAAGAGGGGCCGTTCTGGGCCGCGATCGACATCTGAGCCTGATCGCCTAGGAGTGAGCTGAGCAGGTCTTCGAGTTCCTCTTGGCTGGCGTAGTGAAAGCTGATCTGGCCCCGTTCGGCAGTCCCGGTCAGGCTGACACCCTTCCCATAGCGATCCTGGAGGCGAACCAAGGCCTCTGCCAGCGCGCCCGCCGGCTGGGCGACTGGCCTTCGGCTCCGGCGAACCGGTTCCCGCGGCTGGTACTCTCGGACCCAGCGCTCGGTTGCTCGGACGGAGAGATTGCGAGCCAGCACCACTCGCAGGGCCTGTTCCTGTGCCTCGGCGGTGGGCAAGCCGATGATGGCGCGAGCGTGGCCGGCGCTGATGGCGCCGGCCGCGGTGGCCGATTGCACAGCCGGACAGGCAGCGAGAAGCCGTAGGGACTGGGTGACGGCGACCCGGTTCTTGCCGAGGCGCGCTGCCGCCTCTTCGTGGGTGAGGCCGAACTGCTCGATGAGCCTCCGTATGCCTTGGGCCTCCTCGATGGGGTCTAGGTCTTCGCGCTGGAGGTTCTCGATCAGGCCGAGAAGCAGGCTCTCCTGCTCGTCGTCGGGGCCAGGTCCGCGGACGATGGCCGGAATCTTGTCCAGGCCTGCCAGCTGGGCCGCCCGCCATCGGCGCTCTCCAGCGATGAGCTGGTAGCCGTCAGGGAGGCGGCGGACGAGAACTGGCTGCAGCACCCCGTGCTGCCGGACGGACTCCGCTAGCTCACGGAGGGATTCGGCGGGGAACTTCCGCCGCATCTGGTCGGGAGAGGGCCGCACCTGATCGACATTGATGAATTCGGGAAGCCCTCCCTCCTGCCCGTCCGCTCCAGGTTGGATTGGGATCAGAGCCTGGAGGCCCCGGCCCAGGGCGGGACCGCGGCGCCGGCTCACCGGCTCATTACCTCCTCGGCCAACTGGCGGAAGGCTTGAGCTCCGCGGCAGGACGGGTCATAGACGGTCACTGGCTGGCCGTGACTGGAGGCCTCGCTGACCCGCACGTTGCGGGGGATGAGGGTTTGGAGGAGCCTGTCAGGGTAGACGCGGCGGATCTCGTTGAGCACGTCCCAGGAAAGGGTGGTCCTGGCATCGAACTGGTTGATCAAGATGCCGGCCAACGTCAACTTGGGATTGAGATTCATGCGCACCAGCTGAATGGTGTAGAGGAGGTGGGCCAGCCCCTCGAGAGCGAAGTATTCGGCCTGCAGGGGCACCAGAGCCTCATCCGCCGCGGCGAGTGCATTGAGGGTCAGCAGGCCCAACGACGGCGGGCAATCAATGAGTACATAACCGAAGCCGCCAGTGAGCGCGGCCAGAGCCCGGCGCAGCCTTCCCTCCCGGTCTTCCTGATTGACCAGCTCGATTTCTGCCCCGACCAATGCAACCTGGGAGGGCACCACGTGCAGGCCGGGGACTGCGGTCGGGGTGGCCACTTCGTCGATGCTGGCCTCGCCCGAGAGCAGCTGGTACGTCGTGAGTCTGGCCCGCGACGGATCGATGCCGAGCCCGCTGGTGCTGTTGGACTGAGGATCCAGGTCGATGACAAGCACCTGTGCTCCCCGCTCTGCCAGGGCTGCTCCCAGGTTCATGACGGTGGTGGTCTTGCCCACGCCCCCCTTCTGGTTGGCGACCGCCATGACTCGCGGCGCAGATATCAACTGGTTGTGGGGAAGCTGGGGAGAAGCGGCTAGATGTCGTGCCATGCGGCGGTATCGATTCTAAGCAGCGAGTGCCCGGGCTCCATCTGGCCAGGGGATCGTGGCCCGGCCGGTAGCGAGCA
>CADDZO010000058.1 GCA_902812395.1 bacterium | reverse complement strand
ATGCAGACGCCGG
Organism: bacterium; assembly: GCA_902812395.1. GTDB lineage: Bacteria > Chloroflexota > Dormibacteria > Dormibacterales > Dormibacteraceae > CADDZO01. The sequence continues at coordinate 18,590 of CADDZO010000058.1, read as the reverse complement.
AGTCGTGGACCGCGTAGGATGAACAGACGTTCGGCTGCGCGGTCACTTTTCCAGCAGCCACGGGACGCGACTGTAGGCGACGGGCGCCTTGCACTTTACTTCGTTCAGGTCCGCTTTGAGGGCGTAGAGGTCCACGTAAAGACGGTGCCCAATATGGGCCATATGTGTCGCGATGGCTTCGAGCAACAGGTAGGGGTGCTCGGCCAGGCGGTCTTCGTAGGTAGCTTTCATGCCCACAACGACCTTGACACAGCCGCCATTTATCGATGGGGTCCGACAGAGCCATCACTGTTCCTGTGCTGCGCACACCAGTGCGTTCTTGACCCAGCTTCTGGCCGAGCGTTTCCTGCAAAGACGGGCCCAGAAGCTCGTGAGGACTTCGATCATGCCTGCGACCGGCTCCACGACCAGTGGCCTCCGTCCGGTGGCTTCTCTTGCCGCCTCGACGTACTCGGCCCCAAAACGCATCAGGAGGCCGGCTCGGCTGCCCTGGAGGTCGGCGGCGGTAGGTAGCGAGCTACCGCCCGCCGACGGAGCCCCTCGGGTGGCGCTGGTCCCGCAGCTGCTCGAGGGTGGTGTCCCCACCTGGACCTGATGAGCTCGAGGGTGGTGTCCCCACCTGGACCTGATGAGGTGGGCGGGGATGCCGCTGGCCTGCGCCGTCTGCCCTATAGAGCGCACCATAGGGGGCCAGCAGGAGTGGGTGGAACGTGATTCATGCCGGCGGAGCGGAGGAGCAGCGATGGAGTTCGGTGACGTCGTCCGTAGGCGGCGGATGGTGCGCCACTTTGCGGACCAGCCGGTGCCTCGGGAAGCGGTGGATCGGATGTTGGAGCTGGTTCTGGCGGCGCCCAGCGCCGGTTTCACCCAGGCCAGGAGTTCGTGGTCGTGACCGAGGCCGAGCGTCGGCGACAGCTGGCGCGACTCTGCGACGAGGAGGGGTACGTCGCCGGCGGATTCCATCCCTTCCTGTCCGAGGCATCGGTGCTCGGGGCCCCGTGCACCAGCAAGGCTGCCTCTCACCGGCGCTACCGCGAACCCGACAACCTGCGCCCAGACGGCAGCGAGATCGCCTGGCCGGTGCCCTACTGGTTCGTGGACGTGGGTTGTTCGCTCGTGCTCCTGCTCCTGGCCGCAGTCGATGCCGGCCTGGCGGCTGGCTTAGCCAGTTTCCCGCAGGATCGCCTCGAGGTGCCGCGGGACCTGCTCGACTTGCCCGCAGAGGTGCTGCCGATTGGGGCGGTCGCGATCGGCCATGCGGCGCTCGACCTGCCCTCACCTTCGCTCCAGCGCCACTGCGCGGTCGGAGGGGTGGTCCACCGTGAGTGCTGGTAGACCGTTCTCGGTCCTGCCGGGCGGGCTTGAAGACGTCGACTCCCCGGCTGCTCGGAGGCTGGCTCGGACCGTGGCCCGTGAGCTGGGTTGGCACCAGGTGGCTGTCTCCGAGCTGTGGGGAGCCGAGGGAGAGGGCCTCTTCAGGGTGGTCGGCGCCGGCGGCAGCTCGCTGCTGGCCCGCTGCCACCGTGCCGTTACCTATCGGACGGCCCGCTTCCTGGCCGCGTTCAAGCACCCGGCCCTGGCGGTCACGGTATGGGATTCTCCCCTTCGACATACGATCCTGTACGAGGATCGGGGCGGGGTCCCGATGACGGGGCGCCTTCCAGATGCCTCCGCGAGCCGGCGCCTGGAGCTGGCCCGGGGCTACGCGGCCGCCCTTGCTGGCGTCGGGGAAGCGCTGGCGGGGCTCGGCCCGCCTCCGCCGGTCCTGCCTGTAGCGTCACTCGAGGCGTTGCTCGGCTTTTCCTCACCTGGCAGTCACGTCTGGAAGGGGTCGTTCCGCACCGTCCTGGACTCCATCGCCAATGGCCTCGGAGCGGGGGCTCCGGACAGCGAAGTGCGGGCCAGGGTCCGCGCCGATGACGTCGCCGCCCGAGCGCTCCTGGCCCGGGCCCCTCGGGTCTGGTCGCTGGGCATGGAGGACCCTTCTCAGGTGATGGTGGTCGGCGATGGAACCATCTATGTGGTGCCCGGCCAGGTCACGGCCGCTTGTGCGGGCGCTGACCTGCTGCCGCTCTGTGCGGCCTTCCGGCTGTACCCCGACGAGGCCTGGGAGCTGGCATCTCGGTGCTCGGACGCCGACCGAAAGACCTGGCTAGTGGGTGGCGCCTATGTCTGCCTGCGCGCGGCCTACCGCGGCCTTGCTGCCGCCGCGCAATGGCACCGAACCGGGCTGGGGCTCCCGGCGGTGGGGCTGCACCTCCGCGTCGCGCTCCAGTGCCTGGAGGCAGCGAGCTTCGGGCCGGGTCTCCGCGCGCGGCTAGTCGGGCTGTGCGAGCGGGCCGAGCGGCCGTCCTGAGGCTGGACTGCGCCACCCGGCCCGCCTGCTCTACAGCGGCAGGTGGTAGCCAGCCGCCAGGTTGAGTGCGGTTGCCCAGGTGAGGTACATGAGCCATCCCCCGGTACCGAGGTGGAAGGCGCCCAGCGCGCGCTCACCCAGGGGTATCCCCAGACTGGCGAAGAAGTCGCTGACGTAGATGCAGGTGAGACCGATGAAGAGCCCCGCCACGGGGAGATCGTGGGTGACTGCGAAGACCACGATGCCCAGGGCGGAGATCGCGGTGAAGGCGATGGCCATGAAGGCGTTGGGCCGCGCATCGCCGTGGAGGGAGCGGTTGAGGCCGATCGCCCACCAGTGGACGCCGTACGCGGTGAACGCGAGCGCGGCCATGTACAGCGGTGCTGCCCGGAACGAATGGAACCAGGTGAGGCCGACGAACAGGAGGACGCCGGTGACGAACTGCATGAAACCCGGCATCCAGATGCCCCAGATGCCGGTCGAGAGGTCAACCTCGCGGCTGCGCTTGGGGAACCCGAAGAGCTCCTGAGGGCCGTAGATCAGATACCCGGTGCCGAGACCGAAGAAGCCCACGGCGATCGGGGGGAAGGCCGACACCGGGAACTGGAAGGTCGTCTGCAGGAGGATGCGAGCGATGCCCATCTAGTCTCTCAACCTCTTCCGGTGATGATGCTCTGGCGAGCGATCTCACAGTGAGTCTAACTCGAACACGGCTTATCGGTTTCGGACCGCGTCATCCACCGAGATCAGCAAACCCCTCCCCGGGGCACGAGCGGCCGCCGTGGCAACGCCGCCGCACTCAGCCACGTCTGCTCCACGGGCTTTCGGACACCGCACGCCCGCTGGTGCCGCGACCGAACAGGTTGCTCGGGGGCATGTGGCTCCCGCGCAAGGAGCCGGCCGGTTCCCTGTGGCGGATCGAGAACGGTCCCCCCTGTCAGCCCACGCCGGAATCCGGAGAGGTCAGGGTGAGCTGCGGTCACGATGCTCGCTGGCGGCCCTCTCCCACCGATCTTCGATGTGGCCGAATCGCCATATCGACAGGGCCACAGCCCAGGTCACGACGAAGAGGCCGACGATGAAGAACCCAGCACGGTTGATGTCGAAAGTGCCGGTGAAATCCCAGATCCCGCCCTTGAGATTGAGTTCAGCTCCGAGCAGGCCCAGGAGCTCAATGCTCCCGATGGCGAATGCGACTGCGACCGATAGGCCGGTGATGGTGATGTTGTAGTAGACCTTGCGAAGAGGTCGGGAGAAGGCCCACCCGTAGGCGAAGTTCATGAAGGAGCCGTCGAGGGTGTCGAGGAGGCTCATCCCGGCGGCGAAGAGCAACGGCAGCGAGATCACCGCATACCAGGGAAGTCCGGCCGTGGCGGCGCCCGCGGTGGCCGCCAGCAGCGCGATCTCCGTTGCGGTGTCGAATCCCAGCCCGAAGAGCACGCCTACCGGGTAGATATGCCAAGGCTTTGAGACGGCCTTCATCAGGCCGCCGAAGTAGCGGAACATCAGTCCTCGGGAATTGAGCTGTCTCTCCAGCTCGCTCTCGCTGTACCGTCCGCGACGCATCTCCACGAACACCCGCACGATGCCAACGAGGATGATGATGTTGAGGATGGCGATGAGATACAGAAACACCCCTGAGACGGTCGTTCCGAACAGGCCGCCGAAGCTCTCCAGCGTGGAGTTCGGGTTCTTCACCGCCCCGAATATCGCTCGGGCGGCGAAGGTCAGCCCCACTCCGAGAGCGAAGACGATCGTGGAGTGGCCCAGGGAGAAGAAGAACCCGACGCTGAGCGGCCGTTGACCCTGGGCCATCAGCTTTCTGGTGGTGTTGTCGATGGCGGAGATGTGGTCGGCGTCGAAGGCATGCCGCATGCCGAGCGTGTAGGCTGTGACCGCAACCCCGATCCCCAGCACCTTGTAGTGCGCCGGCAGGATGGCGACCAGGAACAGCCCCCAGCCGAGGACGTGAAGCGTGAGGATCGTCCCGGCCATCCCGGCCGTGGTCGCTCGCTCCCGGCCGCTGAGGCCGCGGCCGCTGGCGGCGGATCGCTCGTGGATCGAAGTTGACATGGGCAAGGCCTCCCGCCAACCCTTGCGGGCTGGCCCAGGTCGTCGACGGTCGGGTTGGCTCTCTGGATCTTATCAGGACAAAGTCGCAACAACGCCCCTCGCTGGCTGAGCCGATCTCCAGGGTTCTCCGCACATCGGGGATCGGGTGGGTGGCGCCGGCACGAGGAAGGGGATTGGACGGTGGCGTTCGCTGGACCTGCCAACCGTGGCGCAGGCGGAGATCTGCGGCCACTGTCTCGCGGGGGCTCCGAGCCGGAGGCAGATGGTCGGACGCCGCCGGACCCCATCCTCGGCGAGTGGGCCAGTCGAACGGTTCGCCCGCTGCCCGCCCACGGCCTCCATCGGATGGTCCAGGCGACCAAGGCCGGAACCCGGAGGTGGCGGCGATCAGACGGCCGAGCTGCCAGCGGGAATGATGGCCAGGGAGTCGGTCGCCCGGCGATCCAGGGGCAGTGGATGCATGTGGCCGATACCGCGGGGGCGCTCCCGGCAGCACTGTCCTGGGGGATCCTGCCTGCCGCGGGTGGCCGACCTTTCCTTCTCTTTCTGCTATCGCCTCGCGGTCATCCTCGTGACGGGTTGCCCCTGACCGTGTGGGCGCTCTGCTGCCGCGAGGACGGGCCCCCAGTCCAACTCCGACCCGCGTCACGCTCTCGGCGGTGGCACCCTTCCTGTGGGCCCCCCGCGACGTCCCAGCTGGTGGCGACCTGGCTCCGGGCTCTTCCCTGGCCGGCAAGGGAGCGGCGGCCTCCCGTTTGGGAGTTGCACTTCCGACAACCCGATACGGTTGCCCGGTTCCGCTGCCGGGTGCGCAGCGGGTAGGGCGGTATGCCAGGGCGCTCAGCGCGTTGTCAAGGCGCCACTGGTGGGTTGCACCCGTCAGGAGCATTTTGTGTTGCCTGAGAAGCCGCTCCGTTAGAGGGGAGATTCGGTACTGGTCCACCCGGCCCTCCGCCGCTTACCGGCAGGCGGCGCGGTCCACCGGCCTTGAGGCCGGCGGTGATGCGTCGCACGGTCCGCCGGGCTGTGGTACAGTTGTTCGCAACGGCAGGACATGCCGCGACAGCGCCGAGGGCCTGAAGACCAAAGGGACGGCGTTACGCGAGCCACCCGGGACACCGGAATCTCTGCCCTTGAGGTCGGGGGAGTGTCAAACTCCACGCTGTGATGGGGAGTCGGGCGGGCAGCCCGCTTGCGGCCGCCGCCCTGGCGGTGATGGTCGCCGCGCTGGCCATCGTGGCCCTGGCCAGCCGACCGCTGGGCGCTCCCGGTGGCCCCGTCCTGGCCGATGCTGCCTCCCGGGTGGTGGCTGATGTCTTCTTCTACCTCCTCGGGGTCGTCCTCCTCATCGGGCTGGCCCTGGTACTGTGGGCGCTCTGGCCCCGCAAGGACGACGATCCCGTGCGGCTCCCACCGCGCCAGGGCCCCCGGATGTGGGCACTTCCCCTGGCCCTCCTCGCCATCCTGGCTGCCGCCACCGCGCTGGGAGTACGTCTACGCCGGCGGTCTGTAGCGGCCAGGCTGGCCGGGATCCCCAACGTCGGGGGGAAGCTTCCCGCTGCCCACCCCGGTGCCGCCGGCGTGGACTGGTTGGCGCTGGCCATCTCCGGAGTCCTGGTCCTGGCCGCCGCCCTGCTGGTGTGGCGGGCGCTCCGTCGCCCGCCGATTCGCCCTGGCCAGCGGGAACGGGCGGTAGCGGAGATCGAGCGGGTCCTGGACGACGCGCTGGAGGACCTCTCGGCGGAGGTCGACCCGCGCCGGACGGTGATCGCCGCCTGGATCCGGCTGGAGCGAACGCTGGCCGGGCACGGGCTGGGTCGGCGTCACTTCGAGGCGCCGTTCGAGTACGCGGGCCGGGTGGGCACGGCCCTGGAGCTGCACCGGGTCCGGCTGGAACGGCTGGCCGAGCTCTTCGAGTGGGCCCGCTTCAGTCCCCATGAGGTCACTGCCGGGATGCGGCGGGAGGCCCTGGCGGCGCTGACCGTGGTCAGGGATGGGCTGCGCGATGCCGCGTGACCCTGAAATCCGGCGCGCCCTGCGCCGCGGCGCCGTCGTGACCGCGGTCCTGCTGGCGCTGGTGGTGCTTCGCATTCCCTATCTGTTGCTGGCGTTCCGCTTCTGGCTCGTAGCCCTGGGAGCAATCGCGCTCGTCTTTCTGGTCTCGCGGTCCCTGGCCGGGTGGCCGGTCGGCGACGGTCCCCGCCTGCGCCTGCCGTGGGGCTGGTGGCGGCGCGCGCCCCGGCGCCGGGTGCGCCAGCTCGAGGAACTGGAGCACACCGTCGGCTTCTCTGCCAGCACCGCCTTCGACGCCCACTACCGCCTCCGTCCGATCCTGACCCGGATCGCCGACCACCGGCTGGCCCTGCGCGGGACCGGGCTTCGGGCCTCGCCCCAGCGGGCGCAGCAGCTGCTCGGGGCGGAAGCCTGGGAGCTGATCCGGCCCGACCGAGCCGAGCCCGCCGACCGCACCGCCCCTGGGCTAGACCTCCCGCGGCTGGGCCGCATTCTGGACCGCCTGGATGGGATCTGACGCGGTCGGCCAGGCGACGTCTCCGGTCCTGCGGGTGCCGGACGTGGGTCGGCTGGCCGAGCGAATCCTGGACGAGGTGGAGCGGGCGGTGGTGGGCAAGCGGGGGGTGCTGGAGCTGGTGCTGCTGGCGCTGCTGTCGGACGGCCACGTGCTGATCGAGGACTATCCTGGACTGGCCAAGACCCTGATCGCCCGCTCGTTCTCCCAGGTTCTGGGCCTGGAGTTCAAGCGCATCCAGTTCACCCCGGATCTGATGCCCTCGGACGTCACCGGATCGGCCATCTTCAGCCCTCGCAGTCAGGAGTTCGAGTTCCATCCCGGCCCGGTCTTCGCCAATCTCCTCCTGGCCGACGAGATCAACCGCGCTCCGGCCAAGACCCAGGCCGCGCTGCTGGAGGCGATGCAGGAGCGGCAGGTGACGGTGGACGGGATCCCCCATCTCCTGGACCCACCGTTCTGCGTGCTGGCCACCCAAAACCCGATCGAGTACGAGGGCACCTACCCGCTGCCCGAGGCCCAGCTGGACCGCTTCCTGCTCCGAATCGGGGTCGGCTACCCCTCCCGAGAGCAGGAGTGGGAAGTGCTGGAGCGCCGGATCGCCCATCGCCGGGACGAGGTGGCGCTGGAGCGGGTGGTCTCGACCGAAGAGGTGGTGGCCATGGTCCGGGCGATCGAGGACGTCCACGTCGAGCCCGCGGTCGGCCGCTACATGGTGGACCTGGTCGCCGCCACCCGTGAGAGCCCGCGGGTCCAGGTGGGGGCCAGTCCCCGCGGCTCGTTGGCCCTGCTCAAGCTCAGCCGTAGTCGGGCGGCGGTGCACGGGCGTGACTTCGTCGTGCCCGAGGACGTGAAGGCGGTGGCGGTGCCCGCCCTCGCCCACCGGCTGACGCTGCGGCCCGAGCTCTGGGTACAGCGGGTGCGCGGCGAGGACGTGGTCGCCGAATGCCTGGAGAGCGTGCCCACCCCGCGGGCGGATTGAGCACAGGGTGGCGGACCCGAGCCTGGGGCCGGCTCCCTGCCTATCTGGCTCTGGGCGGGGGCGGCCTGCTGGCCGCGGTCCTGCTCGGCCGGCCGGAGCCGGTGGTGGTGGTGGCGCCGATGCTGCTGGTGGCTGCCCTGGGTCTGGCCCGGGCGCGTCCCCCCGAACTTGAGGTCCTGGTCCGGTTGGAGCGGGAGCGGGCGGTCGAGGGAGAGGAGATCGAGCTGGTGGTCCAGGTGTCGGCCCACCGGGCGGTGCCGCGCCTCGAGGTCGAGCTCGGGCTCCCCCCCGGCCTTCGCGCCCTCGCCGCCGAGCCGGGGGCCAGGCCGACGGGGCTGGCCGCCGGCGCCACCCGGACGTTCCGGCGCCGGATCCTCTGCGAGCGCTGGGGTGGGAGTCTGGTCGGCCAGCTCCGCCTGCGTACCCGCGATCCGCTCGGGCTGTTCACCTATGAGGAAGAGCGCCGCCACCAGCTGCCGCTGCGCGTCTACCCTTCCCCCCAGACCCTGCGCCGGCTGCTCCGTCCCGCCCAGACGCAGGTGTTCGCCGGCAACCAGGTCGCGCGGCTCAAGGGGGACGGGATCGAGTTCGCGGACATTCGCCCCTTCCTGCCCGGGGATAGGGTGCGGCGTATCAACTGGCGGGCCAGCGCACGTCGCGGGCAGCTCCAGGTCAACCAGATGCACCTGGAGCGCAACGCCGACGTGGTGCTGTTCCTGGACACGTTCTCGGACCTGGCCGACGCCTCTGGGTCCTCCCTGGAGCTGGCGGTCCGGGGGGCGGCGGCTCTGGCCGACGCCTATCTGCGCACCCGCGACCGGGTGGGACTGGTCAGCTTCGGTGGCACCCTGCGCTGGCTCACCCCCCAGATGGGGGAGCGCCAGCTCTACCGGCTGGCCGATGCGCTCATCGACTCGGAGGTGGTGGTCAGCTACGCTTGGAAGGCCCTGGAGGTCATCCCCCGGCGCACGTTGCCGCCCAAGGCGCTGGTGGTGGCGCTGAGCCCGCTTTTGGATGAGCGCTCCTTGGGCGCATTGTGGGACCTGCGTGCCCGCGGCTACGAGCTTGCGGTGCTTGAGGTCTCGCCGTTCGACTTCGTGCCGCCTGGGAGCCGGCCCGCCGAGCGGTTGGCCTACCGGCTCTGGCGGATGGAGCGGGAGCAGATGCGGGCGCGGTTTTGGGCAGCCGGGGTGCCGGTGGTGCTCTGGCCCCGGGGCGAGCCGATCGAGGCCGCCTTGATGGCAGCCGCCGAGTTCCGGCGCCAGACCCGGGTGGCCGCGCGGTGAGGCTGGATCCCCTGCGGCTGGGGTCGGCGTTGGGAGCAGTCGCGCTGGCCCTGGCCCTGGCGCTCTGGCCGATGCTGAGGGCCCCGGAGCCGCGCCAGCTGGTGGTCCCCGGGGCGGTGGGCACGGCGCTGGTGACGCTGGCCGTGGCCGGGCTCTGGCCCCGGGCCTTGGCCTGGGGGCTGGGGCTGGTCGGGGTAGAGTACCTGCTCTCGCTCGTCCTGGTGGCCGCACCCCCGGACCTGACAGCGCCCTTGTTCGGGCTGGCCTGGCTGCTCGCAGCCGAGCTGGGATGGGTGGCCCTGGAAGCGCGCGTCGGGGAGCGGCCGTGGGCGGCCCGCCTCCTGGCCACCGCCGCCGTGGCCGTGGCGGGAACCGTCTGCGGCTGGGGGCTGTTGCTGGTGGCGCTCCTACCGCTAGCCGGGGGACCGTGGCTCACCGCCCTGGGGGTGGCGGCTGCGATCGTTACCGCCGGGGTTCTCCTGATCCTGGCCCGGGCCTCCCGGGCCGCCTGATCAGGTCGGGATCACCGCCTGCAACCGGGTCCCCCGCCCGGGCCTGGACTGGATCTGCAGCCGGCCCCCGAGCAACGAGGCCCGCTCGTGCATCCCGACCAGGCCCAGGCTGTGGGGCTCCTCCGGGGTCGGGTACAGGAACCGTTCGGGCAGGCCGATGCCATCGTCCTCGACGGTCAGCGTCACCGCGTCCGGCTCGAAGTTGAGCTTGACGTGGGCGCAATGGGCCTGAGCGTGGCGTTCGACGTTGCGCAGGCCCTCCTGAGCGATGCGGAAGAGGCCGAGCTCGACCAGGGGGTCGAGGCGCCGGGCCGCGCCCGCGACCTCGAGGTAAGCCTCCAGGCCACGCCCATCCAGGTCGCGGACCAGGCGCTGCAATGCCGCCACCAGGCCGAGGTCCTCCAGGCTCGCCGGGCGCAGCCCTCGGGCCAGCCGGCGTAGCTCCTCGGCGATCCGTTCCGCCACTCCCCTGGCCTCGGCCAGGCGCCTGGCGGTGCCGTCGCTCGCCTCTCCGGCCAGCCCGTCGAGCAGGCGGTAGAGGTGGACCACCGACTGCAGGGGCTCGTCGTGCAGCTCTTGGGCGATGCGCGCCCGCTCCTCCTCCTGGGCCCTGAGCACCCGGGCGGCGTAGGCGTCCTTGATGCCCAGCCGGCGCCGCTCCTCGCTCACGTCCAGGAACACGGCCTGGAAGCTGCCGTCGGGCTGGCTCGAGATGACCGGACGCAGGTACAGGTGCCGTTCTCCACCGAGCTCGATCACGCCCGACGATCCTGCGGACATCTCCGCCGCCGCCGCCTCTCCGACCAGCTCCGCCAGCGGGGTCCCGACCAGGGCCGAGCGTGGGCGGGCGAAGAGGGTGGAGGCGGCCGGGTTGGCGGCGCGCACGGTGCCGCCGGGATCGACCAGCAGAATGGGGGCGGGGCTGTTCTCGAACAGGCTCCGCAGCCGGGCCTCGGACGCGAAGAGCGCGGTGCGGGCCGCCACCGCTTCCTGGCGGGCCAGCACCTCTCGCTCCACCCTCTGGCCGACGAAGCCGGCGACACAGCCGAGCAGGATCACCAGGGTGACGATGCCGAAGTCCTCGATGCGGCTGCTGCCCAGGGCCAGCGAGGGCAGACTGAGCAGCGCTACCCAGGTGGCCGTGGCCAGTGAGCCGGCCAGCCCGAAGTTGAGGGCGGCGTAGACGACGGGGATGAAGAACAATGCCACCGGCTCGAAGGCGGGCAGCCCGAAGACTCTGGTACCGCCCAGGGTGAGGCCCCAATGCACCGCCGCGATCAGGATGACCAGTGCCTGGATCAGCCAGAACCGGCGGTCGCGCAGCGGGGGCCGCAGCGAGCGGGCCAGCAGCTCGCGCGGACCGGCGCTCACCGCCAGCCCTCGACCTCGGGGATCAGGTGGTCGGCCAGCGCTCGCAGCACGGCCTCGGTGCGGGAGCCGACCCCAAGCTTGTCGAAGATGTGGCCCAGGTGGTTCTCGACGGTTCGCTCGCTGATCCCTAGCTCCCGGGCGATGAGCTTGTTGGGTAGGCCGCGGCCGAGCAGGCGGAGGACCTCGCCCTCGCGTGGGGAGAGCCTGGGCTCGCGGCGGCGGAGGCGGACCACGCGGGCCACCAGCGCTGGCTGGAGGACGGTCTCACCCGCCACCGCCCGGTGCACGGCGGCCAGCAGCTCGGCGGAAGGGATGGTCTTGACCAGATAGCCGGCCGCCCCCGCCTCCAGGGCGGCCTCGACGTACTCCTCGTCGTCGAAAGCGCTCAGGATCAGGACCCGAGTCGGGAGCCCCTCGGCGCTGGCCCGTCCGACCACGTCGATGCCGGAGAGACCGGGCAGGCGGAGGTCGATCAGGGCCACGTCCGGGCGCAGCCGACGGAGCAGCTGAACCGCAACGTCCCCTCGGTCGGCCTCTCCCACCACCGCCAGTTCAGGGTCCTGAGCGAGGATCGCTCGGGTCCCCTCACGGACCAGGGTGTGGTCTTCGGCGATCACCACCGAGATGGATTGCATGCTCCCCAGCCCCAGTCTAGGTGCGGAGGCACCGTCGGCCTGGCAGCTGCGTAGCAAGAAACCGAGACCACCAGGGGAGCCATGAGGGGAACCGCGGCCGCATCGATCCACGTCCGAGCGCCACCGTCCCGGGAACCCGGTCGCGTTCGGCCGAACTGGCCCCTCGCCGGGGAATTGAATGTGCTTCCTCGCCGTTCAGGGGGCAGAGGCGAGATGGTGGTTTACGCGCGTCGCTCCACCCGCCGTACCGGGGCGATACGGAAGAGGTCTCGTTCGCGTTATGTTCAAGGTAGAAGAATCGTTCCAGATGATCGACGTGATTGAGGAGTTCGACGCAACGGTCACGGAGCCTGCTGCCGAGGAGGAGCTGGCTCGCCTGCTGAGGCAGGACGAGCTGGAGTCGCTTGCGCCGGAGCGGGATCTCGAGAAGGCAGCCGAGGAGGCGAGTCTCGACGACAGCCTGCGTGCCTACTTTCGCGACATCGGCCAGTTCCGGCTGCTCAACGCCGCCCAGGAGGTCGAGATCGCGAAGGAGATCGAGGCCGGGTCCGAGGCCGCTCGACGGCGAATGATCGAGAGCAACCTCCGCCTCGTGGTCTCGGTGGCGAAGAAGTACCAGGGCCATGGGCTGCCGCTGCTGGACCTGATCCAGGAGGGGAACCTGGGGCTGATGCGTGCGGTCGAGAAGTTCGACTACCGCAAGGGCTTCAAGTTCTCGACGTACGCCACCTGGTGGATCCGGCAGGCGGTGCAGCGGGCCATCGCCGACCGAGGCCGTGCAATCCGCATCCCTGCCCACAACGCCGAGCTGATCGGCAAGCTGGTCCGGGTCTCGGACCGCCTCCGGGTTGAGCTGGGCCGGCAGCCCACCGAGGAGGAGATCGGGCTGGAGATGGGCATCGAGCCGGAGAAGGTGCGCTGGCTGTTCGAGATCGCCAGGGAGCCGGTGTCGCTGGAGACCCCGATTGGGGATGGCGACTCCGAGCTGGGCGAGCTGCTGCGCGACGACAACGCGGTCTCGCCCTCGGCCGCTGCCGCCGAGGCGCTGATGGGCGCCGAGCTGGACGAGGTCCTTCAGGCGCTGAGTGCCAAGGAGCGCCGGATCATCCAGCTCCGCTTCGGGCTGATCGACGGCCATCCCCGCACCCTGGAGGAGATCGGGGCCAGGCTCGGGATCGGCCGGGAAGTGGTCCGGCGGATCGAGCGGGAGGCGCTGGAGCGGCTGCGCCAGCCCGATCTTGTCGAGAAGATGCGAGGGCTCCTGCCGGCGGCGTAGGTGCCCCGGGCGGCACCGGCGATGCCGTTGCCGGTGCTGCCCCCAGTCGGGTACTGCTGCGATGAGGATCGAGGCGGTCCAGGGCGACATCACCCGGGAGCGGGTGGATGCGATCGTCAACGCCGCCAACAGCTCTCTGCTCGGTGGCGGGGGTGTGGACGGTGCCATCCACCGGGCCGCTGGCCCCGAGCTGCTGGAAGCCTGCCGTTCCCTCGGCGGGTGCGCCACAGGTGATGCCAAGGCCACGCCCGGGTTCCGCCTCCCGGCCCGGTGGGTCATCCATACCGTGGGGCCGATCTGGCGAGGTGGGGGCCATGGGGAGCGAGAGCTGCTCGCCTCCTGCTATCGGCGCTCCCTTGAGGTCGCCGACGAGCTTGGTGCTCGCTCCATCGCCTTCCCTGCCATCTCCACCGGGGCCTACGGCTACCCTCGGGAGGAGGCTGCTCGGGTTGCGGTCGAGACCCTGCGGGGGGCAGCGACCAGGGTGGAGCTGGCGCGCCTGGTGGCCTTCGATGACGCTACCTACCGCCTCTACCGTCGCTTGCTGGTCGAGAGCTGAAGGGGGCGCTGCCGTCCGAGCCTGACGCCGTCCCGGGTTGACCGAAGTTGAGAGCGCAAGCCCCGTCCGTAAGGGCGGGTTAGCGACCTCAAGCGGACACCTCGTTCCGGGCAGGGCGGGGCGAGCGAGTCGTGATCGGCGTGGGAGCCACCCCCAGGCTCGCGCGCGCAGTGGCGCGCCAGAAAGCCCGGCGCAAGAGGTACCCCACGAAGCAGGCTTGGTGGGGCCCGGCAAGACGGGCGGAGACAGAGCGGGTCGGGGAAATCCTGCACAGCCTGGGCCTACAGCTGCGGCGAAGACCCAAAGCCGCGTGAGAGACAGCGCAGAGGAGGCAGGAATCCCCGTCCGTAAGAGCGGGGAGGATGTCAACGTCCGACCTACACCGCCGCGGCGTAGAAGGCGCCCAGGTCCTGGCGCAATTGCTCCAGGGTAGGCGGGTCGATGTACATCATGTGTCCGGCCGAGTAGCGGTGCCGAGTGAGGTTGGCGCGCAGAGCCGGGTCGATGCCAAGGCGGTCGAGCCCCCATTCGGCCGCGAAGTAGGGAGTGGCAAGGTCATAGATGCCAGCGGCCAGGAACACCTTGAGCGAGGGGCTGTGGGCCATGGCCCGGCCCAGCTCGGAGGCGACCGCCGGATAGCCCACCTCCCCCTCCTCAAGGTACTGCCAGGGCCGCACCCGGTCCGGGTTCAAGATCTCGTAGAGCTGGTCCGACTCCCAGCCGAGCTCGGATCGGAGGTAGTCGTTGAGGGCAGCGGTGTAGGGCCCCTGGATCAGGCGATAGGCGGGGTCGTGGTCGGCCCGTTCGCCCGCCGCGTCGGTGTCGACGCCGAGGAAGCGGGCGTCCAGTCGCCCAACCACCCGTTGCCGCTCGCGCAGCAGCTCCTTGAAGAAGCGCTGCGGAGGGACGCGAAGCTGGTTGCGACGCACGAAGTCGGCACCCAGCCCGGTGAAGGCGGCGATCCGCTCGGCCGCTGCCCGCCGCTGGGCCTCGCTGATCCGGTCACCGAGCAGCAGCAAGCGGGCGAAGTCGCCGAGGGCGAAGTCCTCCACCTCCGCGGCCAGCGCCTGCGGGTCCGGGAATCGATCGCGGACCAGGTCGTGGTACCAGCCAGCGGCGGCGTAGCTGGGCAGGACCAGCAGATATGGAAGGTCGTTGCCGGGGGCGGGCCGCCCGGCCTGGAGGACGAGCGCAGCCGAGATCAGGCAAACCCCGTTCAGCTCGATGCCATGGCGCTCCTGGAGGTGGAGGGCCAGGGCCGCGGCGCGCGTGGTGCCGTAGCTCTCGCCGAGCAAGAACTTGGGGGAGCGCCAGCGCCGCGCCCGGGTCAGATGGAGGCGAATGAACTCCCCCACCCAGCGCACATCCGCTCGCAGCCCGTGGAACTGGCGTGCGTTCTCCCCCTGCACGGCTCGGCTGAATCCGGTACTGACCGGGTCGATCAGGACCACGTCGGTCAGGTCCAGCAGCGAACAGGGGTTGTCCACCAGCGTATAGGGCGGTGGCAGAGGTCGTGTGGCCGAGCCCAGGTCGACTCGCCTGGGCCCTGCCAGGCCCAGGTGGAGCCAGGCCGAAGAGGAGCCGGGGCCACCGTTGAAGGCGAACGTGATCGGCCGGAGCGCGGGATCGTGGTCCAGGCGGGTGTAGGCGACCGAGAACACCTTCGCTTTGGGCCGACCCCGGTCATCGCGGAGGGTGGTGATGGCGGCCTGGCTCCGGTAGCGGAGCTCCCTGCCGCCGATTCGGGCGATGGACTGGCGGGTGACCTCGCGGTCGGGTGGGATCTGATGCTGCTCTGCCACCTTCCGATCGTGCCATCGTCGGGGTTCAGGTGCCGCCACAACCGCCGTCGCCCTTGGTGGTCAGCGGGGGTGCTTCCAGGCCGCAGTGGAAGAGATCGCTCGACGGGGGCGGCTCGGGGAGTCGGTTCCGGATCGTGGCCGCGGCCAGCACGCCCCCGGCGGCGCACAACCCGGCAGCAATCAGCACCGCCATCCGGAAGCCAACGGCGAGCTGGGCCGAGCGCAGGTAGGCGTCACCGGTGATGCCCGCCACGCCCGGGAGTACGGCCACCGCCAGCAGTCCGCCCAGCCGCGCTACGTCGTTGTTGACGGCGGACGCGATCCCGGACCGCTCGGCCGGCGCCGAGCCCATGGCGGTCGCGGTCAGCGGGGCCACCGTGGTCGCCAGGCCGAGGCCAAAGACCACCAGCGCGGGCAGGACCTGGCTGACATAGCCGTCGTTGGAGCTGGCCCGGACCAGCAGGGCGAACCCGCCGGCCACGATCAGTGGGCCGAGGCTCATCTGAAGGCGCGGCCCAATCCGGGCGGCGACCTGGCCTGATCGGGCGGAGAGCGCCAGCATGATCGCGGTCACCGGGAGCAGCGCCAGGCCCGAGGCCAGCGGCGAGTAACCCCAGACCACCTGAAGCTCGACCGGGAGCAAGAAGGTGACCGCTCCCATACCGGCGTAGACCGCCAGGGTGACCGCGTTGGTGGCGGCTAGCTGCCGGTTGCCGAAGAGCGAGAGCGGCAGCATCGGCACGGCCGCCGTCTTCTCCCGGAGGGCAAAGGCGGCAAGGCCGATGGCACCCGCCGCCGCCATCCCCGCTACTGCGGGTGAGGACCAGCCCGCGGAGGGGGCCTCGATGCAGGTGAAGGTCAGGCCGGCCAGGAACACCGCCGCGGCCAGCGCCCCGGCGACGTCGATGTGGCCGCCCGCTCCCGGGTCCCTGGTCTCAGGGACGGTCCGGAGGAGGACCAGCAGGGTGGCGGCGACCGGGAGATTGATCAGGAAGATCAGGCGCCATGAGGCTGCGGAGACCAGATACCCGCCCAAGAGCGGGCCGCCGGCGGTGGCAACCCCGCCCAGGCCGGACCAGGCCCCGATCGCCCCGGGGCGGTCGGCGGGCGTGAACGAGGCCTCCAGGATCGAAAGGCTGCCGGGGGTGAGCAGAGCCGCGCCCATTCCCTGAAGCGCGCGAGTCAGGGTCAGGGCGAGCGCGTCCGGCGCCAGTGCGCAGGCAGCCGAGGCAAGTGCGAACCAGACGATCCCGAACGCGTAAACGCGGCGCCGGCCGACGCGGTCGCCGAGCGAGCCGCCGACCAGCAGGAACGCGGCCAGGGTCAGGGTGTAGGCACTGCTCACCCACTGGACCGCGGACGCGCCCACCTGGAACTCGCGTCCGATGGAGGGCAGGGCGATGTTGACCACGGTGGCGTCCAGGGCAGCCATGCCCGAGCCAAGCACGGTCGCTGCCACTATCTGGCGGCCCCGGGCGGAGGAGAGGACGAGTCCTGGCGGAGAGGTTGCCGTCCTTACCATGGTGCGCTCCCAGGGCGACCACGCTACCGACGGGAGCCGTTCCCATGGTCGAGTAGGGTGGCAGGGAATGGAGTCCCAGTGCTGAGTCGGAGCGGTGGCTGGCGCGCGGACGCTCCAGCGGTCGAGGCCTCCGGCCTGGTCCGGCGCTATGGGGCCACGGTGGCGGTCGCGGGCGTGGACCTGGTGGTCCGGGCCGGGGAGGTCTTTGGCTTGCTCGGCCCCAACGGGGCAGGCAAGACCACCACCCTGCGCATGATCTGTGGCCTGGTAGTGCCTACCGCCGGCCAGGCCCGGGTCTGCGGGGTCGACGTCTGGCAGGAGCCCCGGCGCGCGCGTCGCCTGGTCGGCTACCTGGACGAGGACCCGGTCGTCTATCCGTATCTGACCGGCCGGGAGTTCCTGGAGGTGGTGGCCGACGTCTACCGGCTGCCCGGCGGCCCGGAGCGGGCCCGGCACCTGGACCGCCTCTTCGCGCTCTTCGAGATGGAACAGTGGGCCGACCAGCTGATCTCGACCTACAGCCGCGGCACCCACCAGAAGATCGGGCTGGCCTCGGTGCTGTTGCGGGACCCCGAAGTCCTGTTGCTGGACGAGCCCACCAATGGCCTCGATCCTCGCGCCGCCCGGCGGGTCAAGGAGCTGGTGCAGGAGCTCGCCCGACGGGGTCGGGCGGTGGTGCTCTCCACCCACGTCCTGGAGATCGCCCAGGTGCTGTGCGACCGGGTCGCCATCATCGATCGCGGCCGGGTGGTAGCCACGGGGAGCCTGGAGGAGCTCCGGGCCGGCAGGGGCTCCGCCGATGCCAGCCTGGAGGACCTCTTCTTGGAGCTGACCGGAGGCGCCGAGCAGCGCGAGCTGATCGAGCGGTTGCTGGAAGCATGATCCTGGCCGTGCTGGTGGGCGCGGACGCCCGTAGCGCCTGGAACCGCCTTCGCCGCGGCCGGGGGCGCCGGGGAGCGGCGGTGGCGGCGGTGGCGGCGGCCTTCGGACTGCCGTTCCTGGGCCTCTCCTTCGGCTTCGGCTACGTGGTAGGTATGCTCGCTCCGGGGGCCGGGGTCGGGGTCCTGGCCTCGGCCTTCGCCGGGCTGGCGGTCGTGACCCTGGTGCTGGGGCTGCCCAGCGTGATCACGGCCTTCTTTGCCGACCGGGTGCTGCTGCTGCTGGCGCTGGCCCCGATTGGGGCGCTGGAGGTGTTCCTGGCCCGGCTGGCGGTGGCGTCAGCACCGGACTGGGCCATCTCCAGCCCACTCCTGGCCCTGCTGGCCGGCTACGGCGCCGGCAGCGGCACCGGTCCCGCCTACTACCTGCTGGCGCTGGTGGCAGTGGCGCTGGTCGTGGTCTCGGCGGTGAGCTTGCAGGTGAGCGTGCTCTCGCTCCTGCTCCGGGCAGTCCCCGCAGGACGTGCCCGTGAGGTGGCCAACCTGGCCGCGGGCCTGCTCGGCGCCGCCATCTACGTGGCCTGGCTGCTGTTCATCCGGTCCCCGGTCGAACGGGGCAGCGCCGCGATGGGGCGCCTGGCGGCCCTGGGCAGCACGCTGGCCTGGGTCCCCACCGCCTGGCCGCGCTGCTGCTGGCCGGCTGGCTCGCCTACCGTCGCGCGTTTCTCCTCGGGGTGGGCGTCTACGGAGGTGCCTCGATCCGATGGCGAGCCGCTGCAGCGCCGCGGATAGGCACAGCCCGGGGTCCGGC
>CADDZO010000057.1 GCA_902812395.1 bacterium | reverse complement strand
GGGGTGGGATCGAGCGCGTACCGGTAGGCCTGGGGCACCCCACGAAGCGGGCTTCGTGGGGACCCGGCCTGCTGCAGCTTCACGGGTCCTCCCCGGTGGCCGCTGCGATGGCCTTGGCCGCTCGGTTAGCCCGCTTGCCGCCCATAGAGGCGAGCGCAGAGGCTGGTCAGGATCTCGGTCACGTCCCGCACCAGATCGTCGTCCACCTCCGATGGGTCCACGACCAGCAACCGGCGGTACGCGGTCGTGGGGTGGCCGCCCTGTTGCCGTGCTCACTCCTTCAAGTTCACCGTTACATCCTATCATGCGCCCGGATGGCGACAGTTGCCAACCCCCGGGTGCCACAGCCGACCGATGTGGACGGCCACCGGGTAGGGCAGTGCCGATTGACCAGCCCCCTCGCCTGGCGCGCCACCCGGCCCGGGTCCCTTCTGAGTCCCCGGCGCCCGGGGCTACGATCGGGCCGATGCGATCGGCTGTGCCTCGTGCCCCCCGGGAGATGGACCCGCTGGCTAACTACCTAACGCCCTGATCGCCCGTCTACGAGAGGAACCGGCGGCAACCAACGTGGTCTTGGGCGGCCACCTGGCGCTGCGCTGCTATCTCGACCACCGGCCCCACCCATGACCTCGACGCCTGGTGGGCAAGCGGAATCTCGGTGGTCGAGCGTGACCGGACGTGGGCTGGCTTCGTCGGGTGGCGGAACAGCTCGCCGCTGGCCCTGGCCTCGAGCTCCGCGATCGGAGCTGGGGCGACACCGCCGCCCTGGACTTCTGGCGCCGGAGCAGGGGCACGTCCGCACCGTCTTCTCGGTCCAGGTGGCGATCCGGACTGTGGAGCTGGAGCCCCCGATCCTGATCGAGACGCTCGGCGACAACCTGGCAGCCAAGATGAACGCGCTGGTCTTCAGAGGAGCCCCGCGCGACTTCCGGGACGTGCACGACGTGGTCCAGGCCGGACTGGCCACGGTTTCAGACTGCTGGTGCCTCTGGCAGGCCGAGAACCCCTCGGCCGCCATGACATCGGCCGGGGTCGAGCTGGTGCGACACCTGGAGGCAATCGAGCGCCGCCGCCCGCTGGAAGCGATCCCGGAAGCGGAGCGAGAGGCTGCAGCCGCGCTTCCCGCCTGGGTGCGAGACGAGCTGGTCACCCCCGGCCGAAAGCGGCAGGACTGGCGGAGGTCACCGTGATCGACCATTCGGTCCACCCCGATCTGGACCACGCGCCGGACGAGCTCTCCACGCCCGAGGAGAGAACCGACTACGTGGGCCGTGTCTGCGGTGCCTGGGACTTTGGAATCGTCCCCACACCCAAGACCTTCGAGCTGTTCTCCGGGTGGCGGGAGATCTTCGATCGCTTCCCGTGGCTCCACTCCTCGGCGTATACAGCATTCCGGACCATCTTCGGCTGGCCGCGGGTACCTGGCGGTCACACCCTCGAGGCTCCGTGGGAGCGCGTCGACCGGCGAGCCGGGCGGACGCTGCCCATCCCTGCGCCGACAGCGTCTGATGCGCCAGCAACTCGCGGCCAGACCACCGCAATCGGGAGGCAGCGCAGTGCGCCGGCCTTGAGGCCGGCGGCCAGGCGCCGCATAGCCCGCAGGATTGTGTTGTTGGCGGCAGTACATGCCGTGACCCCCCGTGGAGGCTGTCCCTGACGGCCAAGAGACGCTACCCGAACCACCCGGGACACCCGAACTCTCCATCCTTCAGCACGGGCGGGATGTCAAGATAGGTGCCCGCCGATGGACTCTGCGATCGGCCTGGTGCGCCGCTCAGCCGCCGGCGACCGTGCCGGGTTGGAGATGGCGCTGCTGGAACGGGCCCTGGCCGACTCCGGCCTGCTCTTCATTCGCGCTCGGCCGGGGGCCCGTTGCTTCTACCGGCTCCTGCTGCAGCCGACCCTCTTCGGTGAGATCGACCTGGTCCGGGAATGGGGGCGCCCGGGCCAGGAGCACTCACCTCGCCGCTTGGTTCACCACTGCAGCTGCGTTGCCGATCTGATCGCTCACCTGATCGGGATCATCCGGGTCCGGCTGCGCCACGGCTATCGCAGCCAGGCGCTGCCCGGTCGCTTTGTCCCGTGGGCAAGGAGCGTCGTCTGGTGCCCGGTGCCGAGCCTGGACCAGCGGTCAGGAACCTGCGATCCGGCACGCCTCCGCCACCAGCTGGTCGTAGTCGGGCATGGGCTGGGTGTCGGAGCGCTCCCAGGCCCAGCGGATGATCCCCGAGCGGTCGACGATGAAGACCGAGCGCTGGGGCATGCCCCTGTAGCCGGGGACGTCGTCGCGGCGCACGCCGAAGGCCTCCACCGCCCGGCGCTCGAAGTCGGACAGCAGGGGGAAGGGAAGGCCTCCCAGCTGCTCGACGAAGGCGTTGTGGGAGAAAATCGTGTCCACGCTGATCGCGTACACGCCCACGTCCGCCTGGGCCAGCTCCTGATACCTGGACCGTAACTCGGTCAGCTCGGTCTTTCAACCCGGGGTGAAGTCGAAGACGTAGAAGGCCAGCACGGTGGCCCGATGGCGGCGGAAGGCGTCGGAGAGCTGGAGGTCCTCGCCGCTGGTACTGGGAAGCTTCAGATCGGGGGCACGATCGCCGGCGTGTAGCATCGCCGCCAGTGTAGGAAGCTGGGCTCAGCGCCGTGCGACCACAGCCGCCGCCCCCGGCCGTCGCTCGACACACGCCTCCCGAAAGCCGGCCGCCAGCACCTGATCGCGCACCCCCTCAACCTGATCGTCGGTGAAGCCTAGGCCGGACAGCAAACGGCCCCCGTCCTTGATCCGCAGGCACAACACCAGGCGCCCACCGAGCCGCAGCACCCGCCGCACCTCGCGCAGACCCTCCACCGGATCCGGCCAGAACTGGTAGCTGTTGACCGCGCAAGCCTTGGTGAAGCGGCAATCCTCGAAGGGCAGCCGCGAGACCGATCCCTGGAGGAGGCGGACCCGGCCCCGCCCGATCCAGTACCGGTTGCGGTGCCGTGCCTGGCTCAGCATCGCCGGCGAAGGGTCGATGCCCGCCACTAGCTCTACGTCCGCGTCGCGCGCCAGGCGCTCGATCAGGCGTCCCGGGCCGAACCCGATCTCGAGCACGGCATCGTGTGGGCACAGCTGCAACAGCTGGAAGGCGACCTCGTTCATGGGCTGGTTGAGGACGCTCATCACCCAGCCCGCCAACCGCCCGCTCGGACCGGAAAATGGCACCCGGCCATTGGCATCGACTTTCATCGCCGTCATCGCCGTCCGCGACTCCAGACTACGCATGCTGCGTCTTCCCGCTCAAGAGATCGAGAGCATGGTCCAGGACGGGAACGATGGCCTGCAGAGAGTCGGCGGCGCCGCGAGGACTGCCGGGAAGGCTCACGACCAGCGTCCGGCCGCTGACCCCGGCCAGCGAGCGTGAGAGCGCCGCCATCGGGGTACTGCGCAACCCGGTGGCCCGCATCAGCTCGCCCAGCCCGGGCACCTCGTAGTCGATTACCGCCCGGGTCGCTTCCGGTGTGACGTCCCGGGGGCCGAGCCCGGTCCCGCCGGTGGTGACCACCAATTGGTGATCGACCACCGCTCGGCGCAGGAAGGCCTCGATCCTCTCCCGGTCGTCGGCCACGACGCTCACCCCGGTGACCTCCAACCCGGCCTCGACCAGCAGCGCCGCCACCGCGGGCCCGGCGGTGTCCTCGCGAACGCCGGCCGCCACTCCGTCGCTGACGGTGAGGACCGCCGCGCGGCGGCGGCTCATGACTCCTCCCGCCGCCACTCGCCGGAGCGGCCGCCGCTCTTGGCCAGCAGCCGGACCCGCTCAATGCTGACGCCCCGCTCCACCGCCTTCACCATGTCGACCAAGGCCAGACCGGCGACGGCAGCGGCGCACATCGCCTCCATCTCCACACCGGTCCTGGCCTCCACCCGGGCGGTGGCGACGATCCTGACCCCGCCCTCGGTCGGCTCCAGATCCACGGCCACATCGGTCAGGGGAAGGGGATGGCAGAGCGGGATCAGCTCGGGGGTGCGCTTGGCGGCCATGATCCCCGCCAGCCGGGCCACGCCCAGGGCATCGCCCTTGGCCAGGCTCGCCTCGCGGACGGCGGCTACGGTGGCCGGAGCCATGGCTACGAAGCACTCGGCGGTGGCCTGCCGCCAGGTCACCGGCTTGGCGCCGACGTCGACCATGCGGGCCGCGCCGGCTGCATCCACGTGGGTCAGCCGCGCTCGCGCCAACAGCCCCTAGGATAGGTGCGCCGGCGTCGGGCACGATTGAAGCATGCTCAGCGCCGTGATCTTCGACTACGGTCTGACGCTGGTCACCTTCGAGCGGCCGCGCCAGGCCCTGCTGGACGCTCTGGAACTGGTGCGGGCATGGCTGGGACCGCAGGCACCGCCGGCCGAGGTGCTGTTCCGGGAAGTGCTCGAGCCGCTCGACGCTGGGCTGCCGGCGGCGGTGGCGGGCGAGCGCGAGATCGACTACCTCGACTATGTTGCCCGCGGCTGGCGTAGGGCTGGCTTCGAGCTGGACCGGGGGACGGTCAGCCGGATCGTCGATCTCGAACAGCGCTGCTGGGACACCGCGGCTCGGCTGGCCCCGGGAGCGCTGGAGACGCTGGACACCCTCCGACAGCGGGGTCTCGTGACCGGCCTCGCCTCCAACGCCCCCTTCCCGCCCGAAGGGCTACACCGCCAGCTCGGACTCCTCGGCCTGGACCGGCGCCTGGACGCCGTTGTCTTCTCATCGGAGGTCGGCGTTCGCAAGCCTTCCTCCGGCCTCTATCTGGAGGTGCTGGAGCGGCTCGGGGTGCAGCCCGAGCGGGCACTGTTCGTCGGCGACCGGGTCCGGGAGGACTGGGAGGGGCCGCGTCGGCTGGGGATGCGGGCCGTCCTCTGCACGGCCCTGGCCCGGGATCCGGCCGTTGACGGGCTCCCTCAGGTGGCCTCGCTGCCTGCGCTGCTGAGCCTCCCGGAGCTGGGCGCGTGAGCGGGCGGCGGCGACCGGGCCGGCTCTGGTTGCTGTTCTGGGGCAAGAAGCGGCGCGGATTCCCGGGGCTGCTGGTCTCGCTGCTGGTCGCGATCGGGATCCTGGGCGCCGTCTTCGGGCTCCCCCACGGCGCCGACCTCAGCGCTTACAGCGTCTTCTTCGTCCTCACCGTGCTGGCCCTGCTGATCCTCGCCGCGCTCGGCCTGGTCGTGGTCGGCCTGCTGCGGCCGCCCCGCCGGCACCGGCGATGAGGACCGCGGCCGCCCCCGCTCCTACGCCGTTGTCGACGTTGACGACGACCAGACCGGTGGAGCAGGACTGCAGCATGGTTAGTAGCGCCGCCCTTCCCTGCCCGCCGACACCGTAGCCCACCGCCACCGGCAAGCCGATCACCGGCCGGTCGGTAAGCCCGGCCACCACTCCGGGCAGCACGCCGTCCATGCCCGCCGCCACCACCAGCACGCTCGCCCCCCAGTCGAGCAGGTCTCGCAGCGGCCGGAAGAGCCGATGGAGACCGGCCACCCCAACGTCCGCCATCAGCCGGGCCTCCAGTCCGCAGGCCTCCACCACCATCCGGGCCTCCAGAGCAGGGCCGGCGTCCGAGGTGCCAGCCGTGATCAGGCCCACCCGTCCCGGCCGCGGCGGCGGCTCGAAACCGGGCTTGACCGCGCGCACCGCGGCGCCGTAGCGGAGGAGGGTCAGCCCGGCCTCGGCGGCGCGGGCCTCCAGCTCTTGCCAGTGCTCCGGCCCCAGCCGGCTGGCCAGGCCCTGGCCCCGCTCGATCGCCAGCCGGACCACCAGCCCTGCGGCCTCGGCCGGGGCCTTGGCGTCGGCCAGGACCACCTCGGGCAGGCCCCGTCGTCCCTCCCGCCCCACGTCCAACCGCGCCCAGCCGTCCAGCTCCTCCAGCTGCCAGCGGCGCAGCTCGGCCTCGGCTTCCTCGATCGAGAGCTCGCCGGCCAGCAGCCGACGCAGGATCGCCTGCACTACCCGACCGTCACCCAGAGCTCCCGGTGGCGGGGTCCGTCGAACTCACACAGAAACACTGCCTGCCACCGGCCCAGCCGGAGGTCGCCCCCGCTCACCGGCAGGGTCACACTACTCCCGACCAGCATGGTCTTGATGTGGGCGTCGCTGTTGCCCTCGGCATGGGCATACGAACCGGTCCGGGGCACGGCATCGGCCAGATATGTCACCGCGTCTGCCGTCACCGCCGGGTCCCAGCCTTCGTTGACGGTGACCGCGCAGGTGGTGTGGGGAGAGTAGACGAGGCAGGCGCCCTCGGCGACTCCGCTCGCGCGCACCGCCTCGCGGACCCGCTCGGTGACGTCGACAAGCTCCTCGCGCCGGCGGGTGTCGACGGCCAGGACCCTCATGGCACCAGGGCAGCGATCCGTCGCTGCATCCGATCCCAGTGGCTGCCGGGCCAGTAGACGCGGCGGCAACCGGGACATTCGGAGAAGCGGTGCTGGGTGGCCTGGACGTGCGGCGGGAGGCGGTCGCGGACCGTCGATCGAGAGCGCGGCTCCAGGTCCAGGTTGCACTCCAGGCATCGGGTCAGGGCACGCGTGGCGTCCAGGCCGAGCTCGCGCACGACCTGCACCAGCTGGTCCTGGACCGCGTCGCCGCGCAGCAGCACTGCCGGCAGCCCCCCCTGGACGATGATGCGGCGCCGCATCATGTCGGCATCCCGGGTCAGCAGCACCCTGCCCTCGGCCACTGCCCTGGCCACGACGCCCCGGTCGGGCAGGGATGGCTCGTACTCGGCGTCGTACCCCAGTACCCTCAACCAGCGAGCCAGGCGGCCCACGTTGCAGTCGGCCAGAAAGCGGACCATCCGAGGCCGATTGTAGGTGGGGGCAGGTGAGGTCGCGAGGCCGTATGGTTGGCGGGATGGCCAGCGCCGAGGAGCTGATGGAGCGCCTCCGCCGGGAGGCGGACGGCTGCTACCAGTGGTCGAACCGGCCCGGCTACGTCTACGCCGAGCACACCCACCCCTATCAGAAGGTGCTGTACTGCACGGCTGGCTCGATCACGTTCACACTCCGCGACCGGGAGATCCGGCTCGGCCCGGGAGACCGAATGGTGCTGCCGCCCAACACGCCCCACGGCGCCGTGGTCGGGGCCGAGGGAGTAACCTGCATCGAGGGCCGCGGTCGTAACATGGCTGCCCGATGAGGTTCATGGACTTCATCAGGGATCGGGCTCGTTACTACAATTGCCCGGCCTGCAATCGCGGGTTGCGCGACTGCGAGCTTCGATTACTGCAGCACGTGGGCGACCGCTATACGGTCAAGGTGACCTGCGCTACCTGCCACCTGCAGTTCGTTGTCATCCTCGTCGTCCAGGGCAGCGAGTTCGAGACCGTCGATGAGGCTGTCCGGGAGCGCGAGACCCGTTCCGCCGCTCCCCCCATCCAGGGCGACGAAGTGCTCGACGTGCACCTGGCGCTGCGCGACTTCTCGGGCCCGCTGACCGATCTCTTCCACCAGCCCTCGCCCGGGCCCCGCTGAGCGGCTTGGCTGGCCCCGGGCGCATTTACCTCGACGATGCCGGCTCGGCCCCGGTCCTCCCGGCCGCCCGACGGGCACGCCTGGAGGCGCCGGATGGCAACCCGGCCAGCCCTCACGCCGAAGGGCGGGCCGCCCGGGCAGCTCTGGACATCGCCCGCGATGCGACCGCGGCCGCGCTGGGGGTGAGCGCGCGCCAGGTGGTGTTCTGCTCTAGCGGCACCGAGGCGGTCTCGATGGCCGTGCTCGGAGCCGGGCGCCGACTCCCTCGCGATCGCTCTCTGGTCACATGGGAGCATGAGCACCAGGCGGTGCTGGGCGCCGCCCGACGCCTGCGCCAGGAGGGGGTGGCGGTGCATCTCCTGCCGGTGGACGGGCAGGGCTTCGCCTGCCCCGAGCTCCCGCCCGACGCGGGGCTCGTCTCGATCGGACTGGCCAACAACGAGGTCGGTACCCTGCAGCCGGTGGCAGCCATCGCGGCTCGCGCCCGCGAGCTCGGGGCCCTGGTCCACCTCGACTGCTGTCAGGGGCCGCGCTGGGTGCGACCGCCCCTGGAGCTGGCCCATCTGGCCTCGTTTTCCGGTCCCAAGCTGGGAGCGGGGCCCGGTGGCCTGCTGGTGGCCGATCCGGAGGTGCGCCTCGAGCCGCTCACCTTTGGCGGCCCCCAGGAGTGGGGGCGTCGGCCGGGAAGGGAGGACGTCGGCGCTGCCTGCGCCCTGGCCGCGGCCCTGCAGACCTGCGCCGCCGAGCGCGCTCGGAGGTCCCGTGCCGCCGGTCCCCTGGCCGGACGCCTGAGACAGGCCCTGGATGGGTTGGGCGCGCGGTGCACCGGCGGCGAGCCCCGACTGCCGAACTTCGCCACCGCTGCCTTCGGCGGCATCCGCGGTGAGGAGCTGCTCATGGCGCTCGACCTGGCCGGGGTGGCCGCCTCCAGCGGCTCTGCCTGCGCCTCTGGATCGCTCGACCCCTCCCACGTCCTGCTGGCCATGGGTCTGTCAATGGAAGAGGCGCTCGGCAGCCTGCGGCTGACTGTCGGGTACGAGACCACCGCGGACGAGGTGGAGACGGCGGTGACGGTTCTGGAGAGGTTGCCCATCCATGCCCGAAGTAGAGGCTGAGCTGGCCTCCCGACTGGCTCGGAGCGAGGAAGTGGTGCTGGCGACCGTGATCCGGCTGGACGGTGAGCCACCCTCGCGGACCGGGGCCAAGGCTTTGTTCGGCCGGGAGCGCCAGTTGGCAGGCACACTGGGCTGCTCGGAGTTCGACGCCCAGGCTCGCACCGACGTCCCGCACCTGCTGGAGGCGGGGACCCCCGCGCTTCGCACCTACCACCACGATCTGGGTAGCATCGAGGTCTACCTGGAGCCGTACTTGCGCCGGCCGTTGCTGGTCGTGCTCGCCGATACACCGGTCGCGACCGCCCTCCGTCGCTGGGCACCAGAGGTGGGTTTCGATGTGACCGACCGACCGCCACAAGAGGCGCCGGAGGGATCCGTGTACGTCGTCCACACCGACCACGACGCGCCTGAGCTGGTCTCCGAGCTGGCCAGGTGCTTCCAGCATCGGCCTCGATTCGTCGGGCTGGTGGGGAGCCGCCGCCACACCGGCCATCACCTGGAGGCTCTGGCCGCGCGCGGGCTCGACCCGGACCTCATCAGGCGGATCCAAACCCCGGTCGGGTTGGAGATCGGGGCACGCACGCCGGAAGAGATCGCACTCTCGATCCTGGCCGGCGTGGTAGCGGTGCGCCGGGGGGCGGACGGGGGGTGGAAGGACCGCCGCTACTAGCGAACCGGCAGGGCGGTGGCCTTCCCCTCAGGTGGGCAACCCGGCAAGTGCGGGCGGTCGTGACCAGCGGACGTTGTCGCGTGGGCACTGGCGCCACCACCTCGGCGAGTGGCTGAGATGAGCTGGAGAGCCATCGACCACAGGCAAGGCCGGTCGCGGGACTCGGCGCTTTCCTGGCCATTGTCATGTACCGATGAGGTGCTCTCGAAAGCCATCGACCACTCCGGACGGCTGGCTCGCTAGCGGCTGGCGGCCGCCCAATCGTCTCCGCTGGTTCGTGCTCAGGAGGCCCGGGTGCCCCGGCCCCACCAAAGCCCGTCCGGCGTGGCCATGCGGCGCGACGTAGCTCGTCGGCCAGCGTCGGCCCAAGGTTGGGCATCTGTTCCAGCCTGCTCTCGCTCATGGCCCCCAGTCCGAAGAGTTCGATCGCGTCCTCCAGGGCCGCCGCCAACCGGGCGAGCCGGTCAGTCGCCCTGGGTGCGAAGGCGAACCGGGCCCGCCACCGGGGCCGCCTTGCAGCAGCTGGCGGCTGCGGGGCTGGTGACGCCGTGGCGACGACGCAGCCAGTTGAAGGCGGCCATGTCCTCGTCCAACCTGACCCAGGCCGAATGGCGGCCCCTCGGGCAGCGGCGCCGCCGCCCGGTGTGGGACCGTCCCCGGCGTCCCCGACCAGCTGGCCCGGCTCGAGAGCTACTCTCCGAGCGGCCGCTGGAGGCCCGTCTGTGCGCCCTCGCTTCCGTCGACCGCCACCATCGGGAGCGCCGGCGGGTCACCAGGCACCTCGACGACCTCGGCTGCCAGCAGATCCTGCAGCGTCTCGCGCCGGCGGAGCAGCCTCGCCCGCCCCTCCCGCACCATCACCGCCGCTGGCCGCGGCACGCCGTTGTAGTTGCTGGCCATCGAGAGGCAGTAGGCACCAGCGGCCGGCAGGCAGATCACGTCGCCGGGCCGCAGTTCGGGAAGGGGCACGTCTGCGATCAAGACGTCAGTGGACTCGCAGTACTTGCCAACGATCGTGACGGTCTGCGTCGGCGGGGCGGCGGGGGCCGAGGCGAGGAGGGCCTCGTAGCGAGCGCCATAGAGCTTGGGCCTGATGTTGTCGCCCATCCCTCCATCCACGGCCACGTAGCGGCGGAGCCCCGGGATCTCCTTGATCGAGCCCACCGTGTACAGGGCGACACCAGCGGGGCCCGCGATCGAGCGTCCGGGTTCCACCACGAGAGCCGGGACCCGCAATCCCCGTTCCCGACAGCCCCGCTCCAGCGTCTCCCGCAGGGCCGCCACGAACTGGCCCGGGCTGGGGGGGCGGTCCTGGCGCGTATACGCGATCCCCAGGCCGCCGCCCGCTCCCAGCCGTTCGACCACCAGGCCGAGGTCTCGGCGCAGAGCGGCGGCGAAATCGAGCATCGCCGCCATGGCCCGGCGGTAGGGGGCGAGGTCGAGGATCTGGGAGCCGATGTGGCAATGGATGCCCGCCAGTCGCAGCCGGTCCTCGGCCAGCACCCTCTCGACCGCCTCTCGAGCGGCGCCCGAAGCGATCGGGAACCCGAACTTGGAATCCAGCTGTCCGGTCGCGATCTGTTCATGGGTGTCCGGCCGCACCCCGGGTGAGATCCGGACCAGGCAACGCAGGCCGGCGCCTGCGGGCAGCACTTGCCGGACCAGGTCGAAGTCGTGGAAGCCGTCCACCACCAGCGTGGCCCGTGCCTCCCAGGCAGCGGCTACGTCCTCGAGCGACTTGTTGTTGCCGAGGAAGTGGATCGACTCTCCCCGGTACCCGCCTGCCCGGGCCAGGCCCAGCTCGCCGGCGGAGACCACGTCCACGCCCAGGCCCTCGGCGGCTACCACCCTGAGAAAGCCGGGGCTGGCGAACGCCTTGGCCGAGTAGAGCACCTCGCCCGCGTCTCCCATCGCCTCCCGGTACTCGCGGCAGCGCGCGCACACGGTCCACTCGTCGTAGACGTACAGAGGCGTGCCGAACCTGCCGGCCAGCTCGACCGCGTCGCAGCCCCCAAGCTCCAGGTTGCCGCCCTCCCCGATCCGGGCGGTGAGGGGCAGGACGGCCGCCTGCCTCAGCGGCGGCTCAGTTGCGAGAGCCGCAGCCGCACGAGCCTCCGCAGCAGCAGCTCGAGCTCTGAGGTGCGGTCGCAGCCAGCGGATCCGTCGCCGACCCCACGGAGGCGAACTTGGAGACCAGCACGCTGGTCCGGGTCGACTCGCAGGTGGGGCAGACGTGCGGCCGATCGCGCTCCGCGTACGAGGTCAGCAGCTCGAAGGTATGGTCGCAGTCCTCACAGCGGTACTCGTAGATGGGCACGAAATGCATTCTAAGTTGGCGGCCTACGCTCGACTACTGCAGTCCTGGCCGGGCCTGGTTGCGGCTCGACCAGGCCCGCTGGTCGAGGACAGCCTGGTGTTGCTCCCCCTCCTCGACGACGCCCGCCGGGTGATCGACGTGGGCTCGGGTGGCGGCATGCCCGGCCTGCCCCTCAAGATCGCGAGGCCGGAACTCGCCCTGACCCTGCTCGAGTCCGACCAAGGCAAGGCCGCCTTTCTCGTCCACGCGGCCGCCGTGCTCGGCCTGGACGTGGAGGTGGTGGCCGAACCCGCCGAGCTCGCCGCCCACGGGCCACTACGGGAGACGTTTGATGTCGCCGCCTGTCGGGCGCTGGGGCCGATGGCGGTGGTGGCAGAGCTGTGCCTCCCGTTCTGCCGGGTCGGGGGAAGGCTCCTGGCGATGCGCACCGAGGGGAGCCACGTGGCGGCGGAGACGGTGGGCGCGCTCGGCGGCGGGCAAATACAGGTGCTGCCGGCACCGAGCCGGGCCCGCACCCGGGGAGTGATCGTGGCCGTGACGAAGGTCGCGCCCACCCCGGCCCGATTCCCACGCCGGCCCGGCGTGCCCCGGCGCCGGCCGCTCACGCCGCCCTCGCGTAACCTGTAATCGTGGCTATCACCCTGGAATCCGAGGGGACGACGAGCCCGGAGGGGGTCGCCGACCGTCCGCTGGTCGTAGCCGGTACCGAACTCCGGTCCCGCCTGTTCGTAGGCACCGGAAGATACCGGAACGACCAGGAGATGCTGGCGGCGCTGGAGGCGTCGGGCTGCGAGCTGGTGACCGTTGCCATCCGTCGCCTGGACCTCGACGACCCCAAGAAGAAGACGATCCTCGATGTGATCGACTGGAACCGCTACCGCATCTTGCCCAACACGGCCGGTTGCCGGACGGCCGAGGAGGCGATTCGGATCGCGCGGCTGGCTCGCTCAATGGGTCTCTCCAGCTGGATCAAGCTCGAGGTCCAACCCGACCCGCGCTATTTGTTGCCCGACCCGGTGGAGACCCTGCGGGCGGCCGAGTCGCTGGTGAAGGAGGGCTTCGTCGTCCTTCCGTACATCAACGCCGACCCGATCCTGGCCCGGCGTCTGGAGGAGGTGGGCTGCGCCACTGTGATGCCGCTGGGCTCGCCCATCGGCTCCGGCCAGGGGCTCGTGACCAGGGAGCAGATCGAGCTGATCATCGAGAACGCCCACGTGCCGGTGGTGGTGGACGCCGGCATTGGCGCCCCCAGCGACGCGTCCCTGGCCATGGAGTTGGGCGCCGACGCGGTGTTGGTGAACACCGCCATTGCCCAGGCCAGGCACCCTGCCCTGATGGCGGGGGCGATCCGGTTGGGAGTCGAGGCCGGCCGCAAGAGCTTCCTCGCCGGACGCATCCCCAGACAGCCCACGGCCGCGGCCAGCTCTCCCGAGGCCGGGGTCTCGCCGCTCGCGCGGTAGCTCCCTGGCCAGCCTCCAGCTCCCAGCGGCCATGGCCCTGGTCACCGACGCGGACGCGGGACTGCGGGCGATCGCCCGCGGAGCGACCGTGGTCCAGCTGCGCGACCCCTCGGCGACCGCCCGTCGGCTCGAGCGGGAGGCGGAGCGGCTGGTGGCGGAGTCGCCGGTGCCAGTGGTGATCAACTCCCGGGTCGACCTTGCCCTGGCCGTGGGGGCGGCCGGGGTCCACTTGCCGGAGCGAGACCTACCGGTGGCCGCAGCCCGCCGCCTGATCCGCTCCGGACTGGTGGGGCGGTCCGTCCACTCCCTCGCCGGCGCGCTCGCGGCGGAAGCCGATGGGGCCGACTATCTGGTGTTCGGACCGGTCTTCCCTACCCGCTCCCACCCTGGCCTGGAAGCAGTGGGCCTGGAACGGTTGGCGGAGGTGGCGGGGACCGTGACCATTCCGGTCCTGGCAATCGGGGGCGTGGATCCGGAGCGGGCGGCGCACTGCCGTCAGGCCGGTGCGAGTGGCTTCGCCGCGATCGGATACTTCACCGGAGCGAGGCCGTGATCAGCCTGCGCGTGAACGGTCGGGAGGTGGAGTTGCCCCAGCCCTCGACCGTCCTCCAGTACCTGCGTGCTCTGGGAGTTGACCCGCGAGCGATCGCGGTCGAGATCAACGGGGAGATCCTGCCTCGAGACAGCTACGCCGATCGGGTCCTGGAGAGCGGGGACGTGGTCGAGATCGTCCGCATGGTGGGCGGGGGCCTGGGCGAGGAGCGGCGCGGGTAGGGTATTGGGCCATGCCCGAGAACGCACCTGCCATCGCCTCCGTACGCTCCGAGCTCCGCCTCCTCCCCGCCGATCCGCCGCCGGCCGCCGACCTGGTGGTCGAGGAGGGTCGGCTTCCCTACGACCTCTCCGGACCGCCTCCGGCTCCCGCGCTGGTCCGCGTGGTCGAGCGCTTCGGCCTGCCGGTCCGCCCGATCGTGGGCTCCCGCCGCGAGGAATCTGAGGGCGGCGACGGCCAGCACCCCCTGCTGTGGGGAACGAGCTGGCTCAAGGCCGCCCGCGAGGCGGGCATGGACCGCATTCCGGTTCGTGCCATCGAGCTGTCCGACGTCTCCGCCGCGTTCCTGGCGCTGGTCCTCAATCAGGCGTGGGCGGCCGACGTGTCCGCTCAGGCGGATGCCTTGCAGGTGCTGCTGGAGATCGGGATCACGGAGCAGGACCTGGCCCGACTGAGCGGCCTGGGACGGGCCCGGATCCGCCGGCTGGCGGAGCTGCTCGAGCTCCACCCCGTGCTGCGCCAGGGCCTGCGCGAGGGACGGATCGGGCCTCAACCGGCCATGGCAGCGGCACGGCTCTCACCGGCCTCACAGGATGAACTCGCCGCCCACTTCGAGCGGGAGGGAGAACTGCCCTCCGCCGTGGTCCGTCAGCTCGGCGCCGGCAGCCGTGAGGACCTCGAGGACGACCTTGGCGCGGTGGCGGACGTGGACTTCGGGGAAGACGCCACTCAGCGAGCCCGACGTCAAGCCGAGGAGCTGCTGAGGACGTTGCAGGGGGCATCGGTGCCAGACCAGATCAGGCACCGCGTGGCCGAGATCGTCGAGGAGCTGAGCCGGGTCGCCAGTTGAGGGCTGGCGAGCCAGCGGCAGCCCACGCACAATTCCGCGTATCACGCGGGCGTCCTTCGCCCAACCGGAGGAGACGATCCCCGATGCCCGAGCCGTACCTGATGATGACCACGACCACCAGCAGCGAGGACGAGGCCAACCGCCTGGCGCAGAGCAGCGTCGAGGCCCGGCTCGCGGCCTGCGTCCAGGTGGTGGGGCCGATCCGGAGCACCTATTGGTGGAAGGGCGAGGTCCAGCGCGAAGCGGAGTGGCTCTGCCTGATCAAGACCACCGCTGCCCACTTCCAGGCTCTGGCCGCCCACATTCGTGCCCACCACAGCTATGAGGTTCCGGAGATCGTGGCCCTTCCGATCGTCGCCGGCAGCCCGGCCTATCTCCAGTGGATCAGCGCCGAGGTGAACACCGGGTCGTAGTCGGTGAGCCCACCCCGACGCCGGCCAGGATGTACGGTGCAGGGTTCCGGCGCGGGGGGAGCCGATCGCGTCTGCTTGCACCTCTGCGTGGGCGTGCGACCACGGCGGTCGCACGGAGCTCTTGTGAGATGGTGCCGGCGATCGACGTAGCCCTCTCTGCGCTCCCGCGCCGCGATGCGCCCGGGGCTCCGGAGATGCGGTCAGCTCGGGTGCCGATCGCCTCTGGCTGGCGGCTGCAAGCACCGCCGCCCCTGGTCCGCCCGGGAGGCGGGGACCAGCGGTGGCGGGCAGTCCCATCGTCCTGGGGCCGCAGCGTCACGGACCCGAGGCCGCCTCATCACCCTCGGAAGGCGCGGCCGAGTTCCTTCAGCGGCCTCGGCGAGCCGAGAGGAGACGACCCGCTCATACCCTGGTTGCGCCGGCGGCGACCAGTTGCTCCTCCAGCCGCCGCACGGAGGGGAGATCCCGCCATGGCTCCAGCCGTTGCCGGAGGTCCCGCACGTGCTGCATTCCCAGACGGCACTGGGTGCGGAGGCCGATGGCCAGCGCCTGAGCGCCGAGCTCGCAAGCCAGCTCGAGCTCGCCCTCGTCGGCACGGGCGGCGGCCACGTCGGCGAGCACGATCGCCCGCTTCTTCAGGTCCTCCCCGGCCAGGCTCTCCAGCGCCCGGTCCCCGGCCGCTCGGGCCTCCGCCGTCCGCCCCAGCCGGCCGTAGGTCGCTACCTGCAGGCTCATGAAGCGGCTGCGGTCGAGGAACCGCGTCCAGGAGCACTCTTCCTCGGGCTGGCTGCGCTCGAATTCGACACAGGCCAGCTCCAGGGCATCCAGCGCCGGGACCTCCTGGCCGATGGCCGCCTGCTCTTCCGCCACCCGCCCGATCAGCCAGGACCTGGTCGCCGGATAATCGCTGCCAGCCCGCCGCACCGCCTCGGCCAGAACCTGGATGGCCTCCTGGTGGGATCCCTCGGCGGTCACCAGGTAGCTCTGATAGCCGAGCACGCAGGCCTCCAGCGGTCCCTCCCCGGCCTCCCGTGCCGCCTCCAGGGCCACCCCGTAGAAGGCTCGGGCACGGCCATGGTCGCGAAGGTCGAAGGCGAGCCAGCCGGCCAGGGCCGCAGTCTCGCCAGCGGCGGCCGCCAGCCGGCGGCGCAAATCTGCGGAGGGCGAAAACTGGAGGAGATGACTGAGCACGCTCAGGTGGCGCAGCACCCGGTCCGCCAGCTCCCGGGATGGGATCTTCTCGACCAGGAGATGGAGGCCCGCGGTCGCGGACTCCAGCTCAGCCACGGCGCCAGGATCGATTCCGGGCGGGCGGCGAAGCGCCTTGGACAGTTGCTCCCAGGGCTGCAATGACAGCGGCTCCAGGCCGTACGGCATCACCACGGTTCCGAAGGTGGTGGCGAGCTTGCGGATGAACTCTCGGCGTTGCATGTCCTCGATGTCCGGCGCTGCGGTCAGCTCGACCGGTGGGGCGGCCGGTTGCGGAGCAACGTGCTCACCAACTCGCTCCTCGACCAGACCCAGTCGGTCGGCCGGCAGCTCGAAGAGCCGGCACAAAAGCCGGACGTAGTAGGGCCGCGGCCGGCGGGCGCCACGCTCCCACCTGCTCACCGCGGTAGCGTCCACACCCGGCTCGCTCTCGCCGAGCGTGGCCGCCAAGCTGTGCAGACCGTTGGCCACATCGTCCAGCGACCAGCCGCGAAGTTCGCGCTCGTGGCGAAGGCGGCGATTCGGTTGTCTGGCTCCCGGCATTGCGTTCGTGTCCTTCGACTCCGTGCGGCAGGCCAGGAAGGAGCATCGGCTCCTCGAACCCGAAATCGGTCCGACTCCTGCCGGGATCAGCTTGCACGGACACTGCCGGGATGGTCAAAGGCCAGAAGTTGACGGTTGAGCCTCCCTCGATCAATCCACGCGGAGGCTCGGCTCGACGCATTCCTGCGGGTGTACGCACCAGCACCGCCTCCCCCGGAGTCCTGCCCAGCAGCGCCGCGCCGAGGGGAGAGTCGACCGAGATCCGGCGGCAGATGGCATCGGCCGTGTCGTCGACGATCGTGTACTGTTCGACCCCGTCCGGGTCTCGGACCAGGACCCGAGAGCCGATTCGAACCCGGCGCTGGCTAGCCCGAGAGCGGGTATGGGAGCAGGGCAGAGCGGACATCGCTGTTCGATCACCTCCAGCGGGAACAGGCAACCACCGCTGGCAGGATCGGAGCGAGAGCCGCCGCTGGGCCACGTCTGGGCGCTCGCTGGTCGGCGTGGGCTCGATCGCCCGC
Organism: bacterium; assembly: GCA_902812395.1. Taxonomy (GTDB): domain Bacteria; phylum Chloroflexota; class Dormibacteria; order Dormibacterales; family Dormibacteraceae; genus CADDZO01. The sequence goes on along the minus strand of CADDZO010000057.1, from coordinate 1,584 downwards.
TACCAGCTCAGCCGTAGCCGAGGCGGGCGAGCGCCGCCTCCGCGGCCGCGCGCTCGTCCCATTCCTGGCTGCCGCTGGCAAGAAGCATGAAGCGCTCGTGGCCCTTGCCGGCAAGCAACACCGCATCGCCGGGCCGGGCCATGGCCATCGCCCGCGCGATCGCCTCCTGCCGATCCAGGATCACCTCGTAGTCGCGGCCCGGCCGCCGCCCGCTGACCCCCGCCTCCACCCGGCGGGCGAGCTCTTCGGGCGGCACCCCGAGCGGATCGTCGGTGGTGACCACAAAGAAGTCGGCGTGCTCGGCCGCCGCCCGGCCCATGCCCGCCGGATCGTGGTCCGCCCGGGCGCTGGCGCCGAAGACCAGCAGCAGCCGGCCCTGGAGGTCGCGACGCAGCTCGGGCAGCACCGCCTCCAGCGAGGCGGCGGAGTGCGCGAAGTCGATGTAGACGTCGAAGGGCTGCCCGCGCTCGACCCGCTCCAGGCGCCCGCGGATGCCGGTGAAGCCCCGCAACCCTGCGGCCGCGACCTCCAAGGTGACACCAAGGGCAAGTCCGCAGGCGGCAGCGCAGACGGCGTTGGCAACGTTGTAGCGTCCGGGCAGCGCCAGGTCGACCGCTTCCTCGGCCCCGCCGGCGACGAGCCGAAACCGGCTGCCCGCGGGTCCGGTGACGACGTCGAATGCCCGCACCTCCCCGGTCTGGAGCCCGTAGGTGAGCTGGCGGGCGACAGGCACAGCGGCCATGACCGGATAGGAGGCGTCGTCGCGGTTCAAGACCGCGGTCTTGGTCGTTCCCTTGGGGGTACCGGCGGCGCAGAGCTCGATCAGCCGGGCCTTCGCCCGGAGATAGGCCTCGACGCTGCCGTGGTAGTCGAGATGGTCTCGACCGACGTTGGTCACCGCCGCCACGTCGAAGTCGCAGGCCGCCACCCGCCCCTGGTCGAGAGCATGGGAGCTGCACTCGATCACCGCCGAGCGTGCCCCGGCGGCCAGCATCCCGGCCAGCCTGGCCTGGATCGCCGGCGCATCCATCGTGGTCAGCCCGGAGCGGTTCTCTTCCACCTGGCCCGGCCTGGCGTGCGCGATGGTGCTCAACAGCCCGGGCTCGAGTCCGGCTGCCCGCAGGATCTGAGCGACCAGGTGGGTGACGGTGGTCTTGCCCGTGGTCCCGGTGACCCCAACCACCAGCATCCGCCGTGCCGGTCGCCCGGCCAGCTCAGCCGCGAACTCGGCCAGGGCAACGCCCCCGTCCCGGACCAGGACCCACGCGGTCCCCTGGGGCAGCAGCAGTGGGCGCTCCAGGGCCACCGCCGCTCCTCGTGCGGCTGCCGCGGCGGCGAAGCGGTGACCGTCGCTCCGGCTCCCCCGCCGACCCACCCACAGGTCCCCCGGCCCGGCCTGGCGGGAGTCCTCCACCACCCGTTGCACGTCGTATCCACCGCCGGCCTGGACGCGGGCCCCGGGGACCGCCTAGGCCAGCTGCTGGAGGCGCACGGAGGGTGAGCATACTGAGGACGTGGCCACGGTGCGGGTGATGGGCATCGTCAACGTCACCCCCGACTCGTTCAGCGGAGACGGTCTGATGG
>CADDZO010000056.1 GCA_902812395.1 bacterium | reverse complement strand
GGTCGCCCTCACCCGCCGCGCCTACTCACCGGTCCTCCGCCAGGCCAGCATCCCCTCCGTCCAGGTGCCCTGGTGGGGCGGCCGCCGGCTCCGCTTCGAGCATCCCTGAGTTGGGGTCGAACTCGGCTCGGCGAAAATCCAAGTTAGCCGTGGGGAGGTTCAGCGTAGGTGGCCTAGCTGGTTCCCATGGGTGGGCGGCGAGAGAGATTGGCGTCCATCCGGACCACTGTGAGGCGGCGGGAGAAGGAAGAGCGGATCGAGGCGGTCGAACGCATGCCTGGCAACCAAAGGCGCTACGACCTGGCCAGGTTGCGTCACCTGGCGCTGCATGGTGGAGCGGTACGGTTGCAGGCAAAGAGTGGTGACGCCGGAACGCACCCCGTACTTCGAGGATCTGCAGGCGACCGACGCCTTCTTCCTCTACGTCGAACGCCCGGAGACCCCCACCCACATTGGCGCCGTCTACGTATTCGAGGCGACGCCCCAGGTGGCGGGCGGACGGGGGGCACAAGGGATCCGGGAGACGATCGCCGAGCGGCTCCACCTGGTCCCGCGGTACCGGCAGCGGGTTCGTTTCCGCCCCTTCAACCTTGGCCACCCGGTCTGGGTGGACGATGCGGACTTCGACCTCGACTACCACGTTCGTCGCGCCTCCGTACCGCCCCCTGGGGACGAGGCGGCGCTGCGCGAGCTTGCGGCCGCGATCTTCGCCTGCCCCCTCGACCGGGCCCGCCCCCTGTGGGAGCTCCACATCCTGGAGGGGTTGGCAGGAGGCAGGGTGGCGCTGGTCAGCAAGGTCCACCACGCCATGGTGGACGGCATCTCGACCCTGGACATGGCAACGCTCATCTTCGATGCCGAGCCCGAGGTGCCGCCGATCGAGCCCCGGCCCTGGACCCCGCGCCCGGCTCCGGACGGCCTAGCCCTGGTCGAGGACAGCCTGGAGGGCCTGCGCCGGCTGACCCGCCTGGCCCCCCGGGCGGTCCCCTTGAGCCGGCTGCCGGGCCTGGCCTTGAGCCTTCCCCGGCGTGCGACCGAACTGCCGCGGTGGGGCCGGAGTCTGCTGCAGCACGCAATCGAGGAGCTGATGGGGACGCCCTGGGCGGGGGCGGCCGGCCTGGCCCGCTCGCTGCTCCTCCCTGGCGATGCCCTCTTCTTCAACCGCCGACTGGGCCCGCGGCGACGGGTCTGGCACCTGTCCCTGCCCCTGAGTGCTCTCAAGGCGGCCAAGGACGTGTTCGGCGGAACCGTGAACGACGTGGTCCTGGCGCTGGTCGCGGAGGCGATGCGGGGGTGGCTGGTGGAGCGCGGCGGGCCGGTGCCGGAGCGGATGAGGGTCATGTGCCCGGTCAGCGTCCGGGACGAGGCCCACCGGTACCAGCTGGGCAACCGGGTCAGCGCCATGTTCGTTGAGGTGCCCCTCGGCCAGATGCCGGTGGTGACCCGACTGGTCAGGATCGCCGCCCGCACCGGTGACCTGAAGCGAACCCGGCAAGCGGTGGCCGCCCAGAGCTTGATCTCGGCCACCCAGTGGGCGCCGGCCACGCTCCACGCCCTCGGGACCCGTCTGATCCTGGGCCCCGGCTTCGGCCTGCAGTCCGTGGTCAACCTGACCGTGACCAACGTGCCCGGCCCTCAGTTCCCCTTTTACACCGGTGGAGCCCGCCTGCTCGAGGTATGGCCCCTGGTGCCCATCTACCACATGCTCGGGCTGGGGGTTGCTCTGGTCTCGTACGACGGCCAGGTCCACATCGGGCTCAATGCCGACCCCGACTTGGTGCCTGACCTGGACCGGTTCGCCTATTATCTGGGCCGGGCCGCCGACGGCCTGGGCAGCTCGGTCAGGGCGGTTCGCAGTACCCAGGCAATGCCCGGGCTCCGCTCCGGGATCAGGGTCGGCGCCCGGCCAGGATCTGTCCGAGCAGCACGTAGGCGTCCGGGCTGAGCGGGAAGCCGTTGTGGCTGCTGTCGATCTCGATGCAGTCCGCGTCCGGCCGCAGGCACGCCTCCCAGTGGACGATGCCGTCGCTCCTGGAGTAGATGGAGGTCAGGGGCACGGTTGCAGGCGCCTCCAGGTCGCGCAGGAATCGGTCCTCGGCGTTGCTGCCCTGGCGGTAGCGGGACAGGTTGTAGACCTGGGCCAGGCGGACGGCGACCATGGTCAGGGGGTGGACGTCGAAGGGGTTGGCGAGCGGGGCGCCGAGACCAATGACCCGGGAGACGAGCCCCGGGTTGCGGTGGGCGAGCACCTTGGCCAGCAGGCCGCCGCGGCTGTGGCCGATAAGGGCCACCGGGTGCCCCGTCCGGGCGTGGAGCGCCGCGAGGCGGTCTCGCAGGTCATCCATCACGGCCTCGGAGTAGCGAACGTTGAAGACCAGGCCGGACGGTTCCGGTCGGTAGCCGACCGCGGCCAGCCAGCGGCGCAACAGCGCCAGCGAGCCGTCGCCCCCCATGAATCCGGGAATGAGGAGCACCGGCAGCCCCCGGCCAGGTGGAACGCCTAGGCCACGCCAGACTAGTGAGCGCTTGAGTCGGATGCTGGCGAACGGTGTGGCCAGCTCGTTCCACACCGGCGGGGCTCCGGCCACACGGCCCGGATAGGCGAGGGGTGGCATCCGCATCGGTCCCGAAGTCGCAGCGCTTAGCCAGCCGATTCCAGCCAATCCAACACGGTCTGGCAGAACAGGTCGGGCGCCTCCAGCATAGGAACGTGCCCGACGCCGGTCAGCATGCGCAGCTCCCAGCCCATCCTCTCGGCCAGCGATCGCGAATGGGAGGCGGGGATCAGGCGATCACGGTCGCCCTGGAGCACGAGCACGGGGGCGCGGATACGCCGGTACCAGGAGACCTCGCGACGGGTCAGCATGGCCCAGACCAGGGATCGTGCCGCCTGGGTCAGAGCCCGGAGGCTGTGCCCGAGCTCGAAGCGTGCCAGCTCGAGGTCGATGTGGGCCTGCAGGACGGCATCGGGGATGCGACCGACGTCAGCGGTGCAGATGCCCAGGGCCTTCCTGGTCATCCGCTCTGGCCCCAGTCGCCCCTCCCACCAGCGGAGCTGGTGATGGGCGATCCAGGGCAGCATGAGGAAGGCGAAGAAGGAGAGGACCGGTACGTCGATCGGGCGCATGATGCGCCAGGGAAGGGCAGGGTCGCTCAGCACCAGGTGGCTGACAGTCTCGGGGGCGCGCGCGGCCTGCATCTCCGCGATCATCGCCCCCATTGAGTTGGCCACCAGGATGGCCGGGATCCCCGCCACCTCACGAACGAAGCGGTCGAGCAGGGCGCGGTTCTCTTCCAGCCTCGATCCGGAGCCGAGAGCCGAGCGGCCGAAGCCACGCAGATCGAGGGCGAGGACATGGGTGATCTGGGCGAGGCGGTGACCGACGGCGAGCCAGTTCAGGGCCGAGCCGGCGAGGCCGTGGACGCAGACCAGGGGTCTTCCCTCGCCACCGAAGTCGAGATAGTGGACCGTACCGCCGAGATCGGCGGTTCTGGACTCCACGCCATCCATGCTACGTTGTGAGCGCAAGATGGTGCCGCAAGCCGACTTGTGCCCCCAGGTGCGCAACAGCTCCCGCCACAGCCTCGCAGTAGCGTGGACGTGCTGGAGCGGAAACCACCGACAGCGGCGTCACCGCAGCGAGTAACCGCACCGGATCCACCGCGGTGGCGATGCAGGCGCCACAGGCGGCCCCAGGACGGAGGCCGTTCAGGACCCGGATAATTCGGGCATTGATGGTCGGAGTCCACGAAGTCCTAGAGTGCTAGGAGCGTAGATGGTACGGTTCGCCTAAGCGACTATATCGGCGACGACAACAGTCTGACTTTAGAAGGGATCGTCCTCTATGCCGTCGGTCGGAAGCCACAGGCGCACGCGTAGCGGCACGGAGAGGCGGCCAAGCAGCAGCACTCAGAGATTGTGAACTAGGCAGTCGCAGCCAACTGAGAACGAGTTCTACTCACACGACCGCGGTCTGTGGACAGGTGGGTCGGCGACAGAAGTGAAGACGAAAGTGGTCCGCATATCTTCGACCTCTGCCTGCATCGTTCGCACTAGACGTCGGCACTCCTCGCTCGTGATGCCGGCGGCGCTACGCAATGCCTCGCAGAGGCTGACCGATAACGCCCTAGCATTCGAGATCATCAGAGAGCCGACTCGGCCGCCTCATTCTCCGACGGGCAAGGCAATCTCACGTTCCTGGACCTCGACCGCACCAGAGTCACGGAGCCAACCAGAGAGAAGATTGGCGACCCTCCCTTCGAGGTCGATCCCACGAGAAGCCGCCACCGCCTTCGTCAACCCCAACAGGCGTTGTGTCGCTGGGCCAGCTGATCGAGCCTCGTCTCGAGCCTCGCACATTTCGATCCACCCACCTGGTCGTGTCACCCTCATCAAATCGTCCACGATGGCCGGCCAGGCAGACAGTACGATGCCAACGTTGAGGAAGCGCTGGTGGACGAAGTCGAAGGTGTCATTGGCAAACGGCAGCCCGGTGAGAAGGTTCCCTCTGACGAGGCGGTAGTTGCGCGGGGGCGCCGGCTTGCTTTGCACGAGATCGAAGCCAACGACGATGGCATCAGGGAACTCAGCTGCGAGGTCGAATGCTCACTGGCCTGTTCCGGTGCCGACGTCGAGGATCCGTTCCGGGTCGGTAACCGGAGCGATGTAGTTGCCCTCCAGCGCCGCCCTCAGCGCGTAGTGCTGAACATCTAGCCTATCGATCTCGGCCACGTGCTCTGGCAGCATGTATGGAACACTCGTTCTCGCACGCCGCCCAATCGGATCCAACAAAGCTTATCCCGCTCCAAATGGGATTGGTGGGTAACGGTCGCGTCCGATTCCCGCGCGGTTCGGAAGCTGGACCAAGACACGTGTCGTCTGACCAACGGCCGTCCTTCCCTGGCTAGCCAGTGCTGTGCCTCTTCTCGTTCGTGTAGTGTTGTTTCGATAGTTGCCCAACGACAATGAGATATGGTGTGGCTTGTTGCCCTCGTGATCATTGTGGCCGGCGCCCCTGAGCGGCCGATGAGATGCTGTCGTGAATCTGTTCATGCCATCCCCCTGTTTGGTCGGCGTCTCGCGAAGGCTGATACCTGAAGCACCGGAGTCGAGCGTCGGAGGCCGTCGCAGAAGGCTGGCTTGGAGCAAGCTCAGATGGTCCGTACATGTGAGGGGGGAAGTGACTCGCGCTGGCCGGCGGCAGAGTGCCAGATAGGCGATATGGCGGGTTTGCAGCTTTTCGCCTTCTGCCAGTGCAGTAGTGAGGAGCCGGGCGAGCTCTTCACGATCAACACCGATTTCGTGCATCGCCGGCGCCATGCAGGTGAAGCCGGCTCGCACGTCCGAGATGACCAGCGAACCCAGCCGCTGCGGCCACTCGCCGATCGGAAGCGTTACCTCGATCTGCTCGACCTGCCGGAGGCCGTGAGCTCGGAGTTCCCCGGCCAGCCGCCGGGGAATCGATCCATCCGGGTCGAGCCCGTGAGAGCTCGCAAGCCCGCCAGCGAGCTCATAGAGGCGCAACGTAGCCGGACCGGCAGCTAGGAGGTCGCGCCCGGCGTCCATGACCTCGACCCAGGCTTGGTCACCCTCACTAGTTCCGGAAGCGCCGCCGTCCAGCCATGCGGCGGAATCCCGGTGACCAGGACCAGGCGTTGGTAGGTGAAGTCGAAGCTGCTGTCCCTGAACGGTAGCCCGTCCAACACGTTGGCACGTACGAAGCCGTAACCGGGCGGTGCCATGGACTTGCTGGGCCTGAGATCGAGTCCTACCACCAATGTCTGTGGGAACTCACGGATCATGTCGACGGCCCACTGACCGCTTCCCGTTCCGACGCGAGGATCGGAGACGGAGCCCGGACGGGAGCGAGGTAATTGGTGCTGAGCGCCATCAGGTAAGCGTAGTGTTGGATGTTCAACCGATCGATTTCCAGGTCGTGTGCCGGCATGAAATAATGAGACCGATCTCGTTGCCGATCCTGGCTTTCTCCCATCGTGCTCCGAGCATACTCCTTCCCCAGGTCAGCTGGACACAGGTGAGCCGAGGCGGCGCCATGTGGCTCGATCGCAAAGGAGCGTGCGTATTGCGGGTGGTCGCGGAATGCCGGTTCGCCCCTCCCGCAGAAGGGCCGCCTGGACGTCGATCCCAGGCGGCCGTCCCGAACCGGGAAGCCGCTGTGCGAGGCGGACCCCCGCGTGTGGAAACTAAGAACAGCTGGGCACTGCGACCAGCAAGCGGTCGATAAAGCTGCCTGACAGCCGCCACGGGTCGCAGAGATCGTAGGCGCTTGCCTGAGCGACGCCCATCATGGTGGCGGCGAGCACGATGGCTGAGACGCCGGAATACCGGAGGGGCAAAGTACGGCCCTCGTCGCCATGCCTCGACCGCACATGCTCGGTCCTAGTGCGACGGCATCCGTCGTACGGGATTCCGCCGCGGCGCGGTCAGGTCGGGTGCCGATCGTGGTGACCGGGGAAGACGTCAGCCTCCGGGAGGCCGGGAGGCGATGCACTCGATCTCGATCAGTGCCTCCGGATCGAACAGGCTGCGGACCTCGAAGAGGCTGCTGGCGGGGTAGTGACGGCCGAAGACCTTGCGATAGGCGACACCGATCGGTCCCAGGTTGGCCCGGTAGGCGGCGATGTCGGTCACGTAGTAGGTGAGTTTCAGGGCCCGCTCTGGAGCGGAGCCCGCTGCCCGCAGTGCTCGCTCGACGTTTCGTATCGCCTGGCCGAACTGGGCCACCAGGTCCCCTGGGGCCACCACCCGGCCGCTCCGGTCGCAGCCGATCTGGCCGCCAAGGAAGACGAGGTCACCGAATGCGGTGGCGTGCGAGAAGCCCCGGGGCGGCCCAAGCTCCGGGGGGTTGATGAGCTCCGGCTCGGACATGGATTAGATTCTCGGAGTGGATCAGCGCTGGCGTCACTTCGAGTACCGGGAGGCGGATGGAGTCGCGACGGTGACCTTCACCCGCCCGGAGCATCTGAACTCGCTCACCTTCGAGGTCTATGCCGACCTGCGCGATCTGGCCATCGAGCTGGGCGCGCGTGTGGACGAGGTCAGGATTCTGGTGATCCGGGGGACCGGGAAGGGGTTCTCGTCCGGCGGGGATGTCGAGGAGATCATCGGTCGCCTACTGGCGATGGACACCCGGGCCGTCTACGAGTTCGCACACATGACCGGCGAGTGCACCAGACGGCTCCGGGAGATGCGGCAGCCCGTGATCGCGGCGGTGAACGGGGTGGCGGCTGGAGCCGGAGCGGTGCTGGCGACCGCAGCCGACTTCCGCCTGCTGGCCGAGTCGGCTAGCTTCCGCTTCCTCTTCACTCGGGTCGGCATCTCCGGCGGCGATATGGGGATTGCCTGGCTGTTGCCTCGGATGGTCGGCCTCGGCCGCGCCACCGAGATCCTGATGCTGGGCGATCGCATTTCGGCCCACGAGGCGCTGACCATCGGCCTGGCCAACCGGGTCGTGCCCGACGATGAGCTCGACTCCGCAGTGGAGGGGTACGTGAACAGGCTCAAAGAGGCGGCGCCCTGGGGCCTGGCCATGACCAAAGAGATGCTGAACCGTGGGGCTGCCCTCGACTACTCCACCGCCATCGAGATGGAGGCCTGGACGCAGACTCTGATGATGACCACCCGGGACTTCCGCGAGTACCACGACGCCTTCACCGCCCGGCGGCCGCCTGAGTTCACCGGACGGTAGCGCGGTGGATTTGGACCTCGGTCCGGAGCTGCTCCAGATCCAGGCTCGCGCTCGCCAGGTGGCCCGGGAGGTGGTGGAGCCCCACGCCCGATCCGCCGACGAGCAAAGGCGCTTCGACCGCTGGATAGTGCGGGAGCTCGGGCGCCACGGTCTCCTCGACGAACGAGCCTCGGCCCTGGCCCGGACGCTGATGCTGGAGGAACTGGGCCGCGCAGATTCCAGCGTCCGCGGGTTCGCTACCGTCCAGGTCGAGCTGGTCGCCAGCGCCCTGGCGAAATGGGGGACCGAGGCTCAGCGCGGGCGCTGGCTCCCCGGGCTGCGCGCAGGTGAGGTGGTCGGCTGCTACGCCCTGACCGAGCCCGAGGCGGGCTCGGACGTGCGCAGTATCAAGACTCTAGCCCGACGGACGAATGGCGGTTGGCTGATCTCGGGGATCAAGCACTGGATCACCAACGGCGCCGTGGCGGATCTTGCTCTGGTCTTTGCCGTCACCACCGATGGGATGACCGCGTTCTGCGTCCCGACCGACAGCCCTGGCCTGGAGAGAGAGCCGATGCGCGGCCTGCCGCTTGGTCACCGGGCCGCCGACCACGCCCGAATCGAGCTTCGGAACGTCAAGGTCCCGGACGACGCCGTGCTGGGCGAGGTGGGGGGCGGCCACCGGGTGGCGATGGGAGCCCTCGGCCACGGGCGGCTCGGGGTGGCGGCGGGCGCCGTGGGCGTGCTCCAGGCATGTCTGGACGCCTGCGTCGATTTCGTCCGGTGGCGACGCCAGTTCGGGCGACGTATCGGTGACTTCGAGATGGTCCAGGCCGCGCTCGCGGACATGGCCGCGGATGCCCGCGCTGCCCGCCTCTTGGTGCGGGAGGCGGCTTGGCTGCGCGACCAGGGCCGCGATGCTAGCCAGGCAGTGGCGGTGGCCAAGCTCTTCTGCACCGAGGCCGCGCTTCGGGCGGCGGACCAGGCCATCCTGCTCCATGGTGCGCGTGGCTACTCAAGCGAGTACCCGGTGGAGCGATATTGGCGGGACGCCAAGGGCATGCAGATCTACGAAGGCACTGCCCACGTCCAGCGCATCGTCATCGCCCGGTCCCTGATAGGGCGCGACCCGGCGACGGAGGCACCGCCCAGCTGAGTGTGAGTGCCCCGGCGGAGCGGAGTGCGGCTGGGGCGCACCGGGCACGCCGGGCGCGTCTGGTCGGCGATGAGGGCGGGTGACGTAGCCGTGCAGAACGACCACCAGTCCGCTCCTGTCACGTCAGGTTGTCGGTCGTATGGCCATGAGCGGCGGCCGCCACGCTTGCGAGTGGTCGACGGTGCGACGCCGGCTGGTTCGGCCGCTGCTGGGCGGAGTTCGGAGCCGGCAGGCGACGCCGACGTTGCCGGAAACGGTGGCCTCACCGTGGGCACACAGGTAGGCTTGGTGCGATGGGTCCTCAGAATACTGGTGGATCGATCAGCTGCTCAGGCAGCCTGGCGAAGCGGCGGCGATGACGGGGCAGCGCTCTCGGGCGGGGTGGCGCAGCTTCCCGGCAGCCCTGCTTGAGTGAGATATCCTGACCGTTGGCCAGCTCCGGTACGGGGGTCGATCGAAGGGAGGCCAGACGCCAGCGGCTGCTGGAGGCGGCATTGGAGCTGTTCGCGGACCGGGGCTTTCACGCCACCTCCGTTGACGAGGTGGTGGCCAAGGCCAGGACCTCGAAGTCGGCCTTCTACGAGCACTTCGAGTCCAAGGAGGACTGCTTTCGGGTGCTCCTGGAGCAGCGTGGCACGGCCCTGTTGGAGGCAGTTCGAGCCGCCGCTGCACGTGGCCGGGACCACAGAGAGCGAATCCGGCTGGGCGTCGCGGCATTCGTCGTCTACTGCGCCCAGCGCTGCCGTAGCGCCCGGCTGCTGCTGGTCGAGTCAACGGGCCTGGCTCCATCGATCGAGGCAGTTCGACACCGGCTCCACGGCGAGTTCGCCAGCATGACCGAGACGGTGCTCCGCTACGCCCGGGACCACGGCGACCGCAGCCTCGAGGAGGTGGATCCGATCGTGTACGGGCGGGCAGTGGTGGGCGCCGTCAACGAAGCCACCAGCTGGTTCCTTGCGCAGGACGTGAAGTGCGACCCCGGGGAGCTGGCCGACCAGATCTGCCGGGCCTTCGGTCTCTGATCCGATCCAGGACCTCTGCGCCGGGTGGGTGGCCGATCGGGCCGTTGGCCGACGCCGTCACGGACGCTGAACCGTTCCGTGCCTGGTGGGAGCGATGCGATGCATCGGGGTGGCCTCAGGGGTGGCCCGCCGGGCTACCTCGACGGGCCGATCGGTCTCGTCTGGGCCTGATCCAGGAACAGGCCGATCGGTCCGCGACTTGACTTTGGTCGCCCGGGCCGGGCCAAGGGGCATGGTTCGATCACGGTGTGCCGCCCGGGTGGAACGGCCCGCCCTATCCGGATGAATCGAGCCCGACGGCGCCACCTCGATCCGAATCCGCCCTGCGGCGTGGTCCGAATGAGCACCAGCGCACCGGCTCGCTGGCGAGTCGGCGGCCACGCCCCTTTGACAAGAGAGATCATCTACCAAAGCCGCGTTCACGGTCGTTTCTCCCCGGTCACCGTTGCAGCCGGATCGCGGTCGCACTACAAGGATGGTCTCTGCTGAGGTGCCCCGACCAGGACGGCATAGGGGCTCCGTGGATCGACGGTGGCTGAGGGCCCCGAAGGTCCCCCGGCTGGATGAATCGCCATCCGAATCCGGTTTACCCATGCCGTGAGCCGAAGGAAGCCCACCCCATGAGCCCACGTGGCTGGGTGCTGTTCGCTGCCATGGGGCTGGTCTGGGGAATCCCATACCTCCTCATCAAGGTCGCCGTTGGCGACCTGAGCCCGATCTCGTTGGTCTTCCTGAGGACGGGTATTGGGGCCCTGCTGCTGTTCCCGCTGGCCGCTGCCCGTGGGCAGCTGGCGCCGCTGGTCCACCACTGGCGGCCGGTGCTGGTCTACACGCTGGTCGAGGTGACCGTGCCGTGGGTCCTGCTCTCCAACGCCGAGCGCCATCTGCCCAGCTCGCTCACCGGCCTCCTGATCGGTGCCGTCCCTCTGATCGGTGGGGCGATCAGCCTGGTGGTGGGCGGCGGAGACCGACTGGACGCACGGCGGGCCATCGGGCTGGCGATTGGCTTCATCGGGGTTGCACTGCTGGTTGGTTTCGATCGGGCGGCTGTCGACCCCTTCTCGGTCGTCCAGGTCGGCCTAGTGGCGATCGGCTACGCGATCGGGCCGATGATCGTGGCCCGTCGCCTCCCGGGTGTCCCCTCGCTCGGTGTCGTCGCTGCTTCTCTGCTGGTGACGGCGCTGGCCTGCGCCCCGCTGGGACTCCTCCAGCTTCCCCACGCGGTACCGCCCATGCGGGTGGTGGTGGCGGTGGTGATCCTCGGGGTGGTGTGCACGGCCGTCGCCTTCCTGATCTTCTTCGCCCTCATCGCCGAGGCCGGACCACTGCGTGCCCAGGCGATTACCTACGTCAACCCGGCGGTCGCGCTGGCGCTGGGTGTGGCCGTGCTGGGCGAACCGCTGACCGTAGGCGCGGTCGTCGGCTTCGCCGTGATCTTGGTTGGGCTCTTGCTCGCGACCCGGGCCAACCACGGCTCGGCGGCCGTCCAGCGCGACGTGGCCTGAACCACCTCGCCCGGCGCTGTCGCGGCCTCGACCGTTCGCCCTTTGCGGACAGGTGCTGGGACGGCGGAGGTCAGTGGCTCAGAGGTGCCCGGTGACGCCGAGCACCACCAGGATCGCCACGATGGCAACGATCAGCGCCACCAGGCCAGCCAACGCTAGCGCCCCGATCCCCGCGATCCGGTTGACGGTCTCTGCGGGCACCGGGTCGTCCACCGACATCGGTGGCCCCTCGACCAGGGGCCGCCCGGCGCCGGGCTGCAGCCCCGCCTGCGGGTTGGCGGGATTCGGCGTCGATGGCTGGCTCCGCGCGACCAGTGGTCCAGGCGGCGGGCCCAGCTGCAGGCCGAAGCCATCGGAACTCTCGGTGGCCGGCTTCCCTTCCGGCAGGTCGTCAGATGCTGTGCTCATGTCGTTCCCCATCCGATAGGTTCGGACCAGAGGTTTTCATCGCCACGCTGCCGCATCCGCTGGTGGGCTCGACTGCCGACCGTCGCCGCGGCTCCACTCTCGTCGCCTGAACAGCTGGTATGCAACATCAGCTCCCGCCCTCTGCGGTCGGCGGGGACGCCGGCTCGGCCAGATTGGTGCCGCAGCTGGCGCAAAACCGGGCTCCGGCTGGACTCGGGGTGCCACACTTGGGACAGCTCACGCTGGGCGGGGTCCCGATGGCGTTGCCGCACCTGGAGCAGAAGCGGGCTCCAGGCGGGTTCTGGGCCCCGCAACGGGGGCACGACAACGCCTCTGGGCGGGCCTGGACGGGTGCCAGCGACTGGCCGCAGCCGGAGCAAAAGCGAGCGCTCTCGGGATTCAGCGTCCCGCAGCTGGCGCACCGCACCTGAGGAGGGGCGCTCTGGCCGGCGCCGGTGACCTGCTGGCCGAGCCCGAGCCCGATGCCGAGGATGGCAGGGTTGGCTGCCCCGGCTCCCTCGGCCGCACCCTGGCCGACGCCCTGGAGAGCTTGGCCGACGCTGTACTGCTGGTAGCCGCCGGCCAGCTTCGTGTACTGGATGTCACGGCGATAGCGCTTGAGGGCCTCCTCGTCCTCTTCCTTGATCGTGATCGTGAAGTTACCCAGACGGACGATCTGGAGGCCGTAGGTGGCAATCGGCCCCTGGACTTTGGCCAAGGTCGCCTGCTCGATCTCCTCGGTGTGGGCGGCGATGCCCAAGATCGGCCACCTCTGGGCCACGATGTGGCTGACCACGTCGGTGCGCAGGACCTTCAGCAGCTGCTCCCGCATCCAGTCCGTGATCTGGTCGTTGGTCCAAATATTGCGGGTGCCGACCAGGTTCACGATCAGGGATTGCGGCTCGACGCACTTCAGCGAGTAGTCGCCGTAGACCCGCAAGCCCACCGCCAGCGAGGTCTCGGGGTCGACGACGTTGTCGATCATGCCGCCGAAGGGGAGGTTCGGGAACTCCCTGGTCGACACGAAGTAGAGCTCGGTCTTGAACAGGTTGCCACCGGTGGCGAAGTCCACCAACCTGCCCAGGAACGGGATTTCAGAGGAGTCCAGCGTCACCCGGCCGGGCGTAATCGTCCCCTGGACCCGCCCGTCCCGGAAGAAGACCGCCAGCTCGTCCTGCTCGACCGTGAGCTGGGTGAGCTTGCGGATATTGGTGTCAGGCCACTTGTAGACGATCTGGCCCTTGGCCGTGTCAGGGCGGGCGATGAACTCCCGCCTCACCTCACCGAACAAACCCATGGTGTCTCGTCATCTCCTGATTTGCCGGTGGCTGTCCGCCGCCGTCCATCGTCGCTCTCACCTGATACCTAACGAATGAGGAGCCGGGCGCGGTCGCGAGCCAGCTCAGAGCAGATAGCGCTCCAGTCCGAGCCGACGCGCGCCGATGATCAGGGCGGTTCCGGCCATGGCCAGCATCACCATCCCCAGCACCACGAAGCGGGCGTCCCCGGGGACGAAGACCACGCAGAGCGAACTGACGAAGAGCCCCGGGACCGCCAGCAGCCCACTCAGGTAAGTGGCGGTGCGGGAGTCCCGTGCGGTCAAGGCCACCAGCAGGGTCGTGGCGGTCGCGCCCAGCAACGCCGCTACGACCATGAAGGCGGCCGTCCCGACGTAGCTGGTCCCCGCCTGAGTCAGCAAGAGGACCATGATGGCATCAATAGCGTACATGGGCAGGATCATGGCCGCGGCGGTGGCCAGCGTGGCAAGCAGCTTGGCGGAGACGACCTCGACCATCCCCACCGGCAGCGCGGCCAACAGCTCCACCGATCGACGCTCACGCTCGGAGACCAGGATCGACGCCGCTATCAGGGCGCAGGTGAGCAAGCAGGCGATGACGAAGAACATCGGCATGGAGACGTACAGGACGAAGTCCTGCATCGTGGCCAGGTGCTGAAAGCCCGGGAGGCTCGCCTCCAGTGCCGGGACGTGAAGGGGCTCCGGGTGGAGGACGCTGGCGACCAGTGACAGGATTGGTGCCAGGAACACCAGCGCCCCGGGCAGGGCGACCGCATTGAGGATGGCCACCGGGCTGCGGGTGACCTGACGGATCTCCTTCCAGAAGAGGAGCCGGGCCTGGAAGCCGAACAGCCTTCTCAACCCTCGTCCTCGGGCACCGCCAACTCCTCGGGATAGAGCTGTTCCAGGCTGGCCCGGACGGGGGCGCACTCGTAGACCTCGAGCCCGGCCTCGAGCAGCCCGCGCAGGATCTCTGGTGCCTCCATTGCAGGGTCATCGACCGAGGCCAGCACGGCTCCGTCCTCCTCGTCCGCGTGCCTGCCCAGCCGGTCCAGGGCCGCGAGGAGCTGGTCGGGCCCTTCACGCGCCGCCAGCCTCAGCCGCGGACGGGTTCGGCGCCGGAGCTCGGCCAGCGTTCCTTGCGCCACCACCTGGCCCTGTCGCATCAGCACCAGATGCTGGGCCAGGGCCTCGGCCTCGGCGACGTTGTGGGTGCAGACCACCGCCGTACGCCCCCGCATCAGGTCCCGGAGATAGATGCGCAGCTCCTGGGCGGCGACCGGGTCGAGGCTGAAGGTAGGCTCGTCCAGGACGAGGATGTCAGGGTCGCCGACCACCGCTGCGGCCAGGCTGACCCGCCGCTGCAGGCCGGGCGCCAACAGCGAGAGACGGGCGTGAAGGTGCTCGCCCAGGCCTAGGGCCTCGATCGCGGCATGTGCCCGCACCCCGTAGAGACGGCCGGCCAGCTTCAGGTACTCACCCGCGGTGAGGTCGGGATACATCCCTGCGCCCTGCGGCACCACTCCCATCCGCCGCCGTGCCTCCCGAAAGTCCGGACTGCCCACCGCAGCTCCAAACACCAGTATCGAGCCCTCGTCGGGCTGGAGCATGCCCTCTAGGAGATGAACGGAGGTGCTCTTACCCGATCCACTGGGACCGACCAGGCAGATGTGGTCCCCCGCCTCCAGGGTCCAGGAGGCGTCACTCAGCGCCTGCGTCCCATCCGGGAAGCGCTTGCTCACGGAGCGGAACGCGATCGCCGTCGCCATTTGGCCCAGAAGCGTACGCGAGCGCCTTGGAGACGGCGCCCCGGGGGTTCGTGGACGTTCTTGGAAAGTGCTCGGCCTGCTGCTACCATAGCCGCGAAATGGCATCCGTGACCTATGAGCACGTGACCAAGCGGTACTCGGCAGACGTCACCGCGATCAGGGACCTGAGCCTCCAGGTTCGGGACACGGAGTTCATGGTCCTGGTCGGTCCCTCCGGGTGCGGTAAATCCACCGCGCTGCGGATGCTGGCCGGGCTCGAGGAGATCACCGCAGGCGAGATCAGGATCGGTGATCGTGTGGTCAACGACATCCCCGCCCGCGAGCGCGACATCGCAATGGTATTCCAGTCGTACGCGCTCTATCCGCACATGAGCGTATATGACAACATGGCCTTCGGCCTCAAGATGCGTGGGACGCCAAAGGCACAGATCGAGCAGAAGGTCCGCAGCGCCGCCCGCATGCTGGGCCTGGAGCAGCTGCTCAACCGCAAGCCCCGCCAGCTCTCCGGTGGCCAGCGCCAGCGTGTCGCCCTGGGCCGTGCCATCGTCCGTAACCCCCAGGTCTTCTTGCTCGACGAACCCCTCTCCAACCTGGACGCCCAGCTGCGGGTCGAGACCCGCATCAACCTCCAGCGGCTCCACCGCGACCTGGGGGCGACATTCATCTATGTGACCCACGACCAGGTCGAGGCCATGACCATGGGGGACCGGATCGCCGTCTTGCGCGACGGGGTGCTGCAGCAAGTCGCCTCGCCTCGTGACATCTATGACCACCCAGCCAACATGTACGTGGCTGGCTTCATCGGTAGCCCCAAGATGAACTTCATCCCGGTCAGCATCCAGGGTTCCACGGTTAGGGCCTCCGGCTTCCAGCTCGAGCTGCCGCGCCCGCCCGGGATCGAGAAGGGGACCCTGGGGATCCGCCCCGAGGATCTAACCGAGAAACCTCGAGACGGCATGCCCACGGTCGACCTGAAGGTGGAGGTGCTGGAGGTGCTGGGGTCCGACCAGTATCTCTACGGCAAGGTCGGCGGCGACGACCTCACCGCCCGGGTGGATCCGCAGCTCAAGGTGTTCGTTGGGGACACGGTCAAGCTGGCCTTGAACGCCGACCGGATCCACCTGTTCGACGAGACCGAGAAGGCTGTGCTCTGATTTGCCTCCGGGCCACGTCCGGCTGGCGGCAGCCTGGGTGGTCGGTTGCCAAGCTGTTGCTTGACATCCTCCCCGGCTCTGAAGGGTGGAGATTCCTCTTGGGGACGGTCATGCGGTCGCCTCCAGAGCTGGTTGACCTCAGGTGCGCTTGCCAACCCTCCGTCCAACCTCCGGCTGGCCACCGGTTGGAGCGAGTTCGATCCCCCGCTCATGGATATCGATCGCTGCGCTGACGGGGGCGTGATCGGAGTGACCGCAACCGACGCACAGCAAGACCACAGCGCATTGAGCGGGCTGGTGAGCCCCCAGACCAGACAGGTCAGGCTCCTGTTCCTGGCCGGAACCTCGACCAGGACGAGCCCTGCCGGAGGCATTCCCACCGGAGTTGCTCGCCGCCAGACCCGGCCCTAGTGGAGGATGGCGCGATGGAGCCCTGCTTCCTGGCGCACCCGCCGACCAGGCTCCTCGACGGCGCCCTTTGCCGATCCCGTCATGCCCGGGAGCATCAGGGCCTCGAGTGCCACCGGGCCGTGGCTCTCGGCCAGGTGAGTCGAGGTCTTGTGGGCGAAGTCCCGGCGTCGGTTGGCTGCCCGGAGGGTGGAGCCTGGCGATCGCCCAACAGGGTCGCCAGTAACGGTTGGAGCCTTTCATCTGGCGTGATCTGCGCCGCTCCAGGGCCTAGCAGCCAGGCCTTCTCTCTGTGGTCCACATGTCCCGCTGGAACCGCTCGCCTGCCTGGGTCATGAAGACGATCTCGACCCCGCGATCCACTCCGGCCAAAGCCGGACCGTTCGGGTTGGTGGCGGACCGGTCCTCCACCTCCAGGCAGCAAGCAACGTGCCACGGTCCGGCCGTGGAGGAGACGGTCGCGCTTCCACCATCCCCACCAGCGGGTGCGTCCAGCAGAAACGGACATCAGTAAGCGGGCGGTATCGCTCCATTGCTTTCGCCTGGGACGCTAGTTGAGGTGGCCTGGAGCACGGTCGAGGCCGGAGCAGCTACTCTGCAGCCCATCATCTGGGTTGCCTGCCTGGGCAAACAAGGATGTCGGCCGCAACACGGCCATGACCGCCGGCCCCACGGCCTGGTGGTCACGATCTCCAGCATGCCCAAGGACGGCAGCTCTGCCCCGACCACTTCCGCTGGTATGACAGCAGGGCCCTTCAGAGCCACGGTCACGAGATCCAGGTGATCGAGTCTCCTGCCGGCTGACGCGGAATCAGCCCGGTCTTCGCGGTAGAGCACACACGGCGGCAATGGCAGGAAGGCGTGCCACGCCGGAGGCCCGATGCCGTCCGGCAGGTGCAGCGGAACGGCTCGGGCCGACGCGAGGGGAAGACGATCGCTGCATGACGATCGGCCTTGGTTGCGTTCACTCCCAATGCGATGCTTTGCGCTCTCGACGGTACGGGGGCGACCGCGGAGCAGCCCGGGCACGGTCTCAACTCCGGCGGCGGGTGGGCATGTGGAGCGGAAGGGTCGGGCTCCCTGGGGAGAGCCGGGAGGCAGATGTTGGCTGCCGAGCTCCGCGCCGTGGGGCGAGCCTTCGGGGGCCGCCCCGCGAGAAGCCGGTCCCATCCGCTCGCCCGCGCGGAGCTGGCGACCTCCGGCCCAGGCCAGCAAGCGATGGCCCCTATCGGCCCTGGCAACGGGCGGGGCGCTCGCGCTACCTTTTCGGCCCCAAAACCTTGGGCACAGATGTAGGGCAGGGCCGAGTTGCGGGAAGCCCGGCCCACTGCGGGGAGCGTAGGGCTAGCCAGGCGAAGGCGAGGCGCATTTGTCGGTGATCGGTCTTCCTGTCGGTCTGGCCCTGTGTGCGGCCCTCTGTCACGCCGCGTGGAACGTCCACATCAAGTCGGCGGAGGACCCGCTGCGGTTCGCCGCGTCAGCTGTGGCCCTCGGTACGCTTCTCGCCACCCCCGTTGCCGGCGGCCTCTGGCTGGCCAGCGGCCGCCCTGATCTCCCTCCCGCCGGCTGGAGCCTGGCGGTGCTCTCGGGAGGGGTGGAGCTGGCCTACTTTCACGCCCTCGCGGACGGCTACCGACGGGGGGACGTCTCAAGCGTCTATCCGGTTGCCCGCGGGACTGCTCCGGCCCTGGCGGCGCTGGTCGGGGTAGGGGTCCTGGGCGAGCGGCTGCTGCCACTCCAGGCGGCCGGAGTGGCGGTGGTGGTCGCCGGGATCTGGCTCAGCCGGCCTCTGGCACGAAGCCGCCGAGCGCTGGTCCCGGCGATCCTCACCGGCGTCCTGATCGCCGCCTACCAGGCCGTGGATACCGTCGGGGTCAGCCTCGGACCCTGGTGGCTCTACGCCTGGGCGGTGTTCGCCTGCCGTTCGGTCTGGCTGCTGCCCTGGGCGCGGCTCGGCGGGCTCCGGCGAGCCCTGGCCGGAGGTGCCTTGACCACCTGCTCTTACGGGATGGTTCTGGCCGCGCTGAGCATCGCCCCTCTGGCATTGGTGGCCCCTCTCCGGGAGGCGGGGGTGGTAGTGGTCGGGCTGTGGGGAGTGTACCGGATGGGTGAGCGCGACTCTGCGGTCCTGAAGCTGGTGGGGGCGACAGCGGTCTTGGCCGGAGTGGGCCTGCTCGCCGTCGGTTGAGCCACTTCGCGCTCCGGCGATGGGAAACCGGTGGGGTCGGTAACTGTTAGCGTTTGAAGCTATGGTAGTATGTAGGGGTGACCTTGAAGGACTGGGCGCGGCAACAAGGCGTTCATCCCATGACTGCCTACCGCTGGTTTCGGGAAGGCAAACTCCCAGTTCCCGCGCACCGCGCCGGCCGGCTGATCCTGGTGGACCAGCCACCGGTCAGTGCCGTTCCGGGGATCACGGCCGTGTATGCCCGCGTGTCCTCCGCCGACCAGAGGTCCGACCTGGACCGGCAGGTCGCCCGGGTGACCGCATGGGCAGCAGCCGAGGAACTTCCAGTGCGCCGCGTGGTGACCGAGGTCGGCTCCGCACTGAACGGCAAGCGCCGCA
>CADDZO010000055.1 GCA_902812395.1 bacterium | reverse complement strand
AGCGGTGGTTCGTGTCCTTCGCCGTGGAGGTGGAGCGTGAGGTCCCGGATCATCATCGGCGACCCCGGACGGCGGTGGGCATCGATCTCGGGATCGCTTCCCTGATCACGGCGGTGGACCACCAAGGTCGGGTGATCCGGTTCCCCGGTCCCAAGCCGCTGAAGGCTGCGCTGCGGCGCCTCCGCCGAGCCTCGCGCGGCCATTCCCGCAAGCAGAAGGGCTCCGCCAACCGAAGGAAGAGCGCGCGGCGGCTGGCGCGCATCCATGCCCGGATCGCCAACTCCCGTCTCGATGCCGTGCACAAGGCCACGACCTGGCTGGCTGCTCGATATGAGACGGTGGTGGTCGAGGACCTCAACCTGGCAGGGATACTCCGCAACCGAAGGCTGGCCCGGAGCCTGGCCGACTAGTCCTTCGGGACCGTGCGGCACCAGCTCGGCTCCAAGACCGTCTGGTGCGGCGGACGGCTGCTGCTGGCCGAGCGGTTCTTCCCCAGCTCCAAGACGTGCTCTGGCTGCGGGACAGTGAAAGCCAAGGCTGGCCGAGCGCATCTTCCGCTGCGAGGGCTGCGGCCTGGTCATCGACCGGGATGTGAACGCTGCGAAGAACCTACTCGCGCTCGCCGTCAGTGGGACGGAGAGGGTAAACGCCTGTGGAGCCGAGGGACCCAGCAGTGCTGGGCACACGGCGATGAAGCAGGAGGGGACCCCACGAAGCAGGCTTCGTGGGGACCCCAAGCAGGAACCCGGCACCGCGCAAGCGGGTAAGACCGGGACCGCCACTGGGCAACCGGTGGCTGCGGGTCGGCTGACTCATGCTCACTGACCCGCAACGGTTGGAGTACATCGACTCCTTCGCCGGACGGTGCTGCCGCACCGGCCATCCAGCCTGAGGTCGAGCGGTCTGGCGGCTCCCCCGGCGGGGGCGACGGCTCGGCTGGACGACGCCAGGCTCCGGTCCTCGTCAGAAGGGATAGCCCTTGAACCTGGGGACACTTTCAGTGCCGACATCTCTGCACCGATGCGCTTGACCTGCCCGATGACGAAGATCTCGAACGCGGTCGCGACCCGAATGCTGAGGCCGAAGACATCGATCTCTCTGCCCAGCTCATCGGTCTCTGCCTTGGACGAACCTGGACAGATTGATGTCAGTCATGGATGGCAGCTATATCGGACCGCGGCATCGGCCTATCCACGCCGATTCGCCCTGGCTAACTGATCCTCCGATAGACAAGACCCTCCCGGATCATCCCGTGGACGGTCTGGTCCTCCGAGACCACCACATGTGCATAGGTGGCCCCGATCGAGTTCCGGCTCCCACGCCAACCGGTCGCTGGCCCTACGCCCTCGTTGCATCGGCGTCCAGCGATCGGCCTGATGACTATTGGGATCCCGAAACCGCCGGCGCCGCCGCGGTCGCCATCGGGTCCTGCCTGGTGCCGCGCTCCGGCGAGCGAAAGGGGCTCTTCGACCGCGCCCACCGAGCGCTGGAGCTGGCAGGTCGAGGTCGCGCGTCGGCGTCGTCTCCCGGGGGATGATCTCGCTGCTCATATTTAGCAATCAGCGCACAGCTCAACCTTCTTCATCAGGCAACAACTCGTCGATAGCGCTCTTCAAGCGGGGGAGATCGTCGTTCACCACCTGCCGTAGTACCTTGCGGTTGATGCGACCCCAGCTCAAGGAGATCAGACTCCTCTCCAACGCTGAGATGCTTAGCGTCGCCCGCTTCTACTCCACACTCATCTCCGTGGCGTCGCCTATCGCAATGTTCAAATGGCCCACTCTGTGGTCAATCTTTGCACAGCTCCGAGTGGCGGTATGTCTGTCCGAATGACCACAGCTATGACATCGCGAAGGAAGGCTCGATCAGCGGATCGCGACTCCACCATGCCACCTGCTCGACCGACCAGGATCGGCATCGTGCACGCGCAATCTTGCCCGACCTGCCAGGCGCCGAGTCTGTTCTCTGCCGGCCCCCGGCCATGCCCAGGCTAGGCCTGGAGAGATCGCCGGTTTCCCCGTTCGGTCCGGGCCCTGGGGACGTTCGGGGGGTCCGCAGTCGCGCCGGGAGTCAGCCCGTCACTAGGCCAATGGCGACTCCGTCGTGGCCCTTCTCCCCGACCGTCTGCAGCACCGTGCCGATGACCCGCGGCTCGGCCGCCATCAGCTCGAGATAGCGGCGGACCCCGGTGACCTGGGGATCGTCGCACGAGTCGTCGGCGACCAGGCCGTTGCGGACCACGTTGTCCGCAACCAGCAGAGTGCCCGGATGGGAGAGCTCCATCGACGCCCGAAAGTAGTCCGGATAACCCGGCCGGTCGGCGTCGAGGAAGATGAGGTCGAACTGCCTCCGCTCCTCGATCAGCCGTCGGACGCTTTCGCGGGCCGGGCCCAACCGGAAGTCCACCCTGTCAGACAGCCCCGCCCGCTCGACGTTGGCGCGCGCCACCTCCACGTGTCGGGGCTCGATCTCCAGGGTCACGAGCCGTCCCCCGGGGGGCAGGGTCCGCGCCAGCCAGATGGTGCTGTACCCGCCCAGGGTCCCGACCTCCAGGATGTCCCTGGCTCTGACCGCACAGGCCAGCAGCTGGAGCAGGCGGCCCTGCACGGGCGTGACCTGGATCGCTGGCAACCCCGCCTGTGCGCTGGCCTCCAGCGCCGCGTCCAGGACCGGATCGGCCGGAGCGAGCAGCCGGGTCAGGTAGCGATCGACCGCCTCCCAATCGCGTCTGGGATCGCTGCTCACGGTCGCACCACCGGCCTGGGCCCCAACCGTACGGTGCCGGCGCTTCGAAGGCGGGGCGGCTGGACCCCTGCCTTCACGATCAGCGTTCGGACCGGGAGCGGCTTCGCTCCCCACGCCGCTCGCCGCGATGATCGCCGTGACGCTCACCGTACCCACGCCGCTCGCCCCGGGGTCGGCCCCGGCCGTCCCGCTCCCGCCCGTCCGGACCGGAGGGGGCCGCCGCCAACGCGGCCGCCACGGCATCCATGTTGATCTTCTCGTCGACCGGCTGGCCTCGGGCTGCCAGCTCTTCCAGGGCTTCCTGGCGACTGAGATTGAGCCGGCCCTGGGAATCGATCTCGATCGCCTTGACCATGATCTCGTCGCCGATGTTGACGACCTCTTCCACCCGATCGACGCGGTGGTCGGTCAGGCGAGAGATGTGAACCAGCCCGTCCTGGTTGGGCAGCACCTCGACGAAGGCTCCAAAGGGCATGATGCGGACGACCTTGCCCCGATAGATCCGGCCGACCTCGACCTCGTCCGTCAGGCTGCGGATCCAGTCGATCGCCTTGCGAGCGCTCTCCTGGTCGGAGGAAGTGACGAAGACCCGCCCGTCGTCCTCCACATCGATCTGAGCACCTGTCTCCTCGACGATCTTGCGGATCACCTTGCCGCCCGGGCCGATGACGTCGCGGATGCGATCGGGGTTGATCTGGATCGTGGTAATCCGCGGCGAGTACTTGCTCATTTCCTTGCGGGGCTCGGGGATGACGTCGAGCATGGCCCTGAGCACCACCAGGCGCGCCCGCCGCGCCTGCTCCAGCGCCTGGGCCATCATCTCTCGGGAGAGACCTTTGATCTTGATGTCCATTTGCAGGGCGGTGATCCCGGAGGCCGTCCCGGCGACCTTGAAGTCCATGTCTCCCAGGGCGTCCTCGACCCCCTGGATGTCGGTCAAGATCGCATAGCGACCCTCCCGGGTGACCAGGCCCATCGCGATCCCCGCCACCGGCTGCGAGATGGGCACGCCGGCATCCATCAGAGCCAAGGTGGAGCCGCAGACCGACGCCATCGAGGTAGACCCGTTGGAGGACAGGATCTCGGAGACCAGCCGCATCGTGTACGGCCACTCCTCCTGGCCAGGGATGACCGGCAGCAGCGCGCGCTCGGCCAGCGCCCCATGCCCGATCTCCCGTCGGCCGGGGCTGCGCAGCGGCTTGGCCTCGCCCGTCGAGAAGGGGGGCATGTTGTAGTGGTGCATGTAGCGCTTGTACTCCTCGAGGCCCAGGCCGTCCAGCTTCTGGGCGTCGGCGATGGTGCCCAGGGTGAGGATGGTCAGGGCCTGGGTCTGGCCTCGCCGAAACATGCCCGAGCCGTGGGTCCGGGGAAGCACTCCGACCTTGACCTCGAGCGGGCGGATGTCCTCGAGGCCTCGCCCGTCCACCCGGATCCCCTCCTCGATCACGCGCTGCCGCACACGGTCCTTGAGCTTCTTGTCGAAAAGCTTGTCCAGGACCTCAGCGGCATCCGGCCAGCGCTCCACCAGCGCCGTCCGGCACTCCTTGCGCAGGGTCTCGACGCGGCTCTCGCGCTCGGCCTTGTCGGGCCCGTAGACGGCCTCGTCCAGGCGGGGGGCCAGATACTCGTGGACCGCCTGCACCATCTCGGGGTCGTACTCGGGCGGGGTGAACTCGATCTTGGGTCGGCCAACCTCGGCTCGCAGCTCCTCGATCGCGCGACAGATCCCCCGGATCTCCTGATGGGCCATCTCCAGCGCGTCCACCACAACCTGCTCGGACACGCCGCGGGCACCGGCCTCGACCATGATGATGGCGTCCTGGGTCCCGGCCACGACCAGGTCCAGGTCCGAGCGCTCGAGCTCGGGAAGGGTGGGGTTGACCTTCAGCTGCCCGTCCAGGTACCCCATTCGCACCGCTCCGATCGGGCCCTGGAAGGGCACGTCAGAGATGTGCAGGGCGGCCGAGGCACCGTTGATCGCCAGCACCGCCGGATCCATCTCCTGGTCCACTGAGAGCACGGTGGCAACGATCTGGACGTCGTTGCGAAAGCCCTCGGGGAACAGGGGCCGAATGGGTCGGTCGATCAGCCGAGAGTTCAGGATCGCCTGCTCCGATGGTCGCCCCTCGCGACGCAGGAACGCACCCGGGATCTTGCCGGCGGCGTAGAGCTTCTCTTCGTAGTCGCAGGTCAGGGGGAAGAAGTCGATCCCCTCGCGCGGCTCCTTGGACATCGTCGCGGTACAGAGCACGATGGTGTCCTGCATCCGTGCCCAGACCGCACCGTTGGCCTGCTCCGCCACGCTCCCGACCGTGAAGCTGACCGGCCGGCCGGCCACTTCGAACGTCTTCGTGACTTCAGCCACGTGCACCTCCATCGGGAGGTCAGGGTCCTAGCAGCTGGGCTCGAAGCTGCTCGCCTCGAGGCCAGGTGCTAGGGGCCTGTACCTCCCGAAACGAAACTCGGGCGGGACCATCCCGCCCGGACACACCTATCGCCTCAGCCCCAGGTTCGCGATCAGCGCTCGGTAGCGCTCCGCGTCCTGCCGGGCCAGGTAGTTCAGCAGCCGGCGGCGCTTCCCGACCAGCACCAGCAGTCCCCGGCGCGAATGGTGGTCCTTCTTGTGGACCCTGAGGTGCTCGGTGAGTCCCCGGATGCGCTCAGTGAAGATCGCGACCTGCACCTCCGGCGACCCCGTATCCGTGCCGTGGCGACCGTACTCCGCGGCCAGTCTCGCCTTCTGTTCGCTCTCGACTGCCAAACCGGTCGGAATTATACCTGCGGACGATTCAGGCTTCGGCCACCGAGCCATCGGCACGAGGATCGGCACCGGCCACCCACCCACCGCGCCCGTCCAGCACCAGCGCCTGGGCATGCCCCATCTGCCAGCTCCGCGCGGGGAGGAGCTGCGACCCTGGCACCGCCCGTGCCACCGTCCCCGCCTCCGGGTAGTCGGCCTCCACCAACAGCCCTCGCCCGCCCGGAGGCACCCGCAGCCGGGGAGCGGCCACCGCCCGAGCCGGGTCTAGCCCCCAAAGGGCGAGGTTGAGCAGGAGCTGGGCCTGGATCTGAGGCTGCCCGTCGGCGCCCATCGAGCCGAAGGCGGCCCAGCGCCGGCCACCACGGGCAGCCAGGGCCGGGATCAGGGTGTGCATGGTCCGCTTGTGCGGCTCGAGCCGGTTGACGTGGGAAGGGTCGAGGCTGAAGTACGTCCCCCGGTTCTGGAGCAGGACCCCGGTGCCCCGGGCCACGACCCCGGACCCGAAGCTGCCGGCTACGCTCTGGATCAGCGAGACCACGGTGCCCTCTGCGTCCGCCGCACAGAGGTAGATGGTGTCGCCGTCGGGAAGCGGAGGGGCGACGCCACCACCCTGGGCAGGATCCAGGAATGGCTCCCAGGGCACCGCCACGAAGTCGGGATCGGAGAGGTAGCGGTCGCGCAGGGGATAGACCTGGTCCCGGATCCGGACCAGGGTCCGGGCGAACGGGAGCCCCGGCCGCAGCTCCGCCGCGGAGCAGCGCTCCAGCCGGCAGAGCATCCCGGCCGCCGCCAGTCCCTGGGTGGGCGGCGGGAGCTCGTAGACGGTGAGGTCGTGGAATGAGACGGCGACCGGCTCCACCCAGCGGCAGCGGGGGCGGAGCAGGTCGTCGGCAGTGATCAGACCGTCCCGTTCCTCCAGGGTGGCGACGATGGCCGCCCCCACCCGGCCTGAGTAGAAGGGCGCATAGCCGTCGCGCCCGATCTCCTCCAGGGTTGCCGCCAGCTCAGGATTGCGCAGCTTCATTCCCGGTTTGAGGGGGGGCCAGAGCCGGGCCGTGTCGGGATCGGCCATCAACCACGTGGCGTGCTCGTGCAGGAATCCGGACAGACGTTCCGTGACCGGGTAGCCGTCGCGGGCCAGACGGACTGCGGCCTCCATCAGCGGCTCCATTCCCAGCCGCCCAAATCGCTCCACCAGCCGCCCCCATGCCTCCGGCGTCGCGGGCACCGTGACCGTGAGCGGCCCGCGCTCGGGCATAGCCAGGTAGCCCCGCTCGCGCACGGCCTCGATCGTGGCCAGCGAGCCCGCCCCGCCCGCTCCGATCAGGCCGACCGGCGAGCTCGCCCCACCCGGCCAGACCAACGCCATCAGGTCGCCGCCAACCGAGGTCATGTGGGGATACACCACGCAGAGCACAGCGTCGGCGGCAACGGCGGCGTCGACGGCGTTGCCGCCCCGCCGCAGCACCTCGGCGCCGGCCTCGGCTGCCAGGCGGTGGGGGGCCGCGACTATGCCCCTCATCCCGGGCACACCAGCTCCAGCGCCGAAGGCTGGACCTCGAATGTGGCCGGCAGTCGGCCGGGCTGCTCGCCGTCGGCGTCGAGCAGCACCGGCTCCGGCGAGGAGACCTCGACCCGACGGGCGAGGACGTGGCGCAGCTTGGGGTTGGAGTCCTCCAGATGGGTCCCCCGCCGGATCCGGCCCAGGCCACGGACGTTCTCCCAGACGCCGACGTCGCCGATCACGATGACGTCCAACAGCCCGTCGTCGGGCCGGGCCCGGGGTGCCACCCGCATGCCTCCGCCGTAGTACTGGCAGTTGGCCACCACCACCTGCTGGGCCACCCAGTCCTCGGCGGTCCCGTCGATCACCACCCGCATCGGCTTGTTGCGCCAGCGCATCAGCGTCAGCAAGGAGGCGACGAGGAAGGTGAGCGGACCCCCGCCCAGCTTGCCGCCCCGGTTGACCCGTGCCACCACCTCGCCACCGATGCCGGCGTCGGCGATGTTGACGAAATGACGGACCACGGTTCCGCTTCCGCGGGCGACACAGGTGAGGCGGCCCGCGTCGATCCGGCGCGAGCGGCCGGCACGCAAGACCGCGGCCGCTCCCTCTGCCCGGACAGGAATGCCGAAGCTGCGCCGGAAGTCTCCGCCGGTGCCGAGAGGGAGCAGGCCCAACCGGGTCGAGGTGGGCACCGGCTCCCCGGCCTCGAAGAAGCCGTTGGCGACCTCGTTCACAGTCCCGTCCCCGCCCGCCGCCACCACCAGCGCACGCCCCTCTCGCACTGCCAGGCGGGCAATATCCGTGGCCTCCCCGGCGCAAGAGGTCAGGGCCACGTCGAAGTCCAGCCCCGTCCTCCGCAACTCCGTTGCGATGCGGGGCCAGCCCCGGCCAGCGCGACCCCCAGCCGCCGCCGGGTTCACGATCACCAGCACGTCCTTCATCCCTGCCCTCCGCCCACGGCGTGGGGATTGAGCCGGCGCTCGGGATCCAGGGCCGAACGAACCAGCTCCCAGACCTGCCACCAGTCACCCAGATCGGCCTGGACCCATGGGGCCCGAAGCTGACCCACCCCATGGTGGTGGCTGATGGTCGCCCCCGCCTCCAGGGCCGCGGTCATGGTTGCCTCCCAGGCCCGCCGGTAGGCCGCCTGAGCGGCCACCTCGTCCGCCGCCCAGGCGGCGAAGGTGAAGTAACCACAGGCCCCCTGGGCAGTGGGGTGGGCAAAGTGGCAGAGCACCACCCCGTGCTCGGCCAGGCGGATCTTGACCTCCCGATAAAGACGGGCCAGGACAGTCCAGCGACACCCGAGGTCCATCGTGTCGACGATGGAGCCCGGTGGGGCCAGCACCTCGCGTAGGCGCCGGACCGAGAGGTCAAAGCGGTGCTCATGCCAGTGCTTCCAGGCGGCCTCGCCGAGGTCCTCGCCCCCGGCAGCAGCGGCAACCGCGCTCAGCTCGCCTGCTTCCGCCTCGGCCACCGCCCGAGGGCCCGCCGCCGCCGCCACCAGAAGACAGCCACCCGACCAGCCCTCCAGGCCCTGAAAGGCGGAGTCCTCGGGATCGTAGAGGCGCAGCACCAGGGGCCGCAACTCGCGCTGGGTGACCTCCCGCATGGCCTCCAGTCCGGCCTCGACCGAGGACAGGCGCCATCCCCTCCCCAGCACCGCCTCGGGCAGACGGTGGACCTTGAGCTCGGCCTCCAGGACCACGCCCAGGCCGCCCTCGGCTCCGACGAACAGCAGGTGGAATGGCGGCCCGGCCGCCGTGCGTGGGTGCGCTCGCGCCTCCAGCACCCGGCCGTCCGCGAGCGCCACCGTCACCCCCAACAGCATGTCCTCGACGTGGCCGTAACGGGTCGACTCCTGGCCCGAGGAGCGGGTCGAGATCAGGCCGCCCACGGTCGCGTCGGGCAACGAGCTGGGGTAATGGCCGAGGGTCAGGCCACGGCGGTTCAACTCTCGCTCCAACACCATCCCGTTGACCCCCGCTCCGACCCGCACGGTCAGGTTTGCCTCGTCGACCTCGATACGGCTGAAGGCAGCCATGTCTATCACCAGGTCTCCCGGCCCCGGTCTCAGCGCCCCACAGACGCCGCTCGCCCCGCCCATGGGCATCACCCGGCGGTGGGAGCGGAGCAGGTCGGCCACCTGCTCGGCGTTGACCGGCCGGACGACCGGCACCTGGGGCGCCTCCTCGCCTGCCCGCTGTCGCATCAGACCCAGCGGCCACAGATCTGCGACCGGGCGCCAGCTCGGCTGGCTCACAGCACCGCCGCCCAACGGCCCGCCAGCCATCCGGTCAGCAACGGCACGCCGAACCCGTGGTCACGCCCGTAGTCGTAGCCGGCGAGCAGGGACCCGGCAGCATGGAGGTTGGTGAACGCAACCTCGCCTTCCCAGTTCAGGGGCCGCAGCTGCTCATCGGTGAGTAGCCCGGCCCGGAAGCCGGGGTCGGGAGTACGCCGCTCCAGGTGGTGCAGCCACCGCGGCCATTCCCGGTCCACCCTGGCTCCCTCGTGGAATACACCCAGACCGAAGATCGGCTCGCGGATCGACCCCTCCTTGAGCAGGCCGCCTCCCAGGTAGCGGCCGGTGGCGAGGACGAAGCGGTCGGCCCGCAGATCCAGGGCTGCCGTCTGCACCGCTCTCACCTCACCACCGGCCACCTCAGCCGCATCGACCCGACCAGGCACGAGCTGGACCCGATTGTCCTCCAACGCCGCCAGCAGCGCCTGGTGCAGGCGCCATCCATGTGGCGAGGGCGAGGTGGCCAGCAGCTCGAACCCACCCGGCGGCAGCTGCTCCAGCCCCGGTGGGTAGGCAATGGCGTCCGTCCGCTCTCGCACCGACGGCGCCGGACGCCCCATCAGGTCGGCCAGGGTTGGGTCGGGAGGGAGCCCCATCGGCACCTCGACCGGGAACGCCTCCAGCCCGGCCTCGCTCAGGGCCTCTGCGGTTGCCGCGGCATCGTACTCGGCCAGCCCGGTCACCCCCACCACCGCCACCCTGCATCCCTGCAGGCTTGCGAGCTCGCCCGGCCGCACACTCGCCGGCACAAGCTGGGCGGGCCGCACCAGCCCGTGCACGTCGGCGTACCACCCGGTCTCCCGCCAGCTCCCGACCACCCTGAGGCCGACCCGGTTGAGGGCTCCCTGCAGCCGTGCGCACGCCTCGTCCAGAGCAGCTTCCAGCTCCAGATCGTCAAGGCCGAGGCGCACGAACGGATGGTAGGGATGGCGGGCGGCCAGGGCATGCAGGTCGCGGTGGCCCGTGGCCACCTCCATCGCGCCAGCGTAGAGCGCGGTGGCGCCCGGGCCGGGAGCGAGCAGGGTGGTGTGGGCTCCGTGCTGAGCGGCAGCGATGGCCGCCATCGACCCTGCGATCCCACCGCCCAGGACGAGGACGCGCATCTTGGGAGGTTGACATCGTCCGGCCCTCCGCGGTGGGGATTCCTGGTTGGCCCGCTCACCGGTGGGGGGTCGAGGGGCGGCCCGCCTGGCTCTTGCGGTCCTCCGATCCAAAAGCCAGTGTCTGACGGCCCGGTCCGTCGCCGGACCGAAGCGTATCAGAGCAGAGCCGGTAGGGCTCTACGCTACGGGGCGAAGGCCAGGCCCAGCCTCTCCCCCAGAAGTCCCCCAGCTCGAACCTGCCGGATCGGGCACGGAACCGGCCGGATGGCGCGTCAGGCGGCGGCTGGAGGGTCGATCACCTGACCCTCGTGGTCGCGGCTCTGAAGGTATCGCAGCATTCAGCTGGTGAAGGCCCTGCTCTCCTCACTTGAGGAAGTGGTCCTGCGCCGAATCGCCAGTTCCCGTCCGACAATGGGAAGCAGTTGGCGGGGATCTCCAGAGAGAAAGGATGGCGAGGGTGACGTTCTTTCACAGCATCTGGGAACCATAGCCCGGGGTTTATCACGACCCACAGCTAACGATGCATCTGGGATGGTTT
This sequence comes from bacterium, assembly GCA_902812395.1. Lineage (GTDB taxonomy): Bacteria > Chloroflexota > Dormibacteria > Dormibacterales > Dormibacteraceae > CADDZO01. Next base: position 8,031 of record CADDZO010000055.1, on the reverse strand, counting down.
TGCCAAATGTAAGTCACTTGACCATCCCGAGCTCACCCGCGTATATTGGTGCCGTCGTGGAACTGTCGAGGGCGCAGGCACTGGAGATCTACGAGCGCATGGCGCTCATTCGCACCTTCGAGGAGCGGGTAGCCCAGCTGTTCGCTGAGGGCCGGATCCCCGGCTTCGTCCACCTTTACGCAGGCGAGGAGGCCGTCGCTGTCGGGGTTTGCACTCACCTGAACGAGGGCGACTACATCACCTCCACTCACCGGGGCCACGGCCACTGCATCGCCAAGGGCGTCCCGCTGGGCGAGATGATGGCCGAGCTGTTCGGCCGCAGCGGTGGCAGCTGCAAAGGCAAGGGCGGCTCGATGCACATCGCGGACGTTTCCCGGGGGATGCTGGGCGCGAACGGTATCGTCGGCGGTGGGCCGCCGCTCGCGGCCGGGGCCGGGCTCACGGCCAAGGTCCTGGGCACGGGAGCGGTGGCTGTCTGTTTCTTTGGCGACGGCGCCGCCGAGCAGGGCACTACCCACGAGGCGATGAACCTGGCCGCGATCTGGAAGCTGCCCGTCGTCTTCGTCTGTGAGAACAACCAGTTTGCTGAGTCGACCCCGGTCGTCTACCACTGCGCCGCGACCAGCATCGCCGACCGCGCGGTCGCCTACAACATCCCCGGCGTCAGCGTCGACGGCTATGACGTCATCGCCGTCTACGAGGCGGCAGGCGAGGCCATCGTCCGCGCCCGCCGCGGTGAGGGGCCGAGCCTGATCGAGGCCAGGACCTGGCGCTACTTCGGGCACTTCGAAGGTGACCAGGTCACCTACCGCACAGCGGAGCAGTCGGCGGCCCACCGCGAGCATGACCCCCTCACCACCTTTGCCCGGCAAGCGGCCGAACGCGGACTACTGACCCAGGAGGATGTCGACCGCATTCATCGCGACGCCGCGAGGCAGGTGGAAGAGGCAATCGCATGGGCCGAGGCCAGCCCGCTGCCAGCGCCGGAAGAGGCGCTCACCGACGTCTACGTCGCCTATCGCTGAAGGGCGGAAAGGTGAGGAACCATGGCAGTAGCGGTACGCACGCTGACCTTTCGAGAGGCCATCAACGAGGCGCTTCGTCAAGAGATGGAGCGAGATCCTCGGGTGGTGCTGATGGGCGAGGACGTAGCGGGCGGCGCCACCGTGCCTGGGTTCGAGCGTGAGGATGCCTGGGGCGGCGTCCTGGGAGTGACCAAGGGGCTGGTGCAGCGCTTCGGCCGGGAGCGGGTGCTCGACACGCCGATCTCCGAGTCGGCCTTCATCGGCGCGGCCGTGGGGGCGGCGGCCACCGGTCTGCGCCCTGTGGCGGAGCTGATGTTCGTCGACTTCTTCGGCGTCTGCATGGACCAGATCTTCAACCAGGGGGCAAAGCTCCGCTATATGTTCGGTGGCAAGGCCTCGGTTCCGATGGTGATCAGGACCATGATCGGAGCTGGGTTCCGGGCTGCAGGCCAGCACTCTGGCTGCCACTATTCGGTCTTCACCCACATGCCAGGGCTGAAGTGCGTGGTGCCTTCCACGCCCGCCGACGCCAAGGGCCTGCTGGCCGCCTCCATCCGAGACGACGACCCGGTGATGTTCTTCGAACACAAGCTTCTCTACGACGTGCAGGGCGAGGTCCCGCCCGGTGAGCACGTGATCGAGCTAGGAAGAGCCGACGTCAAGCGAGCCGGAGACAGGGTGACGGTGGTCGCCATTGGCCGGATGGTCTACCTGGCGTTGGAGGCCGCGGAGGCGCTGGCCTCAGAGGGTGTCAGCGTAGAGGTCGTCGACCCCCGGACGCTCTCACCGCTGGATGAAGACACCATCCTGGACTCGGTGCGGAAGACCCGCAGGCTGGTTGTGGTCGACGAGGACAACCCACACTGCTCCATGGCTGCCGACCTGGTCGCACTGGTGACCACCAAGGCTTTCGATCATTTGGACGCTCCGCCGCAGATGGTGACGGCGCCTCACACGCCTGTGCCCTTCTCGCCGACGCTCGAAGACTTCTACGTACCCAGTGCGGAGAAGATCGCGACCGCCATCCGGGCCACTCTCTGAGATCTGTAGATGCTGACCGAGGTTCGCATGCCCAAGCTGGGCATGACGATGAAGAAGGGCACGGTCAAGCGCTGGCGTGTGGAAGAGGGCGGTGCGGTCGAGCAGGGAAAGCCGCTGGTGGACATCATGACCGAGAAGATCAACGCCGAGGTCACGGCCCCCGCCTCAGGGGTTTTGGGGCGGGTGCTGGCGGCGCCGGGCTCCGAGGTACCGGTAGGGGGCCTGCTGGCGCTGATCGGAGACGCGGGCGACGCGTTTCCCTCGGCCGAGCAGCTGGGTGTGATGGCCGCGCCGGATGCCGCTGCTCCCACCATTGCGGCGGCTCCCCTTGGGGGAGTACTCGCCGGACCGGCGCAGGCGCATACGGCGGGTGCTGGGGGTGGGGCCGAGGTGCCAGCCTCACCGGCCGCCCGTCGCCTGGCTCGCGACCTGGGCATCGACATCGCGCAGGTGCCGCCGGCTGCGCCCGGGAAGCGCATCACGACCGAGGATGTGGAGGCCTATGCGGCGGCACGGGAGGCTGCGTCGGCGGCACAGTCGGCCACGCCGAACACCGCGTTGGCAGCGCCAGCCGCAGGCCGGCGGATCCCCTTCGCCGGCATCCGCAAGCTGGTGGCCGAGAACCTTCACCAAAGCCTCCAGACCATGGCCCAGGTCACGATCTCTCGCGAGGCGGACGTTGGGGGGCTGGTGAAGCGTCGGGAGCGGCTGGCGCCGGGCTTCGAGGCCGCCAGGGGCATCCACCTCACCTACACCGACCTCTTGATCGAGGCCACGGCCCAGCTGTTGCCGGAGCACCCGCTTCTCAACGCCACCCTGGACGGTGACACCATCGTCCTCTCCGACGCCGTGCACATCGGGGTGGCCGTTGCCCTGGAGGATGGCTTGATCGTCCCCGTGATCCGGGATGTCACCTCTCGCTCGCTGGGCGAGATCGCGGCGGCACGCGCCGAGCTGACCGCGAAGGCGCAGGCCGGCGGCCTCAGTCTGGAGGAGGTGGAGGGAGGCACCTTCACCATCTCCAACCTGGGAGCCTTCGGCGCGGACTCCTTCACCCCGATTGTGAACCCGCCCCAATGCGCCATCCTGGGCGTGGGCAGGATCGTGGAGAAGCCAGTGGTGGTGGAGGGCGAGATCCGGGTCCGACCCATGATGTGGCTCTCGCTGACCTTCGACCACCGGCTGGTCGACGGAGCGCCCGCCGCCAGGTTCCTGGACGCGTTGTCGGAACGGCTGGCATGAGCCAGCCCGTCGTGGGGCTGATCGTGAACCCAGCCGCAGGCCGGGACATCCGGCGGCTGGTGGGTCTGGCCTCGGTGGTACCGCACCATGAGAAGGCGGCGCTGGTCCGGAGGGTGATCCGGGGGCTGGAGTCGGCAGGGGTGGACACCGTGCTGTACCTGCCCGATGGGGTAGGGATCATGGCTGCTGCGCTGGACGGCCTGCGACCGGCTCTCCGTATGGAGCCCCTGCCGGTTGAGCTCCGAGGTGATGCCCGGGACTCCACCGAGGCCGCGAAACGACTGGTCGAGTCTGGAGCCGGGGTGATCGTGACCATCGGCGGCGACGGCACCAACCGGGCTGTGGCCGCTGGCTGCGCCGACGTGCCCCTCGTGGCCATCTCCACCGGGACCAACAACGTCTTCCCGGCCACGGTCGAGGGCACGGTCGCCGGCCTCGCCGCTGGCCTGGTGGCTGCCGGTGCCGTCGATCCCGCCGTCGTCTGCCAACGATCGAAGCGGGTTGAGGTCGGCGCAGATGAGGTGCAGGACTTCGCGCTCGTCGACGCGGCGGCTTGCCGAGACCCCTTTCGAGGTGCGGCGGCGATCTGGGACATCGCCCGCGTGCGAGCCCTGGTGCTGGCTCGGGCAGAGCCCTGGGCGATAGGACTCTCATCCATTGGTGGCCGGCTGCGGCCGGTCATGGCAGATGAACCATGGGGGCTTTACGTGGAGCTAGGAGGCGACCAGGGTCGCACGCTCAGCGCGGTACTGGCACCAGGGCTGATGGCAGAGGTCAAGGTCGGCGAGTGGCGGCTCCTGGAACCTGGCGAGGAGGTCCCGCTGGACTGCAGGGGAGGCACAATCGCCCTGGACGGGGAGCGCGAGGTGGTGGGTGGCGCTGCATGGGCGCGGGTCACGGGAAACGGCCCCCTGGTGGTGGATGTGCGCCGGGTGATGAACGCCCTCTCGGCCCATGACTGACCTTGTCGTCATCGGCGGTGGGCCGGCCGGAGTGGCGGCGGCTCGGAGGGCCGCCAGCCTTGGAGCCCGGGTGACACTCGTGGAGCGAGCCGGATTGGGCGGGACCTGCGTCCACGCGGGCTGCATTCCCTCGGCTGCCCTCCATCACACGGTCGAGGTACTGGAGGACGTGCGTGGTGCCGGCCAGGTGGGAGTGGAGGTAGAGGCGCCGGCCGTGAACTGGCAACGGATGCAGGCCTGGTCGGGCTCGGTGGTCCAGAACGCCACCCGACTCGTCCGCAGCTCCCTGGAGGCCGCAGGAGTCGAAGTCCTGGCCGCGAGCGCCAGCTTCACGAGCCCGAGCTCAGTGGAGGCGGATGGCCGCATGTTCGAAGGGGTGCCGGTCGTGCTGGCAACGGGCGCGGTCTCCGCGCCGAGCACTGGTGGCGCACTCTCGAACGAGGATGCGATGGCACTGGACTGCGCTCCGGCACAGCTCCTGGTGTTGGGGTGCGGGCGGTTCAGCCTAGAGTGGGCGGACTTCTTCCAGCACCTGGGAAGCAAGGTGACCGTGATGGCACCTGACGATCGGATCCTGCCCCAGGAGGACGAGGACATCGCGGGCTTCCTTCAGCTCCTGTTGGAGCAGCGAGGGATCCGCCTCCTCATGGGGGCCGATGCATCGGAGCCAGTGAGTGGAGCCACGGTGCTGAGGGCTGACGAGCGCGTTCCCAACATCCGTGGCCTCAACCTGGGGGCAGCCGGAATCGCTGTTCGCGAAGGCGCGGTGGTGGTGGATGACGGCAGCCGCACCTCGGTAGCCGGGGTCTACGCCGCCGGGGATGTCACGGGGCCGCCCTGGCTCTCCAACCGTGCGCGGGCTCAGGGTATCGTCGCTGCCACCAACGCCCTGGGAGGCTCGACTCGCTTCCGCCCAGAGCGCATCCCACGCTCCGTCAACACCCATCCGCCACTGGCGGCGGTGGGCCTGACCGAGGCCCAGGCCAGGGCCCGTGGGAGCCAGGTCAGCACCGGCTTCGGGGAGCTGACCACCAGTCTGCGCGCCATGACCCTGGGCCAAGAGCAAGGGGCCCTGAAGCTGGTGGTAGACATTGACTTCGGCGAGATTCTGGGCGCGCACATGGTTGGCCCCGGCGCTACCGAGGTCATCGCCCAGGTTGCGGCGGCTATGGAGCTGGAGGCCGACTACCGCGACCTGGGCAGGATCCAGCACCTGCATCCCAGCCTGGCAGAGCTGGTCACGGATGCCGTGGCGTCGGTCTGAGCGGCCGGACTGTGGCCCTGGTCACGGGCTCAGGCGAAACGGCGCCGCGGTTCGGTGACCAGGGTAAGGACGCAGCCGGCCACCCGGTTGTTCCGCCTCAGGACTCCCTTGACAAGGGACCTGGGGTAGCGGTCCGTCAAGTGGATCGCGAACCACGACGATCATCGCGATCCCGCCTCTGGTCAGGGTGTCTCGGAGTCCGTGGATTTTGATGGGGCCCCAGCGAAGGTGGCAGAAGGAATGTCCCTGATGAGGGCGCGTCTGCGACCTGGCTGAGAGACGTCTGGCCGCAGCAAGCTCATGACCTTCCAACCGCGCCGGCGCGACCTGCAGGGTCCTCCTTACATTGTGGGGCCGCGGGTCAGGTGCCGCTAGGGCCAGTCAGCCTGCGTCAGGTCGATTGCGCGCTACGGTTTAAATGTCCGCGACCACTGACCATCTATTTCGGCTGAATCCAACCACCTTGACTTTTCCACTTACACTAAAGAATAGCGTTGCGGGGCTGAGGCTCTCCATCGATTGACTCCGGCCGCATAGGCGAGGGTCTCGATGAGGGCGGCCTGGAATTTTCGTGAGAGGATGTGGGTGGCAGGGCTATCTGGGGATGCGATGGCAGGATTGGGTGAGCAGCATTCGGCAACGATGGTTGATGACGGACTGAGGCTAAGGGGGAAGAAAAGAGCGCCGGCCCGAGGCGGGCACGGCGCTTTGCGGAGCGTTGTCGGGTACCTCGTCCATCAGGTTTCTGGGCACGTCTCCGGTTTGTGATGGGCAGGCGGCAGTGCTGCGTCGGAGGTCGGGGAGTGCCCCCTTTGCCGATTGCGAGAGTGGGGTCGGGAGCATCACGCCTGATTCAGTAGAACTCACTGATCCTCGGCATCACGGCTCCTGGGGCACGGCTTGGGTCCTGGTCGCCCCGCCTTACGCAGGGCTTTCGGCAGCTCAGCGAGGTCGACGTGGATACGCTGGCCGCACCGCTCCTTCCGCGGCCTCAGAAATCCGCGTTGGATCCAACGGAAGACCGTCGAGGGGCTCCTTTCCCACACGTAGGGCGGCCTCCTCGATGGGAACCAGCCGATCCTTGGGGGGTGCGGAGTCAACAGGCTCAACCCTTCTACCAGTTCGCTCCTGGAGGTCCATCCGGCACCAGCAGGTGCCCACCAATGCGAGCCCAGTCTCTGTCCATCTCGCTCCTGTGGTCATTGACGATCACCACCTCACAACCCCAGCCGTCGTACCTCCTCCTTGCCGGCATCGGTTAGATTGAACCAGCACTCAGCTATGATGCGATCAAACGGCTTATCCCAAAGCGTGTCGATCTTCTTCAATGACTCCTCACGGCCAAGGTTCCAGGGCACAAACCCCTTCCCTATGACGATATCACCACATTCGAAGCATCCCGCCGCCAGCACCAGATTGATCACAGTCAGCGCCTCGCGCTTGAGGTCTGCCTCATCTCGAATCCCCTGATGTCGCCTGATGTAGGCGCCCACGTCCCCGAGCATGACCCAGTCATCGGCCCCATCCTCCAACAACTCGGTGATCACGTCGGCGAGCATTCGGCATTCACCTCATAGGTGGCCTTCTCAGGCATCCGGATCGACATGCACTTTGTATCTCATGTCGGCAGGCGCGTGGATGTCGATCGTCGGACCTCCTGACGTTGAATCCGGGCGTATCCCGACCAGCGTGCCGTCGGGTAGCTGCACCATGTGTCCCGGGTACGACGACGACGGTGCTGGACCTCCCCCTTCGGCAAGCCGATCAAACGGCTGCTTCAGTTCCTCAGGACTCCAGAACTGCAGTTCAGGCTCGGAGAGCTCGGCGGTGGCACTCGAGTCGCCCGCGGTGTGCGCTGCCTGGGCGGCGGCGTCCAGCCCATCATCGGCCACCTCCCCGGCCCCGTCCGTCACCACCCCCAGGACCACCCCCGGGAGCAGCTCCCCGATCGCTCGGCCAGGATGGCCGTCGCTGAAGTCGCTCCAGTCCACCAGCGCCTTCAGGAGCTCGGCGGGATGGGCCAGCTCGAATCGCAGCCCCTCCTCCTGGGCCTCAACGACCGGATCCAGGCGCCGCGATCCACCAGGGCCCAGCCGGGGAACAGGCTCACCGCCTCCCGCACCGGGGCCATGACCCCCTCATCGAGACCCTGGACAAGATCGGTGACGAAGCCGAGCACGCCTGCCGGCCGGCGGGTGGACCGCACCCTGGGGTCCGCCATCTTGGACCGTCGCACCGGCAGCCAGGCCAGGGCGTCGAGCTCGGCGGCAGCCACCGCCGCCGCCCGCTGGGCCAGAGCCACCGCCTGGTCCGCCTCCACGGAGGCGGCCCGAACATCGGGGTTGAGCCCGGCGAGCGGCGCCAGGGCCCCCAGCGATAGCCCGTCCATCAGTGCCGTCTCAGCCCTGGCCCTGTCCAGCCTGAACTGTGCGTCCGCCCGTGCCTGCTGGGCCGCCTCCCAGACGGGCGGCGAACTGGCTCAGCACCCGGCTCCCCT
>CADDZO010000054.1 GCA_902812395.1 bacterium | reverse complement strand
CGCGCGCCCATTCCCGCAAAAAGACCGGCTCAGCCAACCGAAGAAAGAGCGCCAAGCGCCTTGCTCGACTCCATGCCCGGATCGCCAACTGCCGTCTCGATGCCTCGCACAAGGCCACGACCTGGGGACTCGATACGAGACGGTGGTGATCGAGGACCTCAACGTGGGGCCGGGATGCTCCGCAACCGGAGGTTGGCCCGGAGCGGACCAGTCCTTTGGGACCGTGCGGCACCAGCTCGGCTCCAAGACCGTCTGGCGCGGCGGACGGCTGTTGGTTGCCGAGCGGTTCTTCCCCAGTTCCACGACGTGCTCTGGCTGCGGGACGGTGAAAGCCAAGGCTGGCCGAGCGCATCTTCCGCTGCGAGGGCTGCGGCCTGGTCATCGACCGGGACGTGAACGCTGCGAAGAATCTTCTCCTCGAGCTCGCCGTCAGTGGCAGAGGGGCCTGTGGAGCCGAGGTAAGACCCAGCCGTGCTGGGCACGCGGCGATGAAGCAGGAGGGGACCCCACGAAGCAGGCTTCGTGGGGTCCCCAAGCAGGAACCCGGCACCGCGCAAGCGGGTAAGACCGGGACCGCCACCGGACAACCGGTGGCCGCGGGTCGGCTGGCTAATGCTCACTGACCCGCAACGGCTCGACGGGTCACGCCCGGTTTGGCCGTCATTCCCACCCACGAGTCGACCGAGGCGCTAGCGCGCAAGATCGTGAGGGAAAGGGCCGAGATCCTCTCCGCCAGGGTGTCCCGCACCGCTTAGCGTGGTTCGTGTCCTTCACCGTGGAGGTCGAGCCTGAGATCCCCTGGCCCCAGACGGCGGGGCGCCCGTTCCGGGTTCGTCTCTCTGACCGAGCGGGAGGGGCGCATGAGGTGGGACGCGCTGCCATCGCGGGAACAAACCGCGCCCCGGTGCTGCCCGTCTCGGGTATGGTTATCGTGTCCTGGTGCAGCCGTTACCGAGGAGGTCGGTGATGGATCCTGCGAGTAGTCACTCAGCGAGGATTCGCGGTCGGTTCCGCGCCCGCTGAAACGGGGGCGGCTCATTCTGGCTGCCTGGTGCGCGGACGGCCGCACGGGCTCGGCATATCAGAAGGAGTCGCCTGCAATGACACTAGTTCTTCTCCATACCTTTGCCTTTTCTCTTTCACCACGGTGGGAAGGAGGTTCGCCAGCCGGCCTCGTGCTGATCGGGTGCGGCGGCGATGCGGGATGAGAAGCAGCTGTCCCGCGGCCCGGTGGAGCGCCCGATCCTGGACGAGACCCATCGCGGGGACATCAAGGGCGCGCTGGGCACCATTCGCGTGGGTGCCGGTCATCCACGCTCGTTGCGCCTGCGGCTGCTCGCCTTCCTGGCCATCATCGGCCCGGGCATCATCGTCATGGTCGGCGACAACGACGCCGGCGGCGTGGCCACGTACAGCAACGCCGGGCAGGTGTACGGCACCAGCCTGCTCTGGGTGCTGCTGCTTCTGGTCCCAGTCCTGATCGTCAACCAGGAGATGGTGGTTCGGCTCGGTGCCGTCACCGGCATGGGCCACGGCAAGATGATCTTCGAGCGCTTCGGCAGGTTCTGGGGTGCTTTCTCGGTCGGCGACCTCTTCGTCCTCAACTTCCTGACCCTGGTCACCGAGTTCATCGGCGTGAGTCTGTCGATGGGTGTGCTGGGTGTCAGTCCCTACATCTCGGTGCCGCTGGCGGCGGCGCTGCTGGTGGCCGCGACCGTGACCGGCAGCTTTCGCCGCTGGGAGCGCTTCATGTTCGGCTTCGTTGCCGCCAACTTCCTCATCATCCCCTTGGCCGTGTTCAGCCACCCACGGTTCGGCCCTATCGTGCACGGCTTCGTCGTGCCGGGCGTCCAGGGTGGCTTGACTGGTAACGCTGTCCTCCTGATCATCGCCATCGTGGGCACCACGGTCGCGCCGTGGCAGCTCTTCTTCCAGCAGTCCAACGTGGTGGACAAGCGGATCACCCCCCGCTGGATCTCGTACGAGCGCGCCGACACCGTGCTGGGCTCGATCGTGACGGTGGTCGGGGCCTCGGCCATCGTCATCACCTGCGCCTTCGCCTTCCAGGGAACCCGCTACTTCGGCAGCTTCACCGATGCGGGTGCAGTGGCAGTGCAGCTGGGCGTCGTACTCGGGCCTGCTGCGCGGGTGATGTATGCGCTGGTCCTGCTCAACGCCTCGCTGATCGGAGCTGCGGCGCTGGCGGTTGCCACCTCATACGCGGTCGGCGATACGTTCGGGCTCCAGCACTCGCTCCATCGGAGCTGGCGCGACGCCCGTGCCTTCTACGGCTCCTTCATCGCACTGGTGGCAGGCGCGGCCGGGATCGTTCTCATCCCCGACGCTCCGCTGGGCTTGATCACGGAGGCGGTCCAGGCCCTGGCCGGAGTGCTCCTGCCCAGCGCCACCACGTTCCTGCTCCTGCTCTGCAACGACCGGGCCGTCCTCGGCCCCTGGGTGAACCGGCCCTGGCTCAACGCGATCGCGGTGGTCATCATCTCCACGTTGCTGATGCTCTCCGCCATCCTCACCATCACCACAGTCTTCCCGCAGATCGACGTTGCCCTGCTCACGGCCTCGTTCGGCGGGGCGCTGGCGTTGGCCCTGGCGGTGCTCGGGGTGGCCTGGCTGATCCGGCGCCAGCCCGCCCCGGAGCCGGCCGAGTTCCGGCGCCAGCGGCAGTTCTGGACCATGCCCCCGCTCTCACTGCTGGAGCGCCCGGTGATGTCACCCCTGCGCCGGATGGCGATGATGGCGATGCGTGGCTACCTGGTCCTAGCCGTGCTCCTGCTCCTGGTCAAGAGCGTCGAGCTGGCAACCGGCCATGGGTGAGTCGGTGACCGCCGCTGCCCGCGGCGGGGAGGTGCGAGGATCGATGTCGCAGATGCGTTTCTCGCGGCTGCGAGGCCGGCCTCTGCGGGGGCCGTCCGGCAACGAGCTGGGGCGATTGGCCGACTGCGTGGTTCGGCTGGGCGAGGGTGCCCTGCCCCGGCTGACCGGACTCTTGCTGCGGCTCGGGGGGCGTGACGTCTTCGTCTCCATGGCCGACGTAGCCGGCCTGGGGGAGGAGGGCGTCCGGCTGGGCGCGAGCCGCGTCGACACCCGGCCCTTTGAGCGCCGGCCCGGGGAGGTGCTGCTGGACCGGGACGTGATCGGCCGGGCGGTGATCGACGTCGTCGATGCCCGGTTGGTGCGGGTCGGGGACCTGGTCCTGGAGGAGCGCGACGGTGCCTGGCGGGTGGCGGCGATCGTCTCCTCGGTCGCATTCAGCCCTCTCCGGGCTCTGTGGCGCCTGGTCCGCCGCGAGCCGCCGGCGGAGGTGGTTGACTGGACCCGGATCGAGCCGCTGACCGGCCACGTACCCTCGGCGGCGAGGCGCATCCCCTTCCTGCGTCTGGCCGGGCTTCGGCCCGCCGACATCGCCGACATCGTCGAGGAGGCCTCGCACGAGGAGGGCAAGGAGATCCTGGAGGCAGTCCACCAGGACCAGGAGCTGGAGGCGGACGTCTTCGAGGAGCTCAACGATGAGCACCAGGTCGAGTTCGCCCGTGAGCGAAGCGACGGCGAGATCGCCCAGCTGCTGTCGGAGATGGAGGCCGACGACGCCGCCGACCTACTCCTGAACCTGGATCAGGGACGGCGGCGGCGTGTGCTGGAGCTGGTCCCCGAGCCCCAGCGGAATCAGCTGCGACGGCTGCTCGGCTACAGCCGGGAGAGCGCCGGGGGGCTGATGAGCACCGAGTTCATCGCGCTTCCCCAGGAGATGACGGCTGGGGAGGCACTGGCCAGGGTCCGGCAGCTGGACGAGGCCCCCACCCGGGTGATCGTGATCTACGCGATGGAGGGCGACCGGTTGCGCGGGGCGGTGCGGTTGTTCGACCTGATCCGGGCCGATCCCGGTCAGCGTCTGGACCAGCTCGGCGACCGTCATCCGGTGGCGGTCTTCCCCGAGACCGACATCCCCGCGGTGGCGGTGGAGATGGCCGACTACAACCTGGCCGCCTTACCCGTGGTGGATCGCGAGGGCCGGTTGCTCGGGATCGTCACCTATGACGACCTAATCGAGGCCCTGATCCCCTCCGAGTGGCGATGGCGGAGCGAGGCCGAACAGGAAGAGCACCGCTACGAGCCGGAGGACGTGAACAAGTCGGCCATGCGCCCTCCGCTCCGTCGCTGAAGGCGCGGAGTTGTGCGTCGGCGAATAGATCGAACGCCGGCCGCATTCGAACCTGTGACCGGCATGTTGCCGAGGAGCACCTGATGGACAGAGACGAGCCGGGCTTGGGGCTGGAGCAGGAGGGTGGGGTAGCGGCATCGGTCGATGCCGCCGGGGCGGCGAGGTTGCCGGCGGGGCTGCGGCTGGGCGCGGTGCACCTGGTGGTCCGGGACTTGGAGCGCGCGATCGACTGGTACCGGCGGGCGCTGGGGCTCAGGCTCCACGCTCGCGGCCAGGCCGAGGCGGCGCTGGGCGACGGCGAGGAGACGGTGCTGGTCCTGCACGAGGATGCCGATGCCCGCCCACCGGGCCGGCACGCCGGGCTCTACCACTACGCGCTTCTCTTCCCCAGCCGGGAGGAGCTGGCCCGGGCGGTGGCGCGCGTGGCCGCGGCCAGGACCCCGGTGGAGGGGGCGTCGGACCATGGCACCCACGAGGCCCTCTATCTGCCCGACGCCGACGGCAACGGCATCGAGCTGGCCGCCGACCGGCCCCGGGAGCGGTGGCCCCGCGACTTCTATGCCAGCGGTCCAGCTCCGCTGGACCTGGAGTCGCTGCTGGGCACCATCGCCGGCGAGGAGCCGCCCGCCAAGGTGGGTCGCGGGCTCAGGGTGGGCCACCTGCACCTGCACGTCGGCGACCTGGCGCAGGGCCTTGCCTTCTACCGGGACCTGCTCGGCTTCGAGCTGATGGCCGACCTGGGTACCGCCGCCTTCGTGGCTGCCGGTGGCTACCACCACCACCTGGCCTTCAACACCTGGCGAGGCCGGGGTCTGGGGCCGGCGCCAGAGCACACGATCGGGCTCGACCACTGGACGGTGAGAATGCCGGCGGCGGACGTGGCCCGGCTCCGACGGCGGGTGGAGACAGCCGGCCTGGCGGTGCAGCCGGTGGACGGTGGCTTCGGCGTCCGCGATCCCTGGCAGATCCCGGTCGAGTTCGTGGCCGAGGCCGAGGCGGTGGGATAGGACAACCTGGAGCCAGGAGCCTTTGGCCGTGGTCGTGGCCGGCGGCATGTGGTGCTGATGGAGCCGGGTCGCTCGGCCGGAGGTTGCTGGCTGCCCGGCCTGGCCGGCGATCGGCCGGTGCCAACGGTCACCGGTAGGCGGGGGTGGTGAGCGTGGGACTCCGAGAGCAGGAGAGAGGCGGCCTGAGAGGGGTGCTGGGCAACCGACGCCTGCGCCAGCTGGTCAGACGGGTGGGACCGGCGGTGCTCGGCCTGGCCGGCATCGGCGCGGTGGTCGTGGTGCTGGATCCGGCCAAGGTGGCGACGGCGCTTCGGGGCTTCCATCTGGCCCTGATCCCGGCCATCGTCCTCCTCTACGCCGGGGTCTTCCTCCTCCAGGGGGTGCGCTGGCATTACCTGCTTCGCGATGCCGGAGTGCTGCTCCGGATGCGGGACAGCATCCTGCTCAACACTGCCGGCCAGACCATCACCGCTCTGGTGCCACTGGGCGATCTCACCCGGGCCGCCTTCGCGGCCGAGGCGAGCGGGCTGGACTTCGGGTTCCTGGCCGGCACCGTGACCGTCCAGGAGCTGACCTACAACCTGATGCTGATCCTGTGCACGGTGCCGGTGATGCTGGCACTCCATCTCGGGATCCAGTTCGTGATCGGCACCCTGGCCGGCATGGCCGGGATCGTGGCCATCCTGACCTGGTCGCCACTCTTCTGTCTGGTGCACCGGATCATCCTCCACGTGCCCCTGCTCAACCGCTTGCTCCCCGCGATCGACGAGCTCCAAGAAGAGACCACCTCGCTGCTACACCGGCCCGACGCCTGGGCGCTCTCGATCCTCGACCTGGGCCGGGCGGTGGCTGTGATCACGGTCTTCTGGCTGGTGGTGCAGGGCGTCTCCCCCGGCCACCTCGACTGGTTCAAGGCGGCGTTCGTGCTCACCCTTTCCTCGATCGGAGGCGCGATCAGCCTGATCCCGGGCGGGGTGGGGGCCAACGAGGCCAGCGTGGCCGGTCTGTTGATCGTGTTCGGCGTCAGCGGGGGGGATGCCGGCGCCATCGCCTTGATCCAGCGGTTCCTGATGAGCGGGATGGCGCTGGTCCTGGGCCTCAGTGCGTATCTGGTGGCGCGCCGTCGCTTCCCGCTCGGGCACGTGTTCCAGGTCGTGGCTCGCCAGCCCCGCCAGGCCGTGGCCTGAGAGGAGTCCGCAGGAGCGATGCCTCGCGGCTAGGTCTTGGCTCGTGGTGGAAAGGTGCGGCTAGGAGAGCGAGCGGTCTCCAAGGAGGGCGGCGTCGTGGCCGAGATGGGTGAGGCCGACCTCGAGCAGCTGGGCCACGTGCTCGTCGTCGAGGCCGTGGAAGACGAGCTTCCCCGCCCGGCGGGTCTTGACCAAGCGCAACCCGCGGAGGACGCGCAGGTGCTGTGAGACGGCGGACTCGCTAACCCCGGCCACCGCCGCCAGATCGGTGGTGCAGAGCTCCTGCCGGAGCAGGCTGTGCACAATGCGGACACGGGTAGGGTCGCCCAGGGCGGAGTAGAGCGCGGCCAGGTCGGTATAGGTCTGCTGCTCCAGCAACCAGGCGCGACCTCGTGCCACCTGCTCCGGATGGAGGGCCCCGGACGTGCTCCCCCTGCGCCCTTTTAGCATGATTTGCGCAATAGCTTCATCGTACACTTGCCGTATGCGGCTCTTCCGGTCCCTGGGGAGGTCCGGAACGATGACGATGGGCGGGGGTGAGGGTCCGGCTTCCGGGTCCGGCCGGTCGCGTTCCGCCGATGGGCGCCGGCTGGTCCAGGTCCTGGCGTTGATCCTCGCCTTCATGGCCGCGGAGGTGGTGGTGGGGGTGCTTGCGCACTCGCTGGCCCTCCTCTCGGACGCCGGCCACATGCTCACCGATGCCGGTGCCATCGGACTGTCCCTGCTGGCGCTCCGGCTGGCGGCCCGGCCTCCGGCCGGAGGCCTGACCTTCGGCCTCAAACGGACCGAGGTCCTGTCCGCCCTGGCCAACGGCGTGACCCTGGCAGCGCTGGCCGTGGTCATCGCCTTCGAGGCAGTCCGACGGCTCATGGCCCCGCCGACGGTCGGAGGCGAGCAGATGCTGGTCGTGGCCCTGGCGGGGATCGGGGTGAATCTGGTCGCCACCTGGGGCTTGGCCCGCGCCGAGCGACGTAGCCTCAACCTCCGGGGCAGCCTCCAGCACCTCCTGACGGACCTGTATGCCTTCGCCGGCACGGCGGTGGCGGGGATCGTGATCCTGACCACCGGATTCCAGCGGGCGGACGCGATCGCATCGCTCGTGGTCGCGACCCTGATGGTGCGGGGGGCGTACGGGCTCCTTCGGGACGCCGGGCGAGTGCTGCTGGAGGCGGCTCCGGCTGATCTCGACGCGGCCCAGGTGGCGGAGGTGATGCGCCGGCAGCCGGGGGTGGCGGACGTCCACGACTTCCATCTCTGGGAGATCACCTCGGGCATGCCCTCGCTGTCAGCCCACGTCCTGGTCGGTCCTGGAGGCGACTGCCACCGGGTGCGGCGGGAGCTGGAGCGTCTGCTACGGGAGCGATTCGCCATCGACCACACCACCCTCCAGATGGACCATCAGCCGTTCGTCGCCCTGGATCGAATCTCCCGGCCCGGGCCGGTCGCAGGCAGTGGGCGAGGACTTCCCGATTTCCCGGCCCGGACCCGATAGTCCTGCAGGTTCCACCGCTGCGCCGGCTGCCGGCTCTCCAGACCACCCCCGAACGCGCTGTGGCCGGTTGGCACAGGATCGGGCGAGCCAGAGCCGGCGATCGGTTCCACCGGCCGCGGTTGAACGCTGACCTCGATCGATGGCGCCGACGACGGGCATGGAGCACGGATCCGATGCCTGCCGGCAAGCCCAGACCAGGATCTCCTACCCCCGTGTTCCCGCGGCGACCGGACCGGCGAAGAGGTGAAGCTGAAAGCGGCGTCGCCAGGTGCACGTCGAGGTGACGGAACAGTTGTTCTCGACAGTTCGCCCGACCGGTAGAATTCGAGTTCATGCCGGTGGACTTCCGGATCGAGGCCCCCTTCGAGCCCAAAGGGGATCAGCCCCAGGCGATCGAGCAGATCGTGGATGGGGTGCGTAGCGGGCTGCGGGAGCAGGTCCTGATGGGGGTGACAGGGAGCGGAAAGACCAACGTCATGGCCTGGGTGATGCAGGAGCTGCGGCGTCCTGCCCTCGTGCTCAGCCCCAACAAGACGCTTGCCGCCCAGCTCTGCGCCGAGTTCAAGCGACTGTTCCCGCACAACGCGGTCGAGTACTTCGTCAGCTACTACGACTACTACCAGCCCGAGGCCTACATCCCCCAGTCGGACACCTACATCGAGAAGGACTCGAGCCGCAACGACGACATCGACCGGATGCGACACAGCGCCACCACCTCCCTGCTCACCAGGCGGGACGTGATCGTGGTGGCCAGCGTGAGCTGCATCTACGGCATTGGCTCGGTCGAGGACTACATTGGGGAATCCTTGGGCCTCCGCCGGGGTGAGTCGCTACGCCGCGAGATCCTGCTCCGCAAGCTCACCGAGATGCTCTACGAGCGCAACGACTACGACCTGGGCCGCCTGCGCTTCCGGGTGCGCGGCGACGTCGTGGACATCGTGCCGGCGAGTGAGGAGAAGGTCTACCGGGTGGAATTCTTCGGTGACGAGATCGACCGCATCCAGGAACTCGACCCGGTGACAGGCGAGATCCTCGCTCTTCGGGACGAGCTCACGATCTTCCCCGCCAGCCACTACATCACCCCCCGCCAGAAGCTGGAGCTGGCCCTGCACGACATCGAGGTCGAGCTGGACGAGCGAGTGCGCTGGTTCGAGGAGCAGGGCCGGCTCCTGGAGGCGCAGCGGCTGCGCCAGCGGACCATGTTCGACCTGGAGATGCTGCGGGAGACCGGGACCTGTGCCGGAGTCGAGAACTACTCTCGCCATCTCACCCGGCGTCAGCCTGGTGAGGCGCCGTACACGCTCCTCGACTTCCTACCCGAGGACACCCTGGTCTTCGTCGACGAGTCGCACGTGGCCATCCCCCAGCTAGGGGGCATGCTGGGCGGTGACCGGGCTCGCAAGGCGGCCCTGGTCGAGTACGGGTTCCGCCTGCCAAGCGCCTTCGACAACCGTCCCCTCTCCTTCGACGAGTGGGATCGCAAGGTGGGCCAGATCGTCTACGTCTCCGCCACCCCTGGTCCGTACGAGATGGAGAAGGCACAGCGGGTGGTCGAGATGATCGTGCGCCCGACCGGTCTGGTCGATCCGACCGTGGAGGTCCGGTCGACCGAGGGCCAGATCGACGATCTGGTGGCCGAGCTGCGCCAGCGGGTGGAGCGCGGCCAGCGTTCGCTGGTCACCACCCTGACCAAACGTTTCGCCGAGGACCTCACCGATTACCTCAAGGAGTACGGGATCCGGGTCCGCTACATCCACTCCGATCTCGACGCC
This sequence comes from bacterium, assembly GCA_902812395.1. Lineage (GTDB taxonomy): Bacteria > Chloroflexota > Dormibacteria > Dormibacterales > Dormibacteraceae > CADDZO01. The sequence goes on along the minus strand of CADDZO010000054.1, from coordinate 9,407 downwards.
CTTGAGCGGATCGAGATCCTACGCGACCTCCGACTCGGCAGCTTTGACGTGCTGGTGGGGATCAACCTGCTGCGGGAGGGGTTGGACCTTCCCGAGGTGGCCTTCATCGCCATCCTGGACGCGGACAAGGAGGGCTACCTGCGAGCCTATCGCTCCTTCATCCAGATCATCGGACGGGCGGCGCGAAACGTCGATGGCCACGTGATCATGTACGCGGACACGATCACCGACTCGATGCGGCAGGCCATCGACGAGACTGAGCGACGTCGAGCCCGCCAGATCGCGTACAACCAGGAGCACGGGATCACCCCGGAGACGGTGCGCAAGGCGATCTATGCGCTTGAGGTCGAAAAGAAGGACGTCGAGGCCGACGCGGTCGAGCTGATGGGTTCGGGGCTCCCCCGCGAGGATCTGCTGGCGATCGTGCGCGACCTGGAGAAGGAGATGCGGCGGCTGGCCAAGGAGCTACAGTTCGAGCAGGCGGCGCGTGTGCGGGACCGGATCATCGCCATGCGCAAGCGGTTGGCGGGGGAGGGCGAGCCAGAGGACGACGCCGAAGTGGCACTGGCAATGGCGGCTGCACCGCGGCCCAGAGCCAGCGTGCGCAACTGGCGCCGGAGTCGGCGTGGCCCATGACGCGGGGGCGGGTTTGCGGCTTCCGGAACCGGCACCTTCCCGGCCGGTTCGCGAACGATCGCTGTCGGGTCCCTGGCCGAGCACGCGCATGGAGCCGGACGTGGCTCTCAAAGCCTGCAGTCCCACTCGGCACAGGTCCCCTGGCCAGGCACTCCTTGCCAGTCTCGGCGACCCCCAGGCGGCCGACAGCATGCCAACTTCGGCTGTAGTAGCGTCCGTCCATCTCGGCACGTGCAGTACTCGCGGTCCGCAAGTCACGTCGAGGCGGCGATGGAGAGCACGTCATCGATGCCGGTCCCATCATGTTGGTCGACGCGAACTGTCACCCAGGCGAGAGGGCCACTCACGATGTCCTCTGCATCACGCCGCCCCTTTTCAATGGCCGACGGCACGGTTCGCCGGGGGCGATCAGCCAACCGGTGTTGGCTGCGACGAGCCCTGAGTTTGAGGTCAAGCAAGCTGCGCCCAACCGACCCCGCATCCCGCGCATCCCCAGCGCTCACGAGCCGTAGGGCAGCATCCCATCCAGGCCTCCCCGACGGTAGCAGTCGGTCACCAAACGAATGAAGGCGGCCACCGCGTCCTCCCGTCCACCGAGAAAGCCCGGCCGGTAGCCACGCGAGCGGACGCCGCGTTGAACCGACTCGCAGGCACTCCAGTCCTGGCGGTTGGTCAGGTCCCAGAAGTCAACCGCATAGGCGGGGTCGAATCCGGACTGCTCCAGTGCCTCGGGCGGGAAGAGCCAGCGACACTCGACCCTGGTGTGGTCGGGCGCCAGCGGCTCCAGCCTGTGGACCATGACGTAGTCGGGGTGCAGGCTGAGGAGCAGGTTGGGGAAGTAGCCAAAATAGAAGACCCGTCGACGAGCTTGCTGGTCGAGCCCGCGCAGGGGGATGCCCAGGCTGCGTCCATCCAGCGACATGGTCTGGGCGTGCTCCATCAGCTCCATCGGGCCCCCGATCCAGGCACCATCCGGTGCCAGATTGGTGCCGCTGTCAGGAGGTGTGACCCGGCACAGCTCGGGATGGATCGAGCGGCAGTGATAGCACTCGTGATAGTTCTCGACCAGCAGCTTCCAGTTGGCAGCCACCTCATAGGTGTGCGAGGCGCAACAGCGGAGGCGCTCCGGCTCGTGCCCCGCCACCAGCGACTCCAGGCTGCCGACCAGTTGAGCGAAGGCGGGGGCGTCCCCAGAGCAGTTGGCGAAGACCAGGCCGTGCCACTCGACCACCGGCAGCGGTACCAGACCGTGGTCCGCGCGCCCGAACCCGTCTGGCGGATCGAACCTGGGCGTGGCCAGCAGCGCACCGTCGAGGCCGTAGACCCACGCGTGGTAAGGGCACTTTTGGACACGCACCCGGTCGGTGGTCCCGGGTTCCAGGAGCTCGTGGCCGCGGTGCCGGCAGACGTTGAAGAAGCCGCGAAGCCGTCGCTCTTCGTCCCGGACGAGCAGGATCCCCTCGTTGCCGACCCGCACCGCCAGCCGCGCCCCCGGCTCGGCCACCTGTTCCGAGGCGGCGACGCATGGCCAGCCGCCTTCGAAGAGCCGCTCCAGCTCCCAGCGGAACACCTCGGCCGAGGTGTAGGCCGCCCCGGGCAGCGTGCGAACCGGGCCCGCCGACGGCGCATCCAACCCCTCGATCTCGATGTCGATCTCCATGGCCTCCTTGTACCAGCACCATGCTGGGGGCGGGTCGCGGTATCATGCAAACGCATGTTTTCGAGCTCCAGCAACGGGCGGTGGCTGCCGCCTATAGTCGCCGCGTGACCAATCTGGAGCTGCTGCGTCAGGGCATGGTCGGGAGAGGCCCGAGGGCGGGCTGGCGGGAGACGATCGGCGCCCGTATCGCTGAGGTCGAGCCGGGGCGGGTGGTGGTCGAGCTCGACGTCCAGGCCGGCCACCGCCACGAGGGGGGCGTGGTCCAAGGCGGCATCATCACCCAGATCGCCGATGCGGCCATGGGCATGTCGCTGCTGACCGAGCAGCCCGAGGACCAGTCCAACACCACCATCGAACTCAAGATCAACTTCATCCGCCCGGTGGCCGAGGGTCGGCTACGGGCGGTGGGCCGGGTGGTCGAGCGCCGCAACAGCCTGCTCTTCGGCGAGGCCGATGTCCTCGACGACCGGGATCGCCTGGTCGCTCGGGCCTCCTCGACCTGCCTCGCCATCCCCAGGCAGCGGTGACGGGTCTCTCACCGGCTCACCGCTGGGTGGGCGTCGAGATCTGCTCGGTCGAATCGGGGAGCGCCGAGCTGGAGTTGGCCACCCGGCCGGAGATGGCCAATAGCCTCTCGGTGGTCCACGGCGGGGTGCTTGCTTTCCTGGCTGACAGCGCCATGGGGGCTGCCGTCCGTGGCCTGGTCCCGGAGGGATCCAGCCACGTCAGCTTCGATTTGAAGCTCAGCTTCGTCTCCCCGGTCCGAATAGGGGAGCGGCTCCGGGCGGTTGCTAAGGTGTTGCATTCGGGGCGGCGCACCATGGTGGCGGAGTGCCAGGTGAGCGCCGGGGAGCGGCTGGTCGCCACCGCCACTGCCACCTTCCTGGTGCGGAACCCGGCGCCCTAGCGAGGAGCTGGCGTGCCTACCGATTCGATCACCATCCGAGGTGCCCGGGAGCACAACCTGAAGAACATCACGCTGTCCATTCCCCGCGACCGCCTGGTGGTCTTCACTGGACTCTCGGGGTCGGGCAAGTCGTCGTTGGCCTTCGACACGATCTATGCGGAGGGCCAGCGCCGCTACGTCGAGTCGCTCTCTGCCTACGCCCGTCAGTTCCTGGGCCAGATGGAGAAGCCGGACGTGGACTCGATCGACGGGCTCTCGCCGGCGATCTCGATCGACCAGAAGGGCACCTCCCGCAACCCGCGCTCCACGGTGGGGACGGTGACCGAGGTCTACGACTACCTGCGCCTGCTCTACGCCCGGATCGGCATCCCACACTGCCCCATCTGCGGCCGCGAGATCCACCGCCAGAGCATCGAGCAGATGGCCGACCAGGTGGAGCGGATGCCGACGGGAACTCGGCTGATGATCATGGGGCCGCTGGTGCGGGGACGCAAGGGCGAGTACGACCGCTTGCTGGAGGACGTCCGCAAGCAGGGCTTCTCCCGGGTCCGCGTCGACGGCGAGATCCGCGAGCTCTCGGAGCCGGTCCCGCCCCTGGAGCGCTACAAGCAGCACCACATCGAGGTGGTGGTGGACAGGGTGGTGGTGGGGCCCCAACAGCGCACCCGGCTGGTCGATTCGCTGGAGGTGGCGGCAAAGCTGGGACAGGGCACGGTGCTGCTGGTCCCGGCCGACGGGGGTGACGAAGTCCTGATGTCGCAGGATTACGCCTGCCCCTACGACGGGATTAGTGTGCCCGAACCGGAGCCGCGCAACTTCTCGTTCAATACCCCCCACGGCGCCTGCCCGGCCTGCATGGGCCTCGGCTCGCAGCTGGTTGCCGATCCCGACCTGGTCATCCCCGATCCGGATCGAACCCTGCGCGACGGCGCCATCGCGCCCTGGAACCGTTCCCAGTTCTTCTACCCGGAGATGCTGGAGGCGGTGGCTCGCCTGGGCGGGATCGACCTGGACCAGCCGGTGCGGGAATTCAGCGAGCCCCAGCGCAAGCTGCTCCTGGAGGGCAGCGGGGGCCGCAAGATCCGCTTCGGCTATCGCAACCAGTACGGGGTCAGGCGAACGTACGAGGGCCCCTTCGAGGGGGTGCTGGCCAACGTGCAGCGGCGCTACGAGGAGACCGATTCCGACTTCCTCAAGGCCGAGCTGGAGCGGTACATGTCGCAGCGCCCCTGCCCGGCCTGCGGCGGCACCCGGTTGCGGCCCGAGTCGCTAGCGGTGACCATCGCCGGACACAACATCGCCCAGACCTGCGCGCTGTCGGTGACGGCCGCGATCGACTTCTTCCAGCGGCTGGAGCTGACGGAGCGGGAGCAGACCATCGCCCGCGGGATCTTGAAGGAGATCAGGGAGCGTCTGCGCTTCATGGTCGACGTCGGCCTCGACTATCTGACCCTGGACCGCTCGGCGACGACGCTCTCGGGGGGAGAGTCGCAGCGGATCCGGCTGGCCACCCAGATCGGCTCCAAGCTGATGGGGGTGCTCTACATCCTGGACGAGCCCTCGGTCGGGCTTCACCAGCGCGACAACCGTCGGCTGATCGACACGCTCCTACGCCTTCGCGACCTGGGCAACACCGTGATCGTGGTCGAGCACGACGAGGACACCATCCGTTCCGCCGACTTCATGGTCGACATCGGACCGGGGGCGGGCGAGCAGGGCGGACACATCGTCGCCGCCGGGCCGGTCAGCGAGGTGATGCGACATCCGACCTCGCTCACCGCCGCCTACCTTCGCGGCGAGCGCCAGATCCCGATCCCGCCCGGTCGCCGCGCGGGCAACGGCAAGCGGCTGGTGATCCGGGGTGCGGCTGCCAACAACCTGAAGGACATCGATGTCGAGATCCCGCTGGGCTGCTTCGTGGGGGTTTCCGGAGTGAGTGGGTCGGGCAAGTCCTCGCTCATCAACGACGTCCTGGTCCGCCGGCTGGCGCAGCACTTCTACCGGGCCAAGGAGAAGCCGGGACCCCATCGCGGCATCGAGGGATTGCGCCACCTGGACAAGGTGGTGAACGTTGACCAGTCCCCGATCGGGCGGACCCCGCGCTCCAATCCCGCCACCTACACCGGGGTCTTCACCCTAATCCGGGACCTGTTCGCTACGCTGCCCGAGGCCAAGCTTCGCGGCTACCGACCCGGCCGCTTCTCCTTCAACGTCAAGGGCGGTCGCTGCGAGGCCTGCCAGGGCGACGGGATCATCAAGATCGAGATGCAGTTCTTGCCCGACGTCTACGTGCCCTGCGAGGTGTGCCACGGCACGCGCTACTCGAGGGAAGTGCAGGAGGTGAAGTTCCGGGGCCACTCGATCGCCGACGTCCTAGACATGACCGTGGACGAGGCCATGTCGGTGTTCGAGAACGTTCCCCGCATCGTGGCCAAGCTCCGGACCCTGCGCGACGTCGGCCTGGGCTACATCCGTCTGGGCCAGCCAGCCACCCAGCTCTCCGGCGGCGAGGCCCAGCGGGTCAAGCTCTCGACCGAGCTCTCACGCCGCGACACCGGGAGGACCATGTACGTGCTGGACGAACCCACCACCGGGCTGCACTACTTCGACGTGGAGCGACTGCTGGCGGTGCTCCACCGCCTGGTCGACCAGGGCAACACCGTGATCGTGATCGAGCACAACCTTGACGTTCTCAAGACTGCCGACTGGCTGATCGACCTGGGCCCCGAGGGCGGGGATGCCGGGGGGCGGCTAGTGGCGGTGGGGACCCCGGAGCAGGTGGCCCTGAATTCTGCCTCGTACACCGGCCGCTTCCTGCGCCCGATCCTGGAGCGGGCCGGCCGCCTGGCCGCGGTCGAGGAGCCGGAGGCGGCGGGGGTTCCGGCATGAGCGCCCTGGATCGCTTGCGCCAGGCGCTGGCCGAGGTCGCCGACCTGGAGCGGTCGGCGGCGGTCCTGCTCTGGGACGAGGAGACCCAGATGCCACCGGGTGGGGTCGAGGATCGGGCCAACGCCCTCGCCACCCTGCGCCGGTTGGCTCACGAGCGCTTCACCGCGCCTGAGCTGGGCCGATTGCTGGACGCGGCCGAGCGCGAGGTCGAGGGGATGCCCTATGACTCCGACGATGCCTCTTTGGTGCGGGTGGTCCGACGCGACTACGAGCTGGATACACGGATCCCGGCCGAGCTTGTGGGCGAGCAGGCGAGGGCCTCGGCGCGGGCCCGGCCGATCTGGCAGGAGGCACGCCGGCGTTCCGACTGGTCGATGTTCGCGCCGGCCATGGCGACCACGGTCGAGCTCTCGCGCCGGCTGGCCGAGTCCGTGGGGTACACCGGCCATCCGTACGACGCCCTGCTGAAGCTCAACGAGCCCGGGATCACGACCGCCCAGGTGGAGGGCTTCTACGCCCAGCTCCGGGACGTGATCGTCCCCCTGCTCAGGGAACTGGGCGCGGTCGCGGACCGGGTGGACGCCAGCGTGATGGACCGCCCCTGCGACCCCACCATCCAGGTGGGGTTCGCCCTGGAGACAGTGCGGGCTCTGGGTTACGACCTGGAGCGAGGCCGCCAGGATCTCTCCGCCCATCCGTTCACGGTCTCGTTCGGTCCGGGCGATGTCCGCATCACCACCAGGGTTGGCCGCAGCTTCGGTGACTCGGCGCTGCTCTCCTCGATCCACGAGGCCGGGCACGCGATGTACGAGCAGGGGGTGTCCCGCAGCCTGGACCGCACCCCGCTCTGCCACGGTGCCTCGCCCGGGGTGCACGAGTCGCAATCCCGGCTCTGGGAAAACCTAGTGGGGCGGAGCCGACCCTTCTGGGAGTGGTGCTTCCCACGTCTGCGAGCGGCTTTCAAAGAGGCGTTGGACGGGGTCGACGCCGAGGGCTTCTGGCGTGCGGTCAACCGGGTCCGTCCCTCCTACATCCGCGTCGACGCCGATGAGGTCACCTATAACCTCCACACTCTGCTCCGTTTCGAGATCGAGAAGGAGCTGCTGGAGGGCAGCCTGGACGTCGCTGTGGTGCCCCGGGCCTGGAACCAGCGGGTCGGCTCCTATTTGGGTCTGGAGGTCCCCGACGATGCCCACGGGGCCCTCCAGGACATCCACTGGTGCACGCGGCTGGGAGGATTCGTGGGCTACACGCTAGGCAACCTGATCGGGGCCCAGTTGATGGAGGTGGTGCGCCGCGACGTGCCCGATCTCGATGCCCGGCTGGCCGAGGGCGAGTTCCGGTTGCTCCTCGAGTGGTTGCAACAGCACCTCTATCGACACGGACGCAAGTTCACCCCCAACGAGCTGATGGAGCGTGTGACCGGGCAGGCAATCAGCGCCGAGCCCTGGATCCGCTACATCCGCAGCAAGTTCCGGGACGTGTACGGACTCGCACGACCGTCGTGAGGTTGGCGACGACTCTACGAAGGTACAGACCAGAGGCGGGATGTTGATGAATCGAGTCGTGGATGGAGTCACAAGCTCGAAGCAGCCCGCTCCGTCAACGGGGCGCCGGCGATGACGGAGGTCGCAGTGTGACGGACACCAGCGGTGGATGAGGCGAGCCGGCAGCTGGGAGGGTTGGGCGACCGTTGTCAGGACTGTGCTGTGTGATGGTTCACTATCATGAACTTGAAGCAGTAGGCACGGGAGCAACGTGTCCACCCCGTGCCTACCGAGATTGCGGCGCAGTGCGCCGGCTTTCAGGCCGGCGGTGAGGCGCCGCCGACGGCTGGGCCGGCCACCGACCTTGAGCGTCTCCCGCCCCCAGAAAACGCCCAGCCGGGAGTTGGTGACAGCCTCGTAGGCGCTGCGCAGCATGCCCTTGACGGCGGTCGGGGCCAGGTAGGGACGGCCCTCGGTGTCGAGGCGGACCGGGTAGGTTCGGTGCCCGGCCCGATCGTGCTCGGCTCGGGCCGGGTCCACCAGCAGGAGTGGGGTGTGCACGATCAGGAGCACGCCCAGGCGCGCGTTCCAGGCGCCGGGCAGGACACGATCGTGCCCCAGCGGTGGCCGGTCGCCCAGGGGGCCTCTCCCCAGCCGGGAGCGATCAAGCAGGGGGACGAAGCTGGAGGGGTTGTGGAAGCCCTGGTTCATGCTCTCTCCTCTCGCCCTGGCTCCGGGGCGGGAGCCAGCTCCAGCAAGCGTTCCTCGCACACGTAGGCGTTTCCGTGATCGGGGTCCGCGGCCACGTACTCCACCGCCCGGAGCAGGAGGTGCCGGACGGCGGCGAGGACGGGTACCTCGATCGCGCCCGCCCGGCCCGAGGTGAGGCGGGACCAGGCCGACCCGGCCCGCCCCTCCAGCTCCCCGAGCAGGAGGTGGGTAGTCGAGCCCACGGGCTCGGCCTCCAGCTCGATCCGCTCCCAGCCAGGGAGGCCGGTGCCGGACTCGGAGAGGAGCAGGGTCCCCCCGGCTTCGGTCCAGGTCCAGCGCAGCTCGTGCCCGGGGGTGAAGAGGCGGGCATCGAAGACGCCCCCCAGGCCGAGCGCCCGGCCCCGAGCGCTGACCGGTACCACCGGGCCTCCTTCCGCTCCTCCATCCGGCCGACCAGGTAGCGGTCGGGCGCGGCCAGCAGGGCCACCGCTCCGCCCAGTCCGGCCACGGCGTGGACCTCCGCCAGGGCCACCGCCAACCCGAGGCCGGACCGGGACTCCTAGACCAGGCCCACGGGATCCTCTCCTCGCCGGCGGAACCGCCGGACCCACCCGGAGCCGGAGAGGGGGAGCCCGCCTGGCCGGCCAGCCCTTCCAGGAGCGGCGCAGCTCGGCCAGCCCCTCCGGCCGGTCCGATTCCAGGACGGCGAGCAGGCCCCGGCCGCCGATCGAGTGGCGACCGGCGAGCTAGCCCAGCTGCCCTGCTCCCTCGACCTCGATCTCCACCTCTTCCATCTCCAGGACGCCCAGGCCGCGGTTGGTGGCGAAGCCAAGGGGCAGCTCGCCCCGGGTCAGCTCGTCGAGCACCGCCAGCAGCAGCGCGATCGGCGACCGATGCAGCTCCTCCGGCAGGCGTTCGAGGTGGACGAGGATCTCGATGGCGTTCCACTCCACCCGGTGCGGCTCCAGGAGCGAGAAGAGCCGCTCCTCCGAAGCCCCGCCCGTCCAGCGGTCGATGGCCACGTGCACCGCCGGATCCCAGGGCCGGAGCACGGACGACCCGTCCAGGATCTCGCGCAGGCCGGGCCCCGGGCCGGGCCGTCCTCCCCCTCCCGCCC
>CADDZO010000053.1 GCA_902812395.1 bacterium | reverse complement strand
CCGCGCAAGCGGGTAAGACCGGTACCGCCACCGGGCAACCGGTGGCTGCGGGTCGGCTGGCTAATGCTCACTGACCCGCAATGGTTCAGTCATCGACGGCGGGATGGGTTAGCTGTAGCGCCCCCAGCTCGGCCGGCGCCACCTGGAACCCTTTGTACTCGACGTGGCCGTGATCCCCAGGCCGGACCCCGAGGCCGGGGAGATCCCGAAGGCGCTGGTGATGATGCGGACCGGCACTAGCGTCTCCGCCCAGGAGCTGATGGCGTTCGTCGCCGACCGGGTCGCCGACTTCAAGCGGATCCGCGAGGTCGAGTTCGTGGACCACATCCCCAAGTCGCCCTCCGGCAAGATCCTGCGTGGGGTCCTGGTGGAGCGAGAGCGACTCCGGCGGCCGGGGGCCTGAAGCAGGGGCAACCAGGAAACGCCGGCTCGCGCAGCGGCCTGGATCGGGGGCGGTGGCCCCGTTGCCGGCTGGAGCCTGCCGTCGGCGAGCTAGGTCCCGGGGGCATGCCGGTCCTGCCGAGCTGCCGCAATGGGGGTGCGCCTTGCCGAACCGAGGTAGCCACCCCCTGAGGGGAAGCGCTCGACGCCAGGTGACCAAAATCTCGGCGGCGCAAGCCCCGCGCGTCCGCGCTGGGGATAAGCCGCCTGGAATGGCGCTTCGCCCTTCCTCCTTCGGGGCCGCGCCCCGGAGGAAGAGCGGGTCGCCCGCAGAAGAGGGGACAGCCCAAGCCGAGGCCCCGGATGTTGGAGCGCATGCGCAAGCATGTGGCGAGAGCCGAGGAGAGGCGGCGGTGGTTCTCCTCAGACCCCCTCGGCTTTGGCCGTGGGGAGGTCAGGGATGGCGGAACTGGCTTTCGCCGGCCACCGCATCCCGGCCCGAGCCAGCCGGCGGTAGGCGCCGGGCGCCAGCTGCCTACGCCGCGTCCTGCGCTGCCGGCGGGATCGGACCTCGGGCATGCCCGGCCTGCGGTTGTCCCTTCTGCCGCTTGCCGTCGGGCCCTCCCAACGCCAGGGTGCGATCTCCTACGGCCGGGCGACCCCGCGGTCGTCGATCCAGTCGGCCAGCTGGTCGAGGAAATGCTGCACCTCGGGGACGTCCCGCAAGCGGTAGTGGGCCCAGGTCGTTCGACCGGCCAGCTCCGGATCCGCAGGATCACCGACCAGGACGCCGATACCCCGCCCGGCCAGGGCCCGGAAAGCATCCTCGTCGGTGAGGTCGTCGCCCAGGTAGAGCGCCACCACCTCCTGGCCGTCGAGGCCGAGCGACCGAAGCAGGTGCAGCACCGCCTTCCCCTTGTCCCAATCGAGGTCGGGACGGAGCTCATACACCATCCGACCGGGAACGAGCCGGAGACCCCCACCTGATGCAGCCAGCGCCGCATCGACCGCGGCTCGAACGAGCGCCTGGCGATCGGCCGGCACCCGGCGGAAGTGGGCGGCAACCGATGCGTGCTTGACCTCGACCTCGGCCTCGGGGACGGCAGCCAGCCGGTAGCGCAGGGTGGCGGCGGCCCGTTCGATCTGGGCCCGGTAGGCGGCTCCCAGGTCGAGCGCCGCCGGGTCGCCGGGAGTCCAGATCTCGAAGCCGTGGCTCCCAACCACGACCAGGTCGTCCATACCCATCAGCTCCTGGACCACCCGGCGATCGCGGCCGCTGACCACGCACACCGGGCACCGGGCGGCCAGCCGGCGCAGGACCTGCCGCATGGGCGCGGCCAGGCGGGCCTCCTCCGGCCGCTGCACGATCGGGGTCAGGGTACCGTCGTAATCGAGGAAGACCGCCGGTCGCCGCCCACGGAGGCGCCGGCGAAGGTCGGCGTTGGCCAATGCCTCGGGCAGATCCGTGATCGCGCGCTCCACCCGGTCAGCGCACCGAGGCACGGCGCAGCCGTCCCTGGGCCAGCGCATTCACCGCCACCTGGTCGAGCGAGGTGACGACCAGGTCGGCGCCGGCCTCCTCCAGCAGCGCCTGGTCGTGCAGCCGCGCCACCCCGAGCGCCGCCATCCCGCCCGCCTTGGCCGCCTGTACGCCCGAGGCCGCGTCCTCGACCACGAAGCATTCGCGCGGCTCCAGGCCCAGCTCCCGGGCCGACAGGAGGAAGATCATGGGGTCCGGCTTGCCGCGGGGGACGTCGCGGCCCGAGAGGTCGGCGTCGAAGAGGTCCTCCAGGCTCAGCCCATCCCGGACGAATCCGTAGGGAAGGCCACGCTCCCGGGCGAAGACGTCCAGACGGATCCTAGCCAAGAACTGGCGCGCGTTCTTGGAGGACGATGCCGCCGCCAGCAAGCACCCGGCCTGCCTCACCGCCAGGGCGAAGCCGAGCGCATCGGGAAAGGCGTGGAACTCGCCGGCATCGATCAGTCGCTCCAGGATCTGCTGCTTCCGCTCGCCGTAGGCATGGGCCCGCTCAGCAGCGTCGGGAACGCCGAAGTACTCCAGGGCCGCTCGGGCGCCGTCGAGCCGGGGCTTACCGGCCACCACGGCCTGGTACACCTCGCGGGTGAATCGCCCCGGGGTGTAGGTGGTCCGAGGCCGGAGGTCACACCACTCGCCTTCCATCAGCTCGCGCAGCGCCTGACGCCAGGCCCGCTCGTGGGGCGAGTCGACCAGCACCCCGTCCACGTCGAAGATCGCTCCCCGGAATCCCATTGGCTGCACCTCGCGCTCGAGCTTCCAGGCGCCACTGTAGCCCTGACTCACCGGCCGACGCCCGGGGTGCGCTCGGCACGAGCTGGCCCGCGCCGCCCCGCCGGGGTCGGATCGAGCCGCCCTCCGCCAGGGACGGCGCCCCAGCCCCCGGCCTGTGATGCCGGTCAGGCCGTCCAGCCACACATTCGGGATGGTGCGGCAGCAACTCGGCTCCAAGACCACCTGGTCCGGAACCTCCCCACGGCCAAAGCCGAGGGGTTCTGAGGAGAACCACCGGCGCCTCACCTCGGCTCTCGCCACATGCTTGTGCATGCGCTCCAACATCCGGGGCCTCGGCTTGGGCTGTCCCCTCTTCTGCGGGCGACCCGCTCTTCCTCCGGGGCGCGGCTCCGAAGGAGGAAGGGCGAAACGCCGTTGCTGGGCACCCGGCGATGAAGTAGGAGCAGATCCCACGAAGCAAGCTTCATGGGGACCCTGAGCAGGAATCCGACCTGCGCACGCGGGTGAGACCGGGACCGCCACCGGGCAACTGGTGGCAGTGAGTCGTGAGCCTCCTCATGCTCACTGACTCCCAACGGGAGTCGAGTCCGCGGCCGGTGAGCAGGCACGGCTGTGCCCTGCGCCTCCGCGACCGGGCGAGAGGTCGGGGAACCAGCGCCACCGCGATCAGCGTCCGACCCGGAAGAAGACCACATCGCCATCGCGGACCCGGTAGTCCCGGCCCTCGACGCGCAGCCGGCCGGCGGCCCGCAACGCCTCCATCGAGCCTGCCTCCACCAGCTCGTCGACCGAGGTCACCTCGGCCCGGATGAAGAGCCGCTCGAAGTCGGAGTGGACGACGCCGGCGGCCAGCGGGGCGGGGGCACCCCGAGGGCAGGGCCAGGCCCGGACCTCGGGTTCCCCGGCGGTGAAGAAGGTGATCAGCCCGCCCGCGTCCCAGACCGCCCTAGCCACCGCCTCCAGCCCACCCTCGGCCAGCCGGTAGGTCTGACGCAGCTGGCCGGCGTCGACGGCGTCGAGCTCGCCCAGCTCAAGCTCCAGCTGGGCGTCCACCACCAGCGTCCGACAGCCGCGCTGCCCGGCCAGCGAGCGGACGCGGTCGGCCAGCCCGCCGCCGTCGGGCAGCAGATCGTCGCTCACGTTGACCACGACCACCCCGGGCCGGTCGGAGACCAAAAAGAGGGGTGCGAGCCGGGCCCGTTCCTCCGGCTCCAGATCGAGCGTGCGCAGCACCTGGCCGGTGTCGAGGTGGGCGCGCGCCCGCTCCAGCACCTCGAGCTCCGCAACTCGCTCCTTCCGACCGGCCCGCATCTCGCGCCCCACCACCTCGATCCGCTTCTCCACGCTGGCAAGGTCGGCCAGTACCAAGTCCAGGTCGATGCCCTGCAGCTCGCCGAGGGGGTCGGGGTCGGGACCGAAGGCGCGCAGGACCTCCAGCACCACGTCCGCCTCTCGGGCGGCGGCGATGCGCTGGGCTCGGCTGCCGGGCGGTGCGTCGACCACCCGCACCTGGGCGTGGACCACCCTCCTCGGGCCCACCGCCTCGGCCAGCCGCTGGAGCCGGTGGTCGGGGACGTCCACCATCCCCACCCCCTCCGCGCCCGCCCCGACGAGGGCATGGAAGAGGGTCGTCTTGCCCGACCCTTGAGGGCCGACCAGGGCAACGCTGACCGGCATGCTCTCAGGCTGGCGCCAGCGCCACCTGGTCCAGCTCGAAGGCCCGGTGGAGCGCTCTCACCGCCGCCGCCGCCCCGCCCCGCTCCACGATGCAGGTGATCCGGATCTCCGAGGTGCTGATCATCTCGATGTTGATCCCGGCATCGGCTAGGGCACGGAACATGCGGCTGGCGATGCCGGGGGTGCCCAGCATCCCGGTTCCCACGATCGAGACCTTGGCCAGGCCGGCGGAATGGCTGACGCCGGCCGCGCCCACCCTGGCTGCGGCCGGTCCCACCAGAGCCAGCGAGCGCTCCAGGTCGGCCTCGGCGACGGTGAAGGTCAGGTCGGTGTGGCCCTGGGTAGAGACGTTCTGGACGATGACGTCGGCCGAGATCTGGGCCTCGGCCAGCGGCTCGAACACCGCGGCCGCCACTCCGGGCCGGTCGGGGACGCCGAGCACCGTCACCTTGGCCACGTCGAGGTCCTGGGCCACGCCCCGCACCCGCTTGCGGTTCTCCATCGGCACCTGGGAAACGATCATCGTACCCGGGCGGGGGTGGAAGCTGGAGCGGACGTGGATCGGCACCCCGTAGAGCTCTCCTATCTCCACCGCCCGTGGATGCATCACCTTCGCCCCCACCGAGGCCAGCTCCAGCATCTCCTCGTAGGTGACGTGGCCCAGAAGGCGGGCCTCGGGAACCACACGGGGGTCGGCGGTCATGATCCCGTCCACGTCGGTCAGGATCTCGCAGACGTCGGCGCCCAGCGCCGCCGCCAACGCCACCGCCGTGGTGTCGGAGCCACCTCGACCCAGGGTGGTGATCTCGAAGTCCTCAGTCGCCCCCTGGAAGCCGGCCACCACCGGCACCCTGCCCTGGTCCAGTGCCTCGAGCACCCGCGTCGGCCGGACCTCCTGGATCCGGGCGCGGGAGTGGTGGTTGCTGGTCAGCACCCCAGCCTGGGGGCCGCTGAGCGACACCGCGGGCAGCCCCCGATCCTGGAGGCACATCGCCACCAGCGGAGCGGTGATGGTCTCGCCGTTGGCGACCAGCATGTCTAGCTCCCGAGCCGGGGGTGCCGAGGAGACCTGGTGGGCGAGCCCGATCAGGCGGTCGGTGGTCCGGCCCATGGCCGATACCACCGCCACGACCTGATGACCGGCGGCTACCGTCTGGGCGATCCGGCGACAGCAGCGTCGGATCCGGGCCGCGGAGCCCACCGAGGTACCGCCGTACTTCTGGACAATCAGCATCGTGGCGTCAGGGGCGCACGTCCATCCCGGCCCGGGACACACGGGTCACCAGACCGTAGGCGTCGGGCGGACCCGCCTCCTCCATGGCCATGGCCACATCCTCCCCCTGCTTGCGCTCACAGAAAGCGAAGACGCTGGGACCGGCCCCGGCCAGCGCCGACCCGTAGGCCCCGGCCTCGACCGCCGCCGCCATCACCCGCTCCGCCCAGGGGTAGAGGTGAAGGCGTTGGGGCTGGTGGAGACGATCCTCGAGCGCCACCGCGAGCCGAGGCCAGTCGCGGTTGTGGAGGACGTGGACCAGGGCCGCCAGCCGCGAGAGGTTGAAGACCGCGTCCTCGCGCGACAGCCGCTCGGGTAGAACCGCACGGGCCTGCTCGGTCGGCACCGCGGCCGGCACGATCAGCACCGCCAGCTCCAGGTCGGGGGCGGGCAGGCCGTAGACCTCGTCACCGACGACTGCCACCACCCCGCCCATGACCGCGGCGGCGACGTTGTCGTAGTGGCCCTCTTCCCGACCCGCGTCCCCGATCGGGTCTTCGGCACCGGCGAGCACGGCGGCAGCGACCCGGGCGGCGGCGCTGCTGCCCAGGCCCGCTCCCACGGGGATGTCGCTTCGCGCCCAGC
The DNA here is from genome assembly GCA_902812395.1 of bacterium. Taxonomy (GTDB): domain Bacteria; phylum Chloroflexota; class Dormibacteria; order Dormibacterales; family Dormibacteraceae; genus CADDZO01. The sequence goes on along the minus strand of CADDZO010000053.1, from coordinate 13,180 downwards.
CGCGCATGGGTAGTACCGAGAGCGGATTGGGGGTGGCTCGGAGCTGCTCCGCCCCCTCTCCCTCGAACTCCCAGTCGGGGGCGTCGGCCTGCTCGGCCTCCACCTCCAGCCAAAGGTCCACCGCCATCGCCATCACGTCGAACCCGGGGCCCAGGTTGGCGATCGACCCCGGAACCAGGATCCTCAACGTTTCACCCTCTCGTTCACAGCTTCAACGCCTTGGCCAGGGCACGGGCATCGCCGTCCAGCTCGACCGGCGGCTCCACGTTGCCGAGGGCGGCGTCAGGATCCTTGAGCCCGTTCCCGGTGAGGACCACCACGGTGGTCGATTGGGCATCGATCCGGCCCTGACGGGCGAGCCGGACCAGCAGCGCCAAGGGGGCGCACGAGGCCGGCTCGGCGAAGAGACCTTCCGATGAGGCAAGCAGCACCTGGGCCTGCAGGATCTCGGTGTCGGTGACGGCGTCGATCAGGCCCCCGGATTGGTCCCGGGCGGTTGTCGCTCCCTCCCAGCTGGCCGGGTTCCCGATCCGGATCGCCGAGGCCACCGTCCGGGGCTGCTCCACCACGCGCCCCTGGACGATGGGAGCGGCCCCCTCCGCCTGCGCCCCCACCATCCGGGGCAACACCCGGCACCGCCCGGCCTGGTGGTATTCGCGAAAGCCCTTCCAGTAGGCGGTGATGTTGCCGGCGTTGCCGACCGGGAGGACGAGGTAGTCGGGGGCGTCCCCCAGGGCATCCACGATCTCGAACGCCGCGGTCTTCTGGCCCTCCAAGCGGTAGGGGTTGACGGAGTTGACCAGGGCTACCGGATAGTGGGCAGCGAGCTCGCGCACCGTCCGCAGCGCCTCGTCGAAGTTGCCCCTCAGCGCGACCACCTTGGCCCCGTACATCAGGGCCTGGGAGAGCTTGTTCATAGCGATCTCCCCCGCCGGCACCACCACGATCGCGCGCAGCCGCTGGCTGGCGGCGTAGGCGGCAGCCGAGGCCGAGGTGTTGCCGGTGGAGGCGCAGACCAGCACCCGCGCCCCTTCCTCCATCGCCTTAGCCACCGCGACCACCATGCCCCGATCCTTGAACGATCCGGTCGGGTTCAGGCCCTCGCACTTGAAGTACAGGCGCTCCAAGCCGAGAGCGGGACCGATGTTGCGACTGGGGACGAGGGGGGTGGAGCCCTCCAGGAGGCTGACCGGGGGCGTCCGCTCGTCGACCGGCAGCCACTCCCGGTACCGCTCCAGCACCCCGACTCTCATCGGCACGCCTCGAACCGGGCGGGAGAGCCTCCAACCGCCATCCGGCCGGGCCGCGACGGGGACCTCCGTTCCGACACCAAGCGAGCCCGGTGGTCGAGCATGGGGCCACACATGGTACGACCGCCCGAGTTTATTGACCTGGACGCCCCTGGCCCGAACGGCCGGAGATCGAAGTCGCATCTGCTGTCTCCGGTGGATGAGCCTGCGGCAGTTGGGGAGGAGGGTCGGCCCGGAGTGGGCCTCGCCCGGCCCACCACACCGACGTCCGGAACCCGCTGGGGAACCCGCCACCGGGGCGGGCGCCGGGCGTTCGAGGCGATGCGCACGCCTCACGCCCGCCGACCCCAGGGAGGTGCATCCTCATCGACCCCACGAGCTCGGCGAACCGCGGGCTCACAGGACCCGCAGGAACGAGCCCACTGAGTGAACCACCTGCAGCCTCGACACCCGCTCCCGGGTCCGGCGCAGGGCGGCGTCGGAGGCGGGGTGCGTGGTGACCACGAACTCGGCCCAGCGACCGTCCGACTCCTTTTGGATGGCGCTGGCGATGCTCACCCCTTCCTCCCCGAAGATGCTGAAGATGGCGGCCAGCACCCCGGGGCCATCGACCACCCGGCAGCGGAAGTAGGCCCGGGTGCGGACCTCGTCCATGGGCAGGACGGTCAGCTCGTCGTCGAACCGGGGAGCGGAGCGGACCTCGACCCGTCGCCGCACCGAGGCGGCCAGGTCGAGAAGGTCGCCGACCACGCTGGAGGCGGTTGGCCGCCCTCCCGCGCCTTCGCCCTGGAGCAGCACCTGGCCGACCAGGTCGCCCTCCACGTAGACGGCGTTGCGAGCGCCCTGGACCGAGGCCAGCGGGTGTCCATGAGGGACCAGCACCGGGTGCACCCTGGCCTCGAGCGAGTCATCCCGCCGAGCAGCCAGGGCCAGCAGTTTGACCTCGTAGCCCAGCTCGCGAGCGTATCGAAAATCGATCGGGTCGACGCCGCGGATCCCCTCTCGGTAGACGCAATCGGGATGCACGCGGGCCAGAAACGCGACCGAGGCCATGATCGCCAGCTTGGCGGCGGCGTCCCACCCGTCCACGTCCTCGCTGGGATCGGCCTCGGCGTAGCCCGCGGCCCGGGCCTCGGCCAGGGCTGCGTCCAGCCCCAGCCCGGCGTCGGCCATCCGGCCCAGCACGAAGTTGGTGGTGCCGTTGATCACCGCCACCACCCGCTCGATCTGGTTGGCCAGCAAATCCACCTTGAAGGTGCTGATCAGCGGGATCCCCCCTCCCACCGCCGCCTCGAAGTAGAGGTCGACGTTGGCCCGTCCGGCCAGCTCCAGCAGCGCTGGCCCGTGCCGGGCCATCACCACCTTGTTGGCGGTGACCACGTGCTTACCCGAGCGGATCGCTCGCTCCATATAGGTGCGTGCCGGCTCCTCGCCCCCCGCCACCTCCACCACCACCTCCAGCTGGGGATCGTCGAGCAGGTCCTCGGGCCGGGCGGTGAGCATGCCCGCAGGCAGGGCCACCCGCCGGGGCCGAACCGGGTCGCGGACCAGCACCCGCTCCAGCACCAGGTCGACCCCGGTCCGGCGACGATACGCCTCGCGATGCTGCAACAGGCGAGTTGCGACCTCCGACCCGACTATTCCCAGCCCGATCAGGCCGATGCGGAGACAGGAAGGCGGCATCGGGGGCCTATTGTCGGGACGACGTCAGGGCGCGTTCATCAGGTGGGCCCGGATCAGCTCGGCGTTGGGGATGGCCGGGTTCACCGCCACCATCACCACCGCCAGGAGGAGGAGCAGCGCCAGCACCGTCGCTCCCAGGGCCGAGGCGAGCGCCACCGGCCGGCGCCAGTGGTGCGAGGAGCGGTGAAGCACATCGGTCAGGTGGGGGATGGGCACGTGCCAGCTCCCGACCTCGGACCGAAGCATCTCCACAACCTCTGGCTCGTTTTCGCCCTGAACCACCTTCTTCCACTGTTAACGCATGGAGGCCGGGTTCTGCTCGCCCGCGGGGGCGGGCGAGCCGGTCAGACGGCGGCGCATCACGGTCATGGCCTTGGCGATGCGCGAGGCGACGGTCCCGCTGGGGATTCCCAGGATGGACGCGATCTCCTCGCGGGAGTAGTCGTGGAAGTAGTAGAGGACGACCGCCGCCCGGAGCTTGGGGCTGAGGTCGGCCAGCGCCGCCTCGACCACGTTTCGAGCCTCGCTGCGGGAGTAGTCCCGTTCCCCCGGCTCCTGGTAGAGGCGCATGGGCAGCAGCCGCGCCAGCCGGCGCCGACGCAGGTGCGAGATGGCGGTGTTGACCGCGATGCGGTGGAGCCAGGCGCCGGGTGGCGCGGTGGGCTGGTAACGGAGCCGGGCTGCGTACGCCCGGGCGAAGGCGTCCTGGGTCAGGTCCTCGGCCTCCTCGGGGTCCAGCACCATGGCCCGGATGGTGCGGTAGACGGCCTGATACTCTCGTTCGTACAGGAGCGGGAACTGGGTGACCGGGTCCAGCTCCGGTGCGAGTCCGCGCTCCGAGGAGGGCATGACAGCTACAGTCTGCCGCCACTGGCGCTGGCACGCACGGCGGGAGCGCCGGCCGAGGAGGAGCTCGCGGCCAGCACGCTCACCGGGTGCCGCGCCAGCGCCGACTCCCACCCGACCACGACGCAGCTGTCCCTGCCGCCGGCCGGCACAGGGCGGCCAGGGTGGGCCCTGCCGGGAAGGGGCTTCGGGCCAGCGCCGACGGGATCTCCAGCTGACCCGCCGCTACCCGACGGCAGAGGCTGGCCAGCACCTCGAGCTGGCGGCGGACCCTCTCCAGGGGTGCACCGCCGCAAGAGATCACCGCAGAGAAGGGCGACCAGAAGTGGTCATTCCACAGCGCCCGCTCGACCTCGGGCCAGTGCCGCTGCCGGACCCGGTAGCCCGAGACGGTCTTCAGCCGGTTCACCAACACCGACAAGGCGAGCTTGAGTGGGTAGGAGACGAACAGATGGGCGTGGTCCCGGTCGGCCTCGAACTCGTCAAGGGTGGCTTCGAGGTTGGCATACACCTCGCCGAATGCATCCCGTAACACGGCTGGAACGCGTGAGGTCATCACCTTCTTGCGGTATTTGGGGACCAGTACGACATGGGTGTCAGCCGGTAGACTACGTGCCTGCCGTTTCTTCACTTGTCTGTTATTGGTGGTCCCTTCGCGTCACAGCCATAAGTGAGACGACCGAACGTCATGAGCTGTGACCACAAGCGCGAAAGAGATGCAGCCTCCTGATAGTGTCCTGGCCCTTGCGTGCCATGCCAGCGCAGCGCACCACGATAGAGAAACGCTTGTCGGCCGGCCGGCGCGTCTCCAACGCCTGCCTGGAGAAGGCGCTGGCCGGCTCGGTCCGGGTGAAGGCGGACCCGGGGTATGCGGAGGCGAAGAAGCTGCCGCCGGGAAGCCTGGGACGTTGGTGGCGAAGGTCCGCCAAGAAGCGTTCGCCGCCATGGAGGCCAAGCACGGCTCTTTGGAGGCCGCCCTCCAGTCCCATGCTGCGTGCGCGTGGCCATGTGAAAGTCCGCACTGGTGGCCACCGAAAGTCCACACCCTCGCCCTGGGTCCAGCCGCCTGGGGCGGAGAGTAGCGACGCGTAGCCGTCGTCCTACTTCCTTCTTCGTAGCCGTCGGGCGGTGGGAAGGTCGGGTCGGTGTGGGCAGCCTGCTGTCCACACCGACCTGTGGTCAGCTTGTCTGTCCACAGGGCCCGAGCTTTCCACCGCCCCGGGGGCGGCGGCTGGTCCCGCCTCAGCCGGCGAGTGCCCCCCGGAACGGGCAAAGTGGCGGTGCTTCAACCCCACCAGCCCGTCCGGAGGACGCAGCCATTGAAGGCGACGAGGGACTACGTGAACATGATCGACGCCTACCAGGAGTTGGGGAGCTACCGGGCAGCGGCCCAGCTCTGCGGGACCACGGACAAGACCGTGCGCCGCGCGGTCGAGCGACAACAGGCCGGCGGGCCCTGGACGCGGCGAGCCCGGGCGCGGCGCAAGAACACTGACGCGGTGGCAGAGGTCATCGCCCAGCGGGTGCGGGAGACCGACGGCCGGATCAGCGCCAAGCGGCTGCTGCCGGTGGCGCGGGCGGCCGGTTACCAAGGCTCGGCGCGCAACTTCCGGCGGTGGCCCAGGCCAAGCAGGACTGGCGGCGCAAGCGCCGTGGCTACCGGCCCTGGCTGCCGGTGACCGGGCAGCACCTGGTCATCGACTGGGGTGACGCGCCTGCGGGCTTGAAGGTCTTCTGCGCGGTGCTGGCCTGGTCGCGCTACCGCTTCGTGCGCTTTGCGACCGACCAGACCCGCTCGACCACGCTGGCCCTGCTGGCCGAGTGCTTCGAGGAGCTGGGGGCGGTCCCGGCCGTGGTCCTGAGCGACCGCATGGGCTGCTTGAAGAACGGCATCGTCGCCAACCTGGTGGTCCCCCACCCCGACTACCTTCGCTTCGCCGCCTACTTTGGATTCCGGCCCGACTTCTGTGAGTCCCAGGACCCAGAGTCGAAGGGGGTGGTCGAGCACCTAGTCGGCTACGCCAAGACCGATCTGGCCATCCCCGCCGATGGCTGGGGCGGGCGGGTGGCCGAGGCCAACCGGGCGGCCAGGAGCTGGGGCCTGGAGGTGAACGGGCGCGTCCACAGCCAGACCCAGGCCGTGCCCCGGGAGCGGCTGGCCGAGGAGCAGAGGCTGATGCGGCCGCTGCCCTGCCTGCGGCCGCCGCTGTGCCGTGGCGAGCTGCGCAAGGTCGGCCGCCTGCAGACCGTGCGCTTTGCCACGGCCCGCTACTCGCTGCCCTCGGCCTGGGTCGGCAAGAAGGTCGAGGTGGCCGTGGTCGATGAGGAGGTCGTCATCTCTTACGACGGCCGGGAGGTCGTACGGCACCCCCTGATGGCACCTAGCGAGATCTCCATCCTCGACCAGCACTACGCGGTGGGCGCCGCCCGGCCCCTGCGGCCCATCCGGGTCAAGACCGGCACCGAGCGTGCCTTCCTGACCCTCGGCCCGGTGGCCGAGTCCTTCCCGCGTGCGGCGGCGGCCGGGACCAGCCGGCTCGCCGCTGAACTGGCCGACATCGTGACTCTGGAGGCGAGCTGGGGCCGCCAGCCCCTGCTCGACGCCCTCGAGCGGGCTACCCGCTTCCGCCGCTTCAAGGCCGACGATCTGCGTGACATCCTGGCCCCCGGCCCCCAGGCGCCCAACCCCACCGCACCCGGACAGCCTCTGCGGCTGGCTCTGCCCCAGGCGCCCACGCGCTCCCTGGCCGAGTACTCGCTGGAGGCGATTCGATGACCGCCCCGGCTCCAGCTCTGGCTCCCGACCTGGCCGCCGGCCTCCGCCGCCTCAAGCTGGCCCGGTTCCGGGCCATCGCGGCCGAGCTCTGCCAGACCGCCAAGACCCAACGCTGGGCCCCCGAGGAGTTCTTGCGCACGCTCATCGAAGCCGAGATCGCCGCTCGCGACGACTCCAACCTGCGTCTCCGCCTCAAGGCGGCCGGCTTCCCTGTCCGCAAGCGCCTGGAGGAGTTCAAGGTCCAGGTCTCCTCGATCCCCCAACCCACCTTCGACTATCTGGCCGGCCTGGAGTGGGTCCGCGCCCGCGAGAACTCCCTCTGCATCGGGCCCGCCGGCACCGGCAAGAGCCACCTGCTCATCGCGCTTGGCCACGCAGCCGTCGAAGCCGGCCACCGCGTTCGCTACTTCGTCGCCGCCGACCTGGTCGAGACCCTCTATCGCGGGCTGGCAGACAACTCGGTGGGGCGCGTCATCGACGGGCTGCTCCGCGCCGATCTGATCTTGTTGGACGAACTGGGGTTCGCCCCCCTCGACGCTACCGGCGGTCAGCTGCTCTTCCGCTTCGTCGCTGCTGCCTACGAGCGGCGCAGCCTGGGCATCGCCAGCCACTCCCCCTTCAACGAGTGGGGCCGCTTTCTGCCCGACCAAACCACCGCCGTTTCCCTGGTCGACCGACTGCTACATCACGCCGTCGTAGTCGTCACCTCCGGCGAGTCCTTCCGGATGCGCGAGGCGCGCACCCGGGGAGGAGGGCTGCCGCTCAAGCAGGGGTGAGCTCCATGCGGGTGCGGACTTTGAACTGGCCACACCCGCGGACTTGGAAATGGCCATTGACACTGCGGCTCTGCGGGTTTGTCGTGGGGGATCACCAATCCTGGACAGAGATTGTGATCACGAATATTGGACAGGTGAAGGCGAGCGAGGAGGGACTCTAGCACGCCTCCTGGCCATGGTGAGGAGGTGGACATGCAGGCCCCGGGGGAGGGGGCGCCAGAGAGGTCGGCTAGACCCTCGCGGCGCTGGCTGAGACCGAGAGCGTCGTGTCTCCGCCCGTCACGGTCCGTCACATTCGGGGGTTGCGGGGCAGCGAGCATCCTCGTCGCCCGGGAGGGCATATCCAGCGGCGCAGGCACCAGGCCGCGGTTCAGCAGTGGCCGCTGACCCCCCGTGGTGGAGGCAGGTCCGCGGCGGCCAGCCAGGCCAGGTTGAAGTCGCCATCGGAGTCGTCACCGGGGGAAGAGGGATGAGGCGACGGTGTCCGCGCCCCACCGATCGACCTTGCTCTGAAGCTGGGACAGGGCGTCGGGAGCTCAAGGATTGGTCAGCTGCCGTCGGCACCGGGACCGGCCGGCTGAAAGGATTTGGCGAGGTGCCACAGGCTGCACGGCCCAGGCGGTCGGCCTGCTGGACCGCGGCCTGGCACCTGCGCCAGCAGCGCTGCGAGGACTGCAACACGTTCTGCCGGAAGAAGTGCGGCGCTTGCGCCGCCGAGATTTTTGGTCAGGGCAAAGCGCCGCCTGGCCCGGACCGGCCTGCAGCCGACGGATCCGGCGCAGGGCGAAGGCGAGGCGGATGGCCACCACGCCGCCGGCGATCAAGAAGGCGCTGGCCAGCCAGATCATCAGCAAGAGGCCCGGATCGGGGCGAGCGAACAGCAGCACGCCCAGGACCGGGCTGAGCACGCCGACAGGAAAGCTCCCAGCCGATACCGGCCACCCCCCGGGAGATGTCGCTCAACCCGATCACGATCCCGAACCCGGCCAATACCCAGACCAGCGTGGTCGGGACCACGTAGGTAGCCCAGATTGGATGCCGCACGATGAGCAGGCCTGCGATCACGCCCAGGACGCCGGAGACCAGCCGCCACCACCACATCCGCTGGTCGATGAACAGCCCGACCAGCTGGAGGATGCGGCTGACCAGCCAGTGGACCCCGAGGAACAGGATCAGGGTGAACAGGGTGTCGACGGTACTGGTGAGCAGGAGGATCCCTACCACACATCGACAGCCGGCAAATCACAACTCGGGCGGCGGCCTCGGATCATCCGGACCCAGGCACGAGCGGGGGCCTGGGCGCTGTGGACGATGGCCCATAGCGAAGGACGGCAGGTCCGCGGCGGAGGACCGCCGCGGACCTCCCAGCCAGCGACGGCTCTGGAAGAGCCGCTCCTGACGCTTGTCGATCGCCAACGCCGAAAGACCACACCAATCCCTTCCGCCGCGAGGGGCGCGCCACCTGCGGTGCTCGGGTTGGCCGCCGTCTCCTACTGGGCAGGGTGACCGCGCCGACGCAGCAGCGCTGAGACGAGGGCAGCGGATCCACCCCCCAGCGCCAGCCCGGCCAAGGCGCTGGGCAAATTGACCCCATCCGGCTGCGGATTCACGCCGGTTGACGGCATTCCGACCTCGGGGGTGATGCTGGGCGGGACGGTACCGCTGACACCGGTGCTGTCGATGCTGCCCGGCCCCGGGTAGGTGGCCGAGGTCCCGGTGCCGCCGATGAAACCGAGCTGCTGAAGTTGCTGGCCCACGGCCGACACCGATGGCAACGGCGCTTGCTCGAAGGCAACGTTGTTGGGCGGCGCGTAGCTGGTGTTGCCGCCCAGTACCAGGGCCGCCCTGGCCAGAGCTCGGTGCTCCGCCTCAACTCCCATGATTGATGCGGCAACGGTGGCCAGCTTGTAGTTGCCGCCTGAAGCGAACTGGGCGGTGGCCGCCAGATAGGCGTTGACGAAGAGACCCTCGGCCGCAGCCACCGTCTGCAGGACGGCGTTCTTGTCCGCCGGATTCGCGGAGCTGGGCACAGTGAAGGTGAGCGTCAGAGGCTTGGCACCCGCGGCCTGCAGGTAAGTGTAGTGGTCTTGCTCCTCGGCCCGGGCCGCGGTCAGGATCGCCTTCACCGTGGCATCGGTGCCGGTGGCGTTCGCGTACGCGTTCGCCAGCGCCGCGCCCAGATAGGTCACGGCCAGCGCCTCAGCCGTGATGGCGGTGTTGATGATGGTAGAGGTCGAGTCGGCGAGCGCAGCGGGACCCGTGGCGATGGCGGCGATGCCGGCCGCACCTCCGCTCGCTGCCAGGATGCCGGCCATGAAACGGCGCCGCGACACGGTGTCCTTAAACCGCTTGGCGTTGACGCGTTCGATGAACTCGAGATGTTCGAGTTCCACGATCGGTTCCACCTCCTCGATGAATCTGCCGCGCGCGCAGTCACATCTCGTACGGAAGCAGTCGGCCTTTGGGATCAGCCGGTAGCAAGATCAGCCCAGGGTTCCGGTCATCCGGGGCGCCTCGGTGGGCGCGGTGGTGCCGTCCGGGCCGGGCTCCACCGTGAGCGCAATCAGGCGGTAGCCGCCCAGGTCCCGGTTCAGGACCAGGAGCCGGGAGCCACCCGCCTCCGGCTTGAAGACACCGGCCGGCTGGAGACGGCCATCGGCCGTGCCCAACCAGAGTTCGTAGACCTGGTCGGTCGGGATCGGGGGCAGCTGCTGGAACTCGACCAGAGCTGTCCGCTGGCCGGGCAGCCAGAACACCTCGCCCCGCGCCCCGGCCAGGGCCCGGCCAGCATGCAACACCGAGGTGCGCGGTTGGGCCGACGACAGCTGGTGCACCTGGACCCCGAGGTAGACGCTCCAGCCTCCGATTGCCACCACCGCCGCGGCCAGCGCCGCGGCCAGCGCGCGCCAGAGGCCGCCCGACCGACGTCCGGCCGAGGGCAGTGGCACCGTCGCAGGTCGGCGCGGCTCGGTCGCCGCCGCGGCCAGGATGCGGTCGACCAGGCCCTCGGGGGCCCGCGCTGCGTCGGCGGCAAAGGGCAGCAGCGACGCTGTCCAGCGCATCCGTCGCTCCAGCGCCCTGCAGTCCGCGCACACCTCCAGGTGGGCCAGAACCGCGTCCACCTGCTCAGGGTCGAGCGCTCCGAGCGCGTACGCGACCACCGAGTCTCGAGCGGTGTCCTCAGGCATCCAGCTCGAACCTCCGCCCCTCTAGGCAGGCGTGCAGCTTCTCCATGCCCAGGCGCATCCGACCCTTCACGGTTCCCAGCGGTGCTCGGGTGATCTCGGCGATCTCACGGCAGGTCAGGCCGCCGAAATACGCGAGCTCGATCACGCGCCGCTGCTCCAGTGGCAGCGACGACAACGCCTCTCGGACCGTGGCGCGGGCCATGGAGACCGACACCTCACACCATGGGTCACGGGCGCCGGCCAGCGCAGCCGCCTGGTCCAGATCCAGCTCCCGGCGCTCCTGGCCGGCCCGGCCCCGGTGCGTCTCCAGAGCCTGGCGCCGGGCGATGGTAGTGAGCCAGGCCCGCACCGACCCCCGCCCCGGATCGAAGCGGCCGGCGTTGCGCCACAGCCTGAGGAACGACTCCTGCACGACGTCCTCGGCCCGGGCGGGATCACCGACGATGCTCAGCGCCACCGAGAAGGCGAGGTCACCGTAGCGTGCGTAGATCTCGGCCAGCGCCTCCAGATCGCCGGCTGCCAGGCGCTGGGCGACTCCCGCATCGGTGAGATCGGCCATGCGGCGGTGTCCCACCCCGCTAGGATGCGCCGAATCACCCGCTGCCCAGACCACCGGCTGATCGCGGTCGCGACCAGCACCGACAGCCGGCCTCAACCCCGGCGGCCTCAAGGACTCATCGATCCCCGGTCCAGTATCGGCAGTGAGAGCGGCACCCGCCCGGTATCGGTCCGAGGGATGCCGCGTCCCACCGTGATCCCTCGTCGGCCCGATTCACCCATCCTCCGGGGCGGCATCGGTAACCGCAGCATCGAGGGGGCACCGTCAGGGCAGTCGCCCTCTGCAGCCAGGGGCCGGGCGGAGCCAGGCACAGATGCCCCCACCGCGACTCCTCATGCCATCACTACGGATCCTGGTCGGCGCCCGGATCACCGATGCCTAGCGCCGGGGGTGCCGGGCCGGACGCTTAGGGGCAAGCAACAACCGGTCCACCGACCGTCTCGACCGCATCGCCGCCCCTTCCCCGCGTTCCGCCGGACAGCTCCGCCACGGGGGCCCGCGAGCGGTGCCGCCGGGCAAGCTTGGTGACACGGTGGCAGCCGAGCCCCTGACCGGCGCCCCCGGCTGCCGGCGGCCATCCCAGGATCGGGATCGCAAGGCCGACGGCCCGATCCCGACCGTCCCAGCCGTGGTAGAGGCGGTGTTAGCTCTGAGCCGTCTTCAGCCCGGCCAGCTCCGCCACCCTCTCCATGGACCGATGGACGGAGGCGGTATCGATGTCGCCGTAGCGGAAGTTCAGGGACAGGTCCGTCACCCCGATGTCCTCCAGCCAGGCCAGCTGTCGGCGGACGTGGTCGTCGTCCCCCAGCAGCGAGCCCGAGACGATCTGCTCGGTGGGCACGTCCGCCGAGGGCTCGGTCCCACTGAGGTCGACCAGTCCTCCACGGACCCGCTGCGTGCCGGCCATCAGTCGGCTGCTCATCCGATACATGAGCCGCGCGGCCCGGGCACCCCGCTCGACCTCCCCCGGCTCGGAGCCGTGGTGGGCCAGCAACTGGGCCCCGAACCGAAGCGTCGAGGCATCGATGCCGCGGCGCCGACACTCCTCCTCGAAGGTCCAGCGATATTGCTCGACGAAGCCGCGCCCCCGGACCCCGACCGCGATGAACGGGAAGAGTCCGCGGTCCAGGGCGACCCCGAACGAGCTGGCCGAGCCGCAGGCGTACCAGGCCGGTGGCCGCGGCCGCTGGACCGGGCGGGGGGTCACGGTCAGCGCCGGGAAGGGCCAGCGCCCGTCCGGGTTGGCGACATCCGGGCCGCTCCAGAGCTTCTCCAGCACGTCCAGGGCCTCGGCCACGATGGTCGCCGAGGAGGCCAGATCCTGCCCGAAGGGGGTGAACTCGTAAGCGGAGTAGCCCCGGCCGAAGCCGAGCTCAAGCCGGCCGCAGGTTAGCTGGTCGGCCTGGGCGATGTTCTCCGCCAGCCGCACCGGGTGGTGCAGGGGGAGCACGATCACCGCCGTGCCGATCCGGATCCGACGGGTGCGTTGGCCGATGGCCGCCGCCAGCATCAGCGGGTTGGGGATGGCGCAGTAGCCGGTGAAATGGTGCTCGGCGATGAGCACGCCGTGGTACCCGAGCTGCTCTGCCCGCTCCGCGTCACCGAGCAACTCCCGGTAGATCTCCTCGAAGTCGGGCCGGGGCCCGACTCGCTGCCCGATCAGGAAAGTCCAGATTCTCATCGGTCTCGATTGTGACCGGCACGCGTCGCCCGGCCGGCCGCGGGCCGATGCTTCGCCTCGGCGTCCGGCAAGCGCTGAGAGCCTCGCTACGGTCCGATCGCGTGCTCCCCGGTGGCGGCACCTGGTCCGGCTACAGGGGGACCGGCCTGGTTTGCGCCGAGCCGTTGGCGCCATCTCCGACCATCGCCACCGGCATCGGCCATGCCTGTGCCGTGCAGCCATCGGCCGGCAAGCACAGGTGCTGGCCCGACCCGCCCGCGTGGGGTCGGTAACTGTTGGCGTTTAAACCTATGGTAGTATGTAGGGGTGACCTTGAAGGAGTGGGCGCGGCAACAAGGCGTTCATCCCATGACTGCCTACCGCTGGTTCCGGGAAGGCAAACTCCCAGTTCCCGCGCGCCCCGCCGGCCGGCTGATCCTGG